>NZ_CP119570.1 GCF_029277445.1 Pararhizobium qamdonense | reverse complement strand
ATTATGGGCGAGCCAGGCCAAGGCGTCCGGATTGTTGCGCGCCCAGTCGATATCGCTTTCCAGATAGCCGTCCGACTCATCGTCATCGAGCGACCGGCGATCAACCGTTTCGGGCATGGGTGGCACCTTGACGACAGGCCTTCCGTCGAAGGCGTTCGTTCCGCGGTGCTTGAGCGCGTAGGTCAGGATCTTCTCGGCGCCATCGATGCCGAACACCTCGAGCACGCCGCAAAGCGTGTTGCGTAGATCCTCCGATGAGCCGCCCAGTTGCGGGACTTCGAACAGTTTGCGCATTTCACACGCGAAGAACCAGGCTCTGACGCCGCCCTTGTAGCCATCTGGGATACGCGGGGCGGTCTTCAGCCACTCATCCAAATCGCTGGGATGCACCGACCAGAAGCAATAGGCGAGATCATCGATTGTCACTTTGGCGTCTCCGACGCTGCGATTCCGATAGGGCCGAGCGAGCGGTAATGGCTTGGGTTGGGTTCGCTGTCAGCGTCATCCATCCAGAGCCAGCCGCCTTCGGATTGCTCGAACTCGAACCAAGCGTTGTAGTAACGCCCGTTCTCATAGGCGAGCACCTGCTTGTCGCGGTTGATCGACTTCAGAAATTCAAGCGTCGGCTCTTCCGGAACCTTTGTCCATCCCAGCACATGATCTGAAGGCGCTGGGCTCATCAAAGCAAACTCTACACGTTGATGAACGCTCAGCGGCGCTGGTCGCTTGCGATATTGATTCCAGCGCTTCAAATCTTCGCCGTCGAGTTGGCTTTGGCTCTTGTCGAGGCCGGCTGCGAACGCCGACTTGAGCAGATCCTCAAGATCACCCGGATGAACTGGCTCCATCGTCTGTGTCATGCCGCTACCTCGCGCACCGTCGTCTCTCCGTTCTGCTTCTCGATTTCGATGATCTGGGGGATCCAGTCCCGCAACGAATTATGGCTGATCACGAACACCGAGCCGCGTTCCTTGGCCTTCTCAGCCAGGACTTGCATCAGACGCTCGAGACCTGCCTCGTCTAGCGCGTCATCGATTTCGTCACCGAGGAACAGATCGATAGGTTTCGTCGCGCGGGTCGCCACGAGATCCTGCAGTGCAAGCGCACATGCGATCCGGACCTTGCGCTTCTCGCCGCCTGACTGCAGCCCGAACCGCTTGCCGCCCTGCATATTCTCGACCTCGATGGAGAATTTCTCCTTCAGCTCGCCTTTTGCGTTCGGCACGAGCGTCGTCCAGGTCGCGGTGATGTTGCCGTCAGACAGCGTGCCGAGATAGTGCGACGTCCTGGCATTCAGGAACGGCGTCACCTCATCCATGATGTGCGCGCGGACACCTGCCGGCGAGAACACCTTCACGACCGCATCGGCATGGGCGACGTCCGTGTCGGCCTTCTCCTTGTTCTCGGTCAGGTCAATGAGCCGCTGCTCCTCTTCCTCGATCTGCGCTTTGAAGCGATCGATGGTGCGATCATGCGGATTGATCTCGGTCTTGATCGCCTTCGCCCGTTCGGCGTGCTGCCTGGCGCGAACAGCGTCGGTCTCCTTCTCGCGGACCAACGCTTCCACTTGCGTTCGTTTCGCTTGCAATTGCGCTCTGAGCGTCGTTGCCTGCGTTACATCAGTCATTGACGCTTTGAATGCGTCCCGCGCGTCAGCAAGCTTCTGTGCGTCGATGAGAGCACTATCCAACTGCTGCTTTGCAGTCTTGTATGTTGCAGCGATTGAATTGGCCTGCTTGACGGCTGCGGCACGCGCCGGAGCAATCTCGTCGGCCGTCATGTCGCGTCCGCAGGCGTCGCACGGGCAGCCGACAGTATGATCGATCTGTTCGACCGCCTCCTTGCGTTTTTTATAGTCGTTCGCCAACCGCGTGACTTCCGCCTGGAGCGAGCGAATTTCGCCGTTCTTGTTGGCGAGGTCGCGCTCATGTTCGGTCAGGGTCGCATTTTCATGTCCAACGGCCGCGATCTTGACGTCGAGATCCTTGATCCGGGTCTCGAGGTCGGTCAGCGTCGGCTCCGCGACGATCAGCGCATCGGTGGCGCGCACCTTCTGCACATAGTCACGCGCAAAGCCGGTCTCCTGCGTGATACGCGCCGTGCGCTGCGTTTCCCAATCGGCGCGCTGCTGTTCGGCATTACGCAAGTGATCTTCGGTCGCGGCTTTTCTGGTGATCGTGGTGTCGAAACTCTGGATCACACCTTGGGCGGCCGCCTTGGCAAGCTGCGCTCGACTACGCGCCTCGCCATAGGCTTCTTCCAGCACCGTCACGCCAGACGCCTCCTCGATGAGGATCTTGAGTTGCTTGTCGGTCATGCCGGGAAGATCAGGCATTCGCTCCTGGCCGGCGTAAATCGAGCCGACAAACACGTCGAGAGAGCAGCCGAGGATCTTATCGACCACTTCCTGTGTCAGCTTGTCGGTGCCTTTCGTCAGATCGGCCCAGGCAGCGCCAAGCGTGGGCGGCAGGTGGCTGACTGTCAGTGCATTCTTGAGCTGTTTGTGCTTGCGATGGCGCGCGATCCGGTAAATGTGACCGTTGTCGTTGATTTCGATCACGACGCGGGTGTTCTTGCCCGCATTGTCGTTGACGATGTGATCGCCGGTCTCGCCGCGCGCTGTCACGCCGAACAGTGCCCAGCAGAGCGCGTCGAAGATCGAGGATTTGCCGGCGCCGTTCGACTTGGCGCTCGTGTCATCGAGATTTTGACCTTGAATGAGGACAAGGCCGCGGTCCGACATGGTGAACTCGGCGCTGGTGATCGCCATGAAGTTCTCGATGGTGAGTTTGGTGAATTTCAAATTCGTGGCTCCCGGTAATTACGGAATATGATGGCGGCTGAACTCATGAGTTGCCGGGTCTCGGCCTCACTTTCAGGTTCGATAACCAACCACCCGTCTTCAGTTTTGATTGCGAGGTTTTGGCTGCCGTTTTGACCGCAAAAATTAGGAGCGATCTCGACGGATTGAACTTTGGATCTTCGCTGCGATCCTGTTTTACGGGTCCACATCTTCATTCGTAATCACCCTCGCTCGGGAGATAGCCAACGATTTTGCAGCAGCCGGCAATGAACTCGTAGCCATTCTCGATCACGCGATCGGACTGGTAGACGGTCTCCTCGCAACTGATGCTTTGATCCGTGACGAAAGTCTGAACGTGCTGCCAGAGCTTTTCGCGGTCGAGCATATCGCCGAGGGAGGCAGACAGTTCGTCATCGATCACGCCGGCAATTTCAACGGTCGCGCTAGGCTTCGGCGCCTGCGGCTGAAGCTCCCGGATATATTTTGCGATCTCAGTCGCAACGACATAGCAGGCGCGTGCCTCCGGCGTGCTGCCGCCCTTGTTATTGGCAGCGACTTCATCCGCGATCGCCGCGCACTGCTCAAAAGGCCTACGAAGGTTCGTTATTTCAAGAACCTCAGTTTCCACCCACTGACCGTCGATTTTAGCGGAATGGGTAACGGAGCTTTCGTCATCCTCGATGACCCATCCTCGTCCAGGGATGCGCCAAATCCACTGGCGCTTAATCTCGCCCATCACTTGCTCCTGTTGTTGATCGCAGCTGTCATGTCGCCGGTGGTCGCAGCCTGGTTGATCTGGCTCTGCTTCGAAGGCTGAGCCGGCTGGCTGGGACGCGCCGCTGCGCGCTGCGTGCTGGTGTCTGTATCGCGACGGTCGCGCTTGTAGCTGCGCGGCCGTTCGTTGTGGCTGCGGACCTGCTCGGTCATGATGAAATTCAAACCGGTCATTTTGCCGCGATACATCTGCGCGGTTTGAAGCGGCAGATCGTTCATTGTGACGCGAACGCGCTTCTCTTCCTCGCCGACCTTGTTGCCTTTATCGTCAAAGGTGGAGATCAGCGCGAGCTGGTCGTATTCGATGCTGTAAAGCTGCATGATCAATTTTCCTGCATAATTTCAGTGACTTGATACACGATAGCGCATCAAATTATGGGTTGCTATCAGGCGTCTTCGACCACAGATCGGGCAGTGTTGAGCACGTCGGTGCATTCGATCTTCAGGCGAGCACGATCCACGATCGCGGGAATGTCGTTCGCTCCATCGATGAAGTTGGTGACGGACTGATCAACCGTGACCGTGCCGGCCGGCACAGCGCCGGTGCGAGCACTCGCGGCGACTTTCTTCGGCGCCATGATGATCACGCCCATCGCGCCCGAGTCTTCGAAGGACCTGCGCAACTCGTTGATTTCGTTTGCGGTCATTTCCGGCCCGGCGTAGCGCACGTAGTTGCCATCGGCCGCAAGAGCCATATCGGCTTCATCCATGCCGCTCAGATCGACGAAGCGCGGCGCGTGCGTTGCATGGAACGTGACCTTGCCGGCATCATCGACAGACAGGAAGCCCGCCTTGGTGCCGACGTCGCCCCAGGTCTGATGCGTGGTCGCGCCGATTGACCAGACATTTCCCGGCAGTTGCTTGTGATTGTGATAATCGCCAGCGAACACGTTTCGAAAACCGAAGTCGGCGAGAATCTCGGCTGTCAGCCCGTGATCAGGCGTTCCGATCAGCACGCCATCGATGCCGGCATGAATGAAGACATCCATCTCGGCTTTGTTCGGATGCTTGGCGAGTTCGGCGAGATCTGCTAGCAAAAGCTCCTTTGTCATGCGGTAAGGAACCAAGGCCAACTGATGGCCGTCGCGCGTGACGCCACGGGGTTCGGTATAAGAGTAGAACGCGCCGTGATCGCTCTTGGTCTCGGCAAGCGTCTTGATCGCATTACCAAGCGCCGTCGTATCCTTGCCGGCTAGGTCGTGATTGCCTGGGATTGCGTAGATATCGAGACCCATATCGAGGATTTCGCGGATCTTGTCTTGCAGCGGGTTGAGCACTTCTGGGTCAATCGAGCCGCGAACGTGCAGAAAATCGCCGGCGCAGACAATGAATTTCGCGCCCATCTTCTGTGCTTGGGTTGCGGCACGTCTCAACTCATCGAGGATGATTTGAAGACGACCGTTGACGCCATCGACGGTGAAATTCGAAAACGTTGACCACTTGTGGCAGTGGATATCGGAAATGATGACGTAGCTCATGTTGCGCCTTGACTCCTAAGTCAATATTTACTTACTGATACGTTTATAGCGAAGCGCGAGCGGGACGCAATCAATATTTACTGATTATTTTCACTGCCTAGAAATTTGATTGGGATTTTACGTTCACCGGCAAAATCACGAATCTCGCTGTATTCTGTCAAGCCAAGTGGCTGTAATTCAAGCAGCTTGGAGTAGACTGGTCGAGTTCTCATCTGGACAATTTCAGCGGTGATCCAATCGGCTAGAAACTTACGACTTTTTCTGGATATCATTCGGTGGTTTACCATGTGAGCGGCAAACTCGATTACGTCCAAAAAGGCGATGCAATAGAACTCATGGAGTTTTGCGTTAAACGGTTTGGTATTTGCGAGTTCGACAGTCTCAGAGACGGCAGCGTGAGCCGAAGCTCGTATAGATTCAATCGCAGCCAAATCTCGCGAACGAGTGGCCTCCCGCACGGTAAAAATCGTTGTCAATACAGCAACAATCAGACCAATGATCGCAGCTATAGCGGTGACGAAATTCGCGTCAATTTCCATGCTCTGCTATTTCTTGGTGTCAGACGTTGTTCCGTTCGTCTGCCCCGTCGTTTCGCTAGGCACTGGCGGGTCCGTATAAGACGTTTTTCCCCGGAAGGATTTAATTTCGGTCGTGCCGCTTACCGGAAGGTCAGTGAATCCGACCTTGGCTTTGAAGGAGCCGCCCTCAAAAACCTTGTTCTTATTTGACATGCGCGGTCCCTCCAATTTGTCTCAGTATCACTTACCTGATTTTCACGCTGCCGGGAATATGGTGAAAATACTTGATTGGTAAATATCGCTGCGCGGCCCCACCACGGCGCTCGAAATTCAGGAACTTGGTCTTGGTCCTGTCGAAGAAGTTTTCGATCCGAGTGATGTAAATGTCGTTGTTTTGCTTCACTCTTACGCCGACCCACACGATCTTTTTCAGACGCAGCGTGGTGATCGTTTCCTCATCCAGCGCCCAGGCCGCAACCTCTTTTCGCAGGGCGTCAGAATTGCACTTCTCACCGAACCGGAAGATCTGGTCGAGCTTCCGGGCGGCGAGGTAAACGTCTCTATTGGCAAAGTGATAGATGTGGCCGTAAATCCGACGCCCTTTGCGGACGACTGTATTCTTGACCTTCGGCTTGCGCGCCATTTTCAAAGCCCTTCCATTCAAAGAAACCTTGCGCGCCTTTGATAGGGATCGGGTGCTCGAGGATCTCCGGCTTGGTCAGGCGCCAGGCGTAGCCGCCTTCCTTGAACCAACCATAAGACCGCTCCTCGCGCGTGATATCGCTGAGAAACTCCTCATCGATCAACTCAAAACTATCGAGGATGACCGTGCCGAGCAAATAGCCTCTGGGGAGCTGGTCGAATGCCGGCATGTCGAGCATTTGGTAGAAGAACTGAAACTCCTCCTCGTTGAAGGCTGCGATCTGCTTGGGCAGGACATTCTTCGTCGCGGCGATGCCAATTCTCTGTCCGATCACAGATTTGGGCGGCGCCCAGGTCCGTGTCTCAAAACGTTTGATCCCGCGGACGATAAGCGGCGCCCACGGGTTCCAGATCGAAATTACCTTCATCAATGCTCTCCGATATTCGTCAAATCAGAATAGACTGCGTAGCATCGGAGTTTCACTGAGCGGAAGCGCTATTTCGCGAAATAGCGAATTAAGCCGCGACGACCGGTGCGTCCTCGTCGGTATCGACCTCGATCACAATGGGCGGCTCGTATTTGGCCGGCAGGAGCGCCATCAGCTTGGCAAAGCCCTTCTCGCCTTCAGCCTCGAGCTGGCGAGCAACATGATCCTTCGGGAGCTGCTTGCCTTCCCATTCGATCGTGCCGGCCTTGGTGCCCTTGTTGATCGCTTCCAAACCCTCGAGGAAGTCGATCAGCGAACGCTGGCGATCGAACTTGCCGGTGCCATCAGGCTGGAACATGAAGCGCCAGCTCGCTTCCTGGAACGGACGGGCGATCTTGTTCTTCTTGTATTTGCCGGTGACTTCCATGCCAATGATTTCGGTGCCCTTCTTGATCTGGGCGGCCGACAGCCAAAGGCGCTGCGAGAAGTAGAACTCCGGTGCGTTGCCGCCCGTCGTCTTGCGCGGATCGCCGAATTTGACGTTCAGATCGGTGCGCATCTGGTTGAGGAAGATGGCGCAGATGCCGAGCTCTTCGCAATGCTGCGAGAAGGCCGGGAACGCATTCGACGTGGCGCGCGCCAGAGCCGTGTTGTCGTTCATGTTGCGGTCTTCCAGAGACTTGACGCCGACGGCTTTGCCGTTCTTCATTTCGTAGTAGGCCGACTGCGGAACCATCGCGGCCAGGCTGTCGAACACCCAGCAGATCGGCGCGTCCTTCTTGATCAGCTTGTTCTTGCGAACGTGCGTGGCCGCGACGACGCAGATTTGCAGGCTTTCTTCGAAAGTCTTCGGCGTCTTGAAGATGAAGCGGCCGGGCGTGGTGTCGAGGCCGAGCCGGGGCGCCAGGCGCAGTGAGAAGGACCGCTCGTGATCCATGAAGCCGGCAATGCCGCCCATCGACTGAGCGCCGGCCATACCTGCTGTTGCCAGTGCTGTCTTGCCGGACGAGGGCGGGCCGGCGATTTCGATCATGCGACCGACCGGAAAGGCGCCGAGATCCCAATTCGAGTTGGATGCGTGATCGAGGGGAGGGAAGCCCGATGGCAGAAATTGATCGACCGTCACTTCTGGGTCATTTCCGCCGATCGCTGCTGCGAGGCTCTTTGCGATGTCTGCTGCTGTTGCCATTGTCTTCTCCTGTTAGTCATCGATGAAATCAACGCCATCCGAGCTGTCGGGCGACGTATCTGGCGAACCGAGCTCATCGTCATCATCGGATAAATCAACTTTGACTGATGGCGCTGGGCGTGAAATTTGCTGCTGGGCTGCCTTCGACAGTCTCCCGCCAATTGCTTTCGCCAGGGACTTGCCGTCCATGCTGGCGGGGTCGATCGGCGCAGCCGGTGAGATGAGCTCCTGCCCAAACATACCCTTCGGCAAGACCAGATCGCGCGGTGGAGCGCCGGGATGGCTATACCACTTGATCGTCTCGGTCTCTGGCAGCTTCACACTGTCGAGCGAGAACTCGCCGTTGGTGGCTTTGGCGACGTCGCGAACAACATCGATCTTTTCCCAAATCTTTGCGATCGTCTGGTTCAGAAAGAACTGCGCCTTGTCGTAGTCCGCACGCTCGATATCGTCGCCGTGCTTCTCGGCGACCCTGAGCAGCTCGCCATAAGCCTTGCCGATTTTGCCGATCGCCTGTTCAAGAGCGCGCTTTGGATCGACGCGGCCGGTGATCAGATCAGTTTGCAAGGCGGCGATCCTTCACATAGTCGGCCACGGCTGCAAGCAGCATGAACGGCCAGAAGATAAGCCAGAGCAGCGAGGCGATCAAAACGCGCCCGCCGCGATAGTTCGGAACCTGCAGCAGATAGTGCGCAGTTGCCGCGGCAGGCACGGAGTAGAGAAAAAGAATTGCGATCCAGATAAACGCTGTCATGCGGCAAGCTCCTCTTGCAGACTGTGGAAGGCGGGGAAGACTGAGATCCAAGGCTCGAGCTCCTTGGTGATCGAGCGGAACATCAGACGGTTGCAGAAGGTGCGGAAGCGCTCGATGTCGGGCTCGCCAGCGTCCACCTTCAGGTTGATTGGGTCAGGACGCAGCTTTGTGCGCAGATCCATGAGTTTGCGATTGCGCTGGAAAATCATCTGCTTTTCCTCGCTTTCAGCGAAGTCGCGGAATTTCTTGGGCACGCGCTTGGGATCCAGCGTTCCATCGAGCAGCATGTTGGAGAAATTCGTGGTCGAGCCATATTCGTTGAGAAAGTCGATCGCACCTTTCTCGCCAATGCCACCGATACCGGAGATGCCGTCACCGCTGTCGCCGGCCAGGCACTTCATCTCAACAAAGGCTTCAAAGCTGTCGAGCTTGTAGCCGAGCGCAGACTCCATATCGGCCGGCTTCATAATCTTGCGGTCGCGGATCGGGTCGAGCCAGATGATCTTGTCATTGACGACCTGCACCCAGTCCTTGTCACCGGAGACAAGCACGACACGACCGCCCTTGGCGACGTAGCGATCACCCATGATGGCAGCCAGATCGTCAGCTTCCATGTTCGACGCGCGCACTTGGGGCATACCGAGAAGCTGCATTGCCTTTTTGATCGCCGGGATCTGGTTTTCAGCGACCTTTTTCATTTCTGCGGCTTTGATCGCCGAAGGAGTGTCATCCTTCTTGCGATTGGCCTTGTATTCGGGGAAATCCATGTAGCGCCAGGACGCGCCATCCCAGAGAACCGCAGGCTTTGCGGTCGGGTAGGCTGCGACGAGTTTGCGCACGATCTTGACGAAGTGGTAGATGGCCTGAACCTGCGTCTCGCCAACTTTCAGCACTTTGGCATTGTTTGCAGCATGGGTAATGTTCATGCCGTCGATCAGCAGATAGCGCTGGGACATTTCTAAGCCTTTGAATTTTGGGAAAGGGGCGTCAGGAGGCTGCAACGAGCGAACAACGGAGACAGTGTGCAGCCTCCTGACGAGCAGACCCGGCAGCGCGACTTGCCGGGTCAGAAATCACTGCGCTGTTACGCGCGGCGCAGTGACGACTTAGATGCTGTCCAGGTCAGCGAGGACGTCATCGATATCGTTGTCGTCGAGAACGACGGCATCTTCCTCGACTTCGACCTTCGCCGGCGCGGACGAAGCGGTGGTCTTGACGGCAGCCTTGACCGGAGCAGGGGCCGGTGCTTCTTCGACTGTCTCGAGCTCCTCGAGATCAGCGGCGTCTGCCAGTGCGTCGGCGTCAACCTCCGGATCGACCTGAGCTGCACGCGAGGTGAGCGCTGCGGTCGGGGTCTTGACGCCAAGGCGGGGAATGCTGACCTGAGCGACCTGGGCGATGAAGTTCAGCGCCTTCTGCTCATCACCGCGGAAGAACTCCTTGTTGATGTGGTCGGTCAGGTTGTGAACTTCGGCGAGGTGCTTCTTCGTGACCGGCTGGGACTTGCCGGGCGCGACGTTGACCGTGTATTCGGTCTGAAGACCCTTACCGGTGCGGCTGATCGAGATATCCATGCCGGCTGCTGCGTCGAGAATATCTTCGCCTTCTTCAGCATACTGCTGAATGATGCCGAGAATGGCGCCGAAGGTGCCGGTCGTGATTTCGAGGATCTGAACCTTGTCCGGATCAGTCGAGCCCTTCGAACGGTCGAGAACATTCAGCAGAACGGTCTTGCGAGCGCGCCAGCTCTGGTAGAGCTTCTTCGAATCCTCATCGATCGCGTTGGAAAGTGCGGCGTCGATCGCAGTGTCGATTTCACAAGGGGTCTGGAAGCAGACGTCGGCGCAACCGACAACAGCAATCGGCTTGCCCTTGCCTTCGACTTCCGGCTTGATCCAGTGAACACCGAGGTCAGCCCAGAACTGAGCGTTGACGTCAGGCACGAGAAGACGGTAGCGATTGATACCTTCCTTCGGCTTGATACGCTCGCCGGTGGAGCGCGAATACTTGTTAGCGCCGTTCGAAACGAGTTTCTGCAGTGCGGGAGAAAGTGCCATATCGATTTTTCCTTTTCGTAGGCTGGTAGGTTGTGAGCTTTGTCTTTTCGTGCTTGCTAAATAGCTATTTCGCTAAATCGCTAAAGATAGAATAGACAGATTGCGGTCGGGTTGCGTGAAAAATCTTGCGGATTTTTTAAGCGAATGCGGCCAGCATCTTGTCCCGCTTGGCAGCGGCCTGGGATGCAGCAACGGCTGCGGCGTCGGCGTCCTTGACGGCCTGCTCAGCGGCTTCGCGCTTGGCTTTCACGGTCTCCTTCTGGCGTGCCTCGTGGCGTTCGAGCTTGTTGGCGATCTTCGTGATCGGCTTCATGATCGAGTCCACGGACTCTTCCTTGCCGATCAGGGCACGAAGGGCGAGAAGGAATGCAATGACGTTCTTCATGTGGGAGTGCTCCGGGTTTTTAGTCAGTCAATATTGACTGACTGCTAGATAGACAGAAATTGATCGGATTTCGAAATATTTACGCGGCGTTTTGCTGAGCGCGCTTGAGATAGCTCTCCTTGAGGCTGTTGATATCTTCCTCTCGGCTGTTGCGCAGCTTGGTGACGAGCTCGCCCTTCATCTCTTCGCGTTCGGTGGCACCATGCTGAACGAGCATGTCTTTGCGATGCCGGAACCCCTCGACCGCGATCTTTGCAACCGCCTCGATCTGCTTGGCCTCATTGAGCGCCTTTTTGACACCCGTGACACGTTCATGGCGCGTCACCATCTTGTCGAGCAGAGCTTCCGTGATTTTCTCACCTGCTGCAACCATCTTGTCGCGCAGAACGCGGTAAACTGCCGCCTCGGTATTCTCGAGCAGGAGCTTAATATTATCCACCTGGCGCGCGGCTTTTGCGTGCAGCGTGCCGTAATGGACGAACAATTGCGCCTGCTCAGCCTGGGCGCCGGAGATATCGACCAGCGTGTAGCCGACGTCCTTTTTCAGTTGGGCGCTGTCAACGTAGTTGCGCACCGTGATCTTGTTGTGCGCCTTTTTCTCAGCTTCGGTATCATCACTCATGATCGTTTCCTCTGATCTGAAGTCATAGATTAGCGTGTCTGCACGCGGGTTGCGGGTGGTTAGTCGAGGAGATCGACGACTGAGGCGAACACCTCTTCCATCAAATCTTGCTTTTCAGGGGCGTAGTAGATTTCGCCAGGATTGAAGCCGATCACCAGGTTTGCATCGAGCTCCTTGTTATAGATGATCTTGCCGGCCGCATCAGACGCCTTGCCCTTGAAGTCCGGAATGAAGTGCCGGACCACCGTCGCGCCGAGCAGCACGATGATAGGCGGCTTCAGAATGTCGATTTCACGCTCAAGGTAGGGCAGATACATGCGGATCTCCTCAGGGGAAATCAGCTTGCCGGCCTTTGGTCGCTTCAAGAGCGCCGTCCAGTAGATATGCTTGCGCTGCAGCTCATGGCTCATGAGCGCGTCGATGACGGGCGCGGACGCCTTGCCGATCGACATCATGCCTTCCTGCTCTTCCGGATTGTTGGGCGCGTCCGTGATGATCATGAACTCGGCATTCTTGCCGAAATTCGGTTGAACCATGAGGCCATCTTCAGACAGCTCCGTCTTGTAGTCCTCGATCACCTGGGCGATCGCATCCTTGGTTGCACGATCGTTTTCCATTGCGCGGTTGACCGGAACGGTCGCCGTCACGAGACCTGGCAGAAGCTCAAGCTGGTCGCGAATACGGGTCGGATCGTTCGGGCCAGGCTGCCCAGGCTCAATGCGTGAGAACGCGCCGACAAGATCGAGGTTCTTTTGAACCTTGACGTTGCACTTGGTCTTATTGACGCGGTTGAGAAAGTCATCCTTGTTCTTAAACAGACCGAACGGCTTGCCTGTGGCGGGATCGACCGCCTTGCGCGCTTCAAGGATCGCATTCGTCGCATTCGAAGAGATGCCTTTGATGCGCTGGAAGGGCATGACCATCCGAACATCGGTGACGATTTCGAACCGTTCCGTCGAGATATTGATATCGGGCATATTGACGTCGATGCTGAACCGGCCGGCGTCGCGCAACAATGCTGGCAGCTTGTCCTCGTCCATCAGAGAGAGTGCTGCGGCAAAGAACTCGACAGGATAGTGCGTCTTCAGCCACATCGACTGCCAGGAAATCAGCGAGTATTCGACCGAGTGGCTCTTGTTAAAGCCGTAGCCGGCAAAGCCTTCGATCTTGTCGAACAGCGCGCCTGCCCATTCGTCGGTGCAGGCGATCGTCTTGACGCAGCCATCGACAAAGTTCTGTCGCTCCTTTTTCATTTCCTCGGGCAATTTCTTACCCATGATCTTGCGAAGTTTATCGGCACCGGCACCGGAATAGCCTGCAATCACCTGGGAGATCTTCATGACCTGCTCCTGGTAGACGATGACGCCGTAGGTCTCGCGCAGAACGTCTTCCATCAGCGGATGGTCATAATCGACCGTCTCGTTGCCCTGCTTGCGCCGGTAGTAGCTATCCATCATGCCGGATTCCATCGGGCCTGGACGGTAGAGAGCGGTCGCCGCAGTGATATCGTCGAAGGTGATGGTGCCGTCGGCGCCAAGTTCTCGCAACAGCTTGCGCATTCCAGCGCTCTCGAACTGAAAGACGCCGGTCGTCAGACCTTTGGCAAAGTTGGCAAGCACTGCGGGGTCGTTAAGCGGCACCTTCATGAGATTGATGCGCTTGGAATGGCGCTCGAAAATGTAGCGCGTGACCAGCGCGATCAGATCGAGCGTGGACAAGCCCAAAATATCCATTTTGACCAGGCCTTGATCCTCAACGATGCGCTTGTCCCAACACACGACGTTGCTGTCGCCCTTACGGCGCTCGATGACGGCACGCTCCTCAATATCCACCCCGCCAACAACGATGCCGGCTGCGTGCTGGCTCATATTGCGGATCGTTCCTTCAATGCGCTCCATGATGCCCCAGTGCGCCGGATACTTGCTGGCGAACTCGGCAATCTCTGCGACTTCCTCGCGGCATTCCGGCAGAGGCACATTGGCGCCGTGCTTCTTGGGCACCAGCTTGGAGATGGAATACTCCTTCTCCGGGATCTGGAACGCCTTGCCGACGTCACGGATTGACGACGCGGCAGCAAGCGTGCCGAAGTTCGACACGCCGGCGACGCGCTTCTGCCCGTATTTCTCGATGAGATAATCGACAATCTCGTGCCGGCGTGTGGACATGAAGTCGAGGTCGGCGTCAGGAAGGTCGAGACGTTCCGGATTGATGAAGCGCTCAAACAGCAGACCGAAGCGGATCGGGTCACAGTCTGTGATACCGAGCAAATAGGCGACGAGCGAACCCCCGACGGAGCCGCGGCCAGGGCCGACGAGAATACCGCTGGTCTTGGCAAACAGCACCACGTCCTGCACAAGCAGGAAGTAGCCAGCGAAGGACAGTTTCTTCAAGACTTCCAGCTCATACATCAGGCGCGGCTTGTAGACGTCAACCAGCTCTTGCGGCGTTGGCTTGTGACCAAAGCTTTCCTGACTGAAACGGACTTTCCAGCCTGCCTTGGCTTCGGCGACCAGTGCTGCGAACTCATCCGGCGCCATCACCGGCAAGGAGACCGGCTGCTTCGACCAGGTGTATTCGACCATATCGACGAGGCGATCGGTATTGGCGAGCCCTTGCTTGAACATCGGCCCAGCGCCGACGACGCCGCGCAATGACAGATGCTTTGCAGCCTTGACGACTTCGGCGCCGAGATCGGGCGTGCTGAGAACGTGGAAATCCCGATTGTAATTCGACTTGTGCCAGCCGTCAGTCACTTTGTTGCCGTTTGCAATCGCTGTCATGACTTCGTGGGCGTCTGCCTGATCGATTTCGTAGTATGCAGGCCTGACGACAAGGGGCGGGATCGTATGCTTACTGGCGAGCTCGAGGGAGCGTTTGTTGAGCGTGCCGAAATAGGGCGTATCGACCGGGATCAGAGGTGCAAAGACATAGGCCGGATGCACGTAGTCGATCAGCTTGGTGACGATATCGTCGATGTCGGCGCGCATGATGACGCCGTGGGTGTCGCCCAGGTGAAATGCCAGATGACCAGCGCCGAGCACCTTCAGCTCTTCCCACAAATCATCGTAGCCGATCTTGGCCGTGTAATAGTAGCGACCTGGCACCTTTGCGCCGGCGGCATCGGTCGTGTCGCCGGAGTTGGCCTTGGACAGCAGGCGATAGATCGTGCGCAGACCGGTCTCGCTCAGCACGTAGGCCGTGAGAAAATGCTCGGGCGGCATGTGCTTTTTCTTCTGTCCCTTGGCCGGGCGCCAGGTCGGATCTTCCGACAGACGCAGCCGCACGCCGATGATTGGCTTAACCTCGGCCTTCTTGGCGCGATTGGTGAAGTCGATCATTCCGGTCACGGACATGGTGTCGGTGATCGCGATGGCTTTAGCGCCCTGGGTTTTGGCGATATCGACCAGCGTTTCGGCCTTCAGAATGCTTTCCCCGAGGGAAAAGTCGGTTCTGGCTGCGAGAATGGCGTGCAAAGTTATCTCCTCAGTGTGACTGCGCCGTCGATGCTGTTGACGGCGCCAATGTGGGTGAGCGCCTGAAGCGTCATGCGCGCATGGCTATCAGCCGTGCCTTCGGTCCAGCCGAGCTTAGCCGTAAACGCATAGGCGAGGGTCTGCCGATCGAGCGGCTTATTGAGCTTCAGGAGCAGATGACCGGCGATCCTTAGAAAATTCGCCGACGCTGTGAACGGATTGACGCCTTTGGCGAAGTTTTCGGTCACGCACAGGTTGGAGCTGTCGAGCTTTTCAACGAGCGCCTGGACCTTTTTGGGCACGGTCAGCTCTGCGGGACTCGCCGGTGGCTTCTCGCTCGCCAAAGGGTTCTTGGCAGTCTTCGAGCCCTTGCCCTTCACGCCAACGCGCTCACGCAGGATTTGGAGATTGCTCAGATGCAGCGGCCGGCAGGTCTCGGCGAACTTGCACACTGCGCATACCGGCGCTGTCTCTTCAAAAGCAAGAGCAGAGCCGTAGCAGCCAGGCGCGAAAGGAGGGATGAGGGCAGTCATGCAGCAATCCTTTGAACCTTCTCGGAAAGCTTGCGCAGCTCTGCGAGGATCTTCGTGCGTTCCGGGCGATCAGCATCCATGAGGCGAAACACGAACGCCGTCGTGATCTGGCTGATCAAAATGTTCTGCGCGCCGATCTGCTTGGCGTATTCGGCGCGCGCTTTCAGGCAAAGCATCTGATCCAGCAGCTCAGGCGGCTGTTCGTAGAGCAGCTTGAGGAACAGTGCGGATCGCTTGCTCAGTTTGGAAAGCGCCCAGGCATAGTGCGTCAGCTCGTCCATGCGCGCGTCGGGCGTAGGATCGTCCGACTGCAGCAGGTCGAGCATCGTTGCGCCGCTCTCGTCGTCATTACCGATGGGCGCATCGAGCCTTTGAGCGCGCTCCTCGCCGATGCGCTTGAACACCAGGCGATTAATGCCAAGCTTTGAGCGACGAACGCCTTCAATGAGATAGGCCTTGAAGGGCACGCCAAGTGTTGGATCGAAGGTATCGCGTGCGCGGCACCAAACGATCCAGAGCTCTTGTTCGACGTCCTCATGGCTCAGCGATGTTGCGCCGGCGCCATGAAGCTTTCTGGCGATTGACCAGGACATACGCCGGATCAGCTCGACGCTTTCCTTGTAGTCGATCATTAGGCGAAATACCTCTGAACGACCTGCTCGACAGTAACCTGGTCGATGCGTGAGCAGCGGTTGATGAATGCGAGGCGGAAGCCCAGGTGCGGGTTGTTTCCGAACACGATCGTCAGCGTGGACGCGCTGATCAGCTCACGCGGCGAGATCGTCATCGACATTTCGCCCTTCGAGAAGCTTTCGCGGATGGCGTTCGCGACCTTGACGAACTTGTCAGCGTCAGGCTTGCCAAGACCGGCCTTCGAGCGCAGCACCAGGCTTTCCTGCTTCGGATCCATGTATTTGACTTCCTTCGTGATGTGGAAGCGCGAGTAGGACGCAGCGTTCTGGATCATCGTGCCTTGATAGAGACCAGTCTCGTCGCCGACGCCGTTGGTGTTGCCGGTCGCAACGAAACGGAAGTCAGGATGCGGATGAATGACGCGCTGATCGATGGGCGCATCCTTGATGACGAGCGGCTTACCTTCGAGCACCGGCTGGTAGAGCGCGATCACGGAAGGCATTGCGAAGTCGTATTCGTCGGCGCAGTAGACCATGCCGTATTTCATCGCCATTGCGAGCGGGCCGTATTGGAACTCGGTGACAGTCTGCGGCCGCTGAACGATGTGCCACTGACCTTCGGGGCCGATTTCCTTGACGTCAACCATGACGGTTCTTACGACATACTGTCCGAGAATATGCGCCTCTTCGGTATTGCCGGTGTGCTGAACGCGCAAGAAAGGGCGACCGGTGCGCGCGGCACACTGCTCGAGGACAGTCGTCTTGCCTGTGCCGTGATAGCCCCAGAGGTAGGTGTTCATGGCGAGCTCGAAGCCCAGGCACACAGTTTTCACGAGGTCGATATCGAAGACATATTCGGGGTCGGCTTGGGAGATATAGGCCTCGGCCTCGATGTGATGCTCGGAAAGGCAACGCAGCATGATCGGGTTGTTGGTCGAGCTGAGCGCGGTCGATGGATCGAGTCCGAACAGCTCGGCGAGAGAGCGCTCTGCAAAGGCGAATGGCTGATTAGCGTTGAGAGCGGTTGACCCTGCCGCCTTGCGCTCCTGCGCGGCTTTTGCCTTCAGGGCTGCGCGCCTGCCGGTCTCAGACAAGAGCGGCTGACCTGGATGCTCGACCTTGTATTTATCGACCGTCCAATCGGGGTAGTTTTCGCGCAGGTAGATGCGGATCGAGTGACATTTGCCGCCGTCGATGGCGCAGGTGATCATGTCGTCGTTTTCAGTCGTCATGCTTGTCTCCGTTTCAAGGTAAGCGCTCTTTGTCGCTTTGCTCAATCAATGTTTACTTACTAACAAGCGCAGAGATGGGACGCAATCAATATTTACTGACCGCGCGCTGTTCCCTACCTCATTTCATCAGGATTTTTTTGAGTTCGCCCATCACGGCCTTCGGCAGCTCCTCGACCGAGTTGAGAACCAGGCTGTTATCGTAGAATCGCTCGACCGCATTCGACTTGATACCGATGCCGACTAGATCGAAGCCAAGGTTTGTCAGCTTGCCGACCATGTATTTCAGGTGCTCATCGTCACCGTCGGCGCCCGCGGGGAAGCCGTCAGAGAGAACGATGATGACCTTGCGTTTTTCCTTGCGCCTGGCAAGACGCATCGCAGCGTATTCGAGGGACTCGCCGTCGATGTTGCCGCCCATGTGTGGCTGGACCTTGCGCTGATAGGCAAACCGCTTCTTCACCTCGGCATTGATGCGCTCGTTGAACTCCTTGAAGATCGGCATGTAGATCGGATAGAGTCGGCTAAAGTTGACGCCGGACTTACTGCGCTCAAGGGCAATATCATCGTTGAATTGCTGGATCTGCGTCTCTGACAGCACGCCACCGTGACCCCACATCGCTGCGGTCGTAAAGCCCATGCACTCAGCCGGGATATTGCAGCGCTCGAGAACCTGGGCGAGGGCATAGGACGCTGACAACGCAGTTGCCATCGGCGCACCCTTCATGGAGCCCGAGCAGTCACTCAGGAGCGCAACGGCTGTATCTTTGGCGCGGATCTCTTCACGACGCGAGAACACGCGCGGGTCGCCCGCTGTGAGCCGGTGCAGGCCAGCGCTGTTCAGCTTGCCGGAACGCTGCCCGGCAACATTGAAGACGCGGGACTGGGCGGCCATCATCCGCTCAATGTCTTTCTGCATAACGCCGGTTAGCGCGCGGGTCTGATCTTCCAGCTCGACGATGTGCCTGCTGTTGAAGTTCTCCGGAACATCGACCGGCTTGATAACGTCGTATTCGCGAGTGAAGACCGTATAGTCGGCAGCACGGCACGCCTGGATCGCTTCCTTGACGATGATCTTGACCAAGGCCGAAGAGAGATCCTTTTCCTCGAGATCCTCTTCGGTCATTTCGGAGAAGGGGTTCTGCTCCTTGTCGTAGCCAATACCAGCGACCTCGAGGTCGTTTTCTTCCTCGGTCGCTTCGGCGCTGTCCTTATCGTCTTCGTCGTTGTTCTCGTCGCCAGCGTCCTCGATCGCGACGTTGCTCAGATCGGGTTTTCCGCCCGCCTCTTCACCTTCGTCGGCTTCATCACTCTCGGCAGCATCGTCGCTACCTTCGCCAGGGCATTCGTCATCGGCGTCTTCGTCAGCATCAGCCTCGGACTGATCGGCTTCGCCCTGATCGCCGCTTTGCGGACTTGATTCATCATCGTTGCCGTCTTCGTCAGAAGCGTCCGGCGCAGGATCTTCACCTGCAGAAGCATCAGCGTTCTCTGGCGCGTCTCCGTCATCGTCATTCTCGGCTGACTGGCCGGAACCATTCTGATCATCGGCATCGTCAGTCTCGCCGTTCTTTTCGTCGGGCTCGCCGTCACCTGCGCCGGCGTCACCTTCCTCATCCGAATCAGCATCGCTTGATCCATCGCTGTCGTCTGCAGCGTCGTTGCCATCTTCCTCGTCGGCTTTTTCTTCGCCTTCGCCGGAACCTTCGTTTTCACCGTCGCCGGCATCGTCTTCCTTCTCCTCTTCGTCGCTCTCGCCTTCACCGCCCGACGCCTTGTCGTTGTCTTGGGTGTGTTCGCGCTCACCTTTGCCTTCGCCGTCACCCGACTGTTCTTCGTCAGAATGATCCTTGTCGTCTTCGCCTTCGGAAGGTTCCTGCTCGTCGTCGGAACCGTCGCCCTGGGACTGATCGTCCTGCTCCTCTTCCTGCGGCTCTGGCTGCGGCGGGGCGGGCGGCGGTGGCGGATAGAGAATGGCTTCGACCTCGAGCGCGATCTCGTAGGTCTCTTCGGTTGTGCGCAGGAGCGGCATCTTGTTTTTCGACGCCTGGCTGAAGCGATCCATGAACGCATTGACGAGCTCATGCTCCCAGTAATTGTGATCGTCCATCCAGTTCTGAAAGACCTGATGGCCGGCGAGGGCGCGCGTCAGCGGAACAAGCAGGTAGCTGAACTCGTCTTGCTTCGACTTGGCGTCTTTGATTGCAACGTCGGTGACGTTCTTGAGGAAGTATTCGGCCAGGCGAGCGATGTTGCGCTTGGAACCGGGGAAATCTTCGCCCATCAGCCGCTCGATCATCGTATCTTCAATGATGTTGTGGAGATTATGCAAGCGCTTGGACTTCTCGCGCGCCTTGTAGCGGAAGTCGGTGAAGAGCACATGCGCGACCTCATGGTCGATAAAGCCCTGGATCGCGACGACGAACGCCGGATCTGCGTTATCAGGCAGCAGAGGAATGTTTACGCGATGCGGAAGACCCGTAACGGGGTGCGGCTGAACATACGCTTGTGTGCCCATTTGCGTGACGATCAGGCCTTTGCCAGCTAGCATCGGGATGATCTTTTTGATCGCTTCGCGCAGGATCACAATGTCGTTGTTCATGTCGCACTCCGTTAAGTCAACTTTGATTGACTAGTTATCGCATTAGAAATCTTGGACTACAAACGGGAAGAGAAGGAGCCCTTCGCCGAAAGACGGGATGATGATGTGGATATTGCCGTGTTCCGGATGCTTGCCTGAGAAAATGGTCGCGCCGGCCCTGTCTGTGCGCACGCTGTTTTCCAATTTCGCGCCCTCGACCCACGCGAGGTCAAACGGGATCTCCTCGATGCTGTTGAGGGCGGTCTTTGGAAGTGTGCGCTCGTTATTCTGCATGATCTGTCCTTTGTCACGTCATTTCCAGTCAGTCAATATTGACTGATGGTGATGGAGAAAAATAAAGCGACCCGGTGCCTAATCCGGGTCGCCGCACGATTGTCTTGGATTGTTTACGAGGCGAGGAGTTCCGCGATCGCAACGCGCTGCGCATCGGAAATCTTCGGATCGCCATTGTTGGTCGCCTCGCGAATGGCGCCGAGGATTTCTACCTCGTTCGGCGTGCAGATGAATTCGAGCATCCGTGCCGATTCCTTGTCGTCCGGCATGTGCTGCTCAAGCGCAAGCCGGAAGAGGAACATCGGATCGACGCCGATAGCACGAGCAAGACCTGGAACGCGATCGAGAGGCAGTTTGGCGTCGCCCTTCTTGATCATCGTGATCATGTTCGACTGTGACCAACCAGCAGCCTGCGCGATTTCGCGGTGAGACTTGTTGACCTTCGTGTCGATATACTTATCAAGAAAACGCACAACCTTCGTGTCAGCGTAGGGGCGAACGTATGTAGTTGACATTAAATTTAGAACCTTTCTTCCTTAACACCTTGTTTGCTTTGTCACTAACAGCGTTTTCTTGTTTTCTACTGTGATGAATAGCAAATCGGTATTGGGATGCAGTGATTTGTTATAGGCGAAATTTTGGGCGGTAAGTCAATACCGATTGATCAACAAAATCTTCGAGTCTTGCTTTTGCCGTGCTTAAATCAAGGATTCGATGCTAATTACCAAGGACTCGGGATCAATTTCAAGGATTCGATTCGAGCCCTTCCCGATAAGTTCCATAAGAAGTGTTACGACACTCGGACCGAGTTTTGCACCGAGAGGAATTTCCACGGGGTTGCCAAATCAGAAGAATCGGTGTCACTTGTTATGCGTAATGCGACGGGGAGATTCGAGTTTCATGTCTTCGGCAATGAGAATGGCTGAGCACCGCGAACGGCGCAAGCGTGAAGGTATGTCCATGGCGACCATCTGGCTGACCAGGGAAGATAATGAAGGCCTAAGCAGATTTATGGCCGAGCACCAAATTGAATCCAAGCAGGATGCGATTGCGAAAGCGCTTCGCACGACGTTTGAAAAGGAACAGCAAACGGCAAGCTAAAACGAGAAGACCCCGGAAGCGATCAACTTCCAGGGTCTTGATATTTCGAGAGAACAGACAAAACCGAACCGGCTTTTGAAGTTTGGCGACTTCATATCTGCCTCAACCACGAATCGGTTTTCCCATGTTTTCCTTGACCTGTCAACGCTCCGAAAGGCGCGATCGGAGAAGTATTGCCTCGATTTGAGGATACGACATGCAAACCGAACCTAATTTGGGCTGGCGAAAGCTTAGCCCAGGGCAACGTGTATTTGAAAAACAAGACATTGAGGCCGATCGCGCCAAGCTTTACAAGGTAAAGAATCTTGCTGCGCGGGCACTGAGATTGTCTAAAGGCCAAATATCGCTGCTGACTAGTCTAATTTCATACTTTAAAGAGCCGGTCGGAGGAAAGTTGCTCGTCTGGCCTTCGAACGATTCACTGGAAAAGGCGACCGGCTATAGTGAGCGGGCCGTGCGCGGCGCAATTCGAGACCTCATTTCTATTGGCATTTTGAGTTCAAAGGATTCAGCGAACGGCAAAAGGTTCGCCATTCGATCGAAAAGCCAGCAGATCATCGACGCCTATGGATTCGATCTGACACCCCTCTTGCTTCGTGAGAGCGAGTTCAAGGATTCGATCAAGCGCATCGAGGCAGCCGAGGAGATCCATAAACGCCAGCTTGACGAGATCACGATCAGCCGGCGCACTGTGCAGGAGGTCCTGCGTGCCTTTCCCGAGCTTGATCCTGGAATTGACGTCAGCGCCCTAGAACGTCGTTTCGATGCTTTGATGTCAGTCACACCACGCCGTTCACTTATTCGCATTCCTGGGCCGCTATTGGCCGACTGGAACGCCCTCAAGCTGGACGCAGAACACCAATATCATTCCGCCTCTGCAGGCAATTCCTGCCGCCACATTGAAGACAACAACGATATACCTGAGCAGCCTTGTCAAAACGGCAAAGAGGAATTGGTAAGGGGCGAAACCGTAAGCCTGGGTGATCTAAAGGCCGCCTGCCCTGACGCGCTTGAATATGCCGGGGAGATTCGAACGGAAGGTGATCTGATTGGGGCTGCCGCGAGACTGCGAGGCGTGTTCGGGACTCACCGGACGGCCTGGGAGGAAGCCTGCGATGATCTGGGGCGGCCGCGCGCAGCGGTGACGTTCTTCTTGGTCCTGCAAATGTTCGATGACGATCAGCGCGGCCGGCGCACCATAACCAACTTCGGCGGATTATTCCGTGCCTACGCTCGGCGCGCGGCTGCCGGCGAGGTTAATCTCGCGCAGGAAATCCACGCCTTGAAGCGAAAACGACAGCATTAAAAAAAAGGGCGGCCCGAAGACCGCCCAGTTGGAAAGGAGACACAATGAACAAAACGAAGGAACAGACGTCTTGTGCTTATAGAATAGTCAGTTTTCAGTCGGCTTTTTTGGAATTTTTCAAATAATTCCGAAGCTCCGGCCAATCCTCACGGAAAGCGAGCACGATGAGAAAAAGAAGAACGCCGTCCACCCAAGTTAGCTCGCTCATTGGTCGACTAAGCCAACGTGTCAAAGTCATACCTGTCGCGAGGTAGAATCCCCTGATGACGATCGGCGTTTTCACGCAGCCTCCTTTTCCATCATCTCGAGGATGACTTCGCCGGCCTTGTCGTCGCGGAAACGAACGAAGCGCGGATGACGCAGCGAGCCGTCAGGCGTGACCTCGTTGAACTCGATTTCGATCATGCGACCGATGAGCTGATATTCATCCTTGTGGATGATCGCAGCGTCGATGGCGTGGCCGGGTTTGAAGCCGACCTTCGGTGCGATACCGAGTAGACCCGCGTCGTGCCGCCAGTCATTCCAGAGCTGGTCGCGATCGTCAGATGACCATCCACCACCGATGCGCACGTTGACGCCCTTGTGATCGACAATCACGCCGCCCAGGCGGTCTTCGTTCTCGGCGTTTTCCTCGCCGTTGTAGAAGCCGACGATGAAGAGGTCGATCGTTTCCTCGGGCTTGATCTTGAGCCAGGCGTGGCTCTTTTTCTTCTCATAGGCACCGTCATAGGTCTTCACCATCGCGCCTTCGAGACCCTTGGGCTTGCCGGTCGCCTTGTCGATCAGAACCTTGAGAAGCTCAGCCTCAACGTCCTTGTCGCCACGGGCGATATAGTTGGCGATCGTCTGATTGATCAACCGCTCGTAAATCTCAGCGATTTCCTCGTGACTGTTGGCCTCGTAGACTGGCGTCGCAAAGACCGGTGCGTCGGTAACTTCACGGACCTCGCTCACGAACGTTTCAAGCAACGCGCGGCGTGTCTCGTAGGGCACCTTGTAGGGAGCTGCGCCGATGAAGCCTGAATACGGCAAGAGGTCGAAAGATTCGAGCTGCGCGTCGAACGCTTTTTCCGACTTGCGACGAATGGCGCCGGACGTCTCGAAAAGACCGTTGATTGCCTCGGTGTCGAGCACGAAGGTCGGCTGGACGTTGTTGCCGTCAAACAGAACCAGAGCCAGGTGACGGTAGTGATCATCGACGTCACCGTCACGTGCCTGCTGCTGGACGTGTTTGGCCGCTTGAAGCAGCGGTGCGGCGAGATCCTGCAACGCCGGAATAGCTTTGCCTGACCTGGTGAAGAAAGCGCCCTTCCCCTCCTTCGCAATAAAGGTCACACGCATACCGTCGAGCTTCGGTTCGACCGGGACCGGAAACTGGGTCACGCGCTTTTCCTCGTAAGGGTGAGCGCGCATCACGCCGAACGATGGCAGGAAGCCTGGCAGCACGGATTCGACCGTCGTATTGCCGATACCAGCCTTGAGATCCTTGTTGAGGATAAGGAACAGGATTTCATTGCTGTCGGGATCCAGCGCTTTGAAAAGCATGTCGATCTCGGCTTTCGCCGCATTGCCAGACAACTCGCGGGTCGAAAGCTGGGTCAGAACGCGCAGCACAACGCCGTCGCTCAACGTGCAGTTATGCTCCGGAACAGGTGCCGACGCATTCTTCAGCGTCACGCCATAGGTGATGAATGGATCGTAGGTCCAGCTCACGATAAACTTGCCGAGATCGTCGGCGAGCAGCTTCTCGAGGCCTGCCTGCTTGTCCAAGCGGCCGGGCGAATTAGCGATTTCGCGAATAAGCGAAAGGGCTTCAGATGCGTTCAAAGGTGGTCTCCTTATGCTGCGGCGTTGATGGCAGCCGACATATCGCCGGTCATCGCTGCGCGGTTGATAGTTGTGTTCTGGGATTTAGGTGGAGCCCGATGTGCAACGGTTGCGTCGATGGTCATATCGAGATCGGTTTCATCCTCGTCCTGGCGCCGTTTCGACACGGGCTTAGACGAGTAAATGTATGGGTTGATCTTCTGCGGCGCAATGAACGGCGTTTCCTTGCCGTCGCGACCAGGCGCGGTCTTGAGCTGCTCGGCGATGCGCGTGCGGCTGGTCAGCAAAAGCTGGCGTTCTTCAGGCGACACGCCGATTTGATCCAGCACGCTTAGAATTGGAATGGTATTCTTCATCTTGTCGAGAACGACGGCATGGATCTTTCCCACCTTCGGCTCGGTCGATCCGTAGTCGTCGGACGTCTGGACGCCGTAGGAGATGCGCCGGACGATCTCGGCTGCAGGGCACATGCTGCATCGGACAGCGGCCTGGCAGCCCTTACGCACAGCAGGCTGAGCGCCGGCGAAAACACGGTCGCGCAGCGTGGAGCAAGCGGCCATCTTGGTCTTGGCGTTAAACACCGGGCAGACGAACTGAAACTGGTTCTCAGGCGCGAGTGTTAGAAAGCGGGGCATCAAAACCTCCCATAGTTCTTGTGAATTGTCGTATCGGCGTGGGCGATATCGGCTCGCACGCCATAACGCTTGCGATATGCGCGTCGGATGCACACGCGAATGCGGCACTCGGCGACGGTGGCTAGAGTGAACTCTTCCATCAGCGCCGGCATGTCGTCGCGCTTGGAGATCTCATCGATGAGGCCGTCTTTTTCGTCCTCCCAGTGTCGAAGGCGCATTCGCTCGACACGACGTAGAAGGTCGAGGGCGAAATCGATTGTGTCCATCAAAACCGCCCGAAGTTCGGATTGACGGCATAGGTCTTTTGAGCCTCTTCCTGCGCGGCCAGCCTCTCAGCGGCACGGGCAGCGGCGATCTCGGCTTGCGAGAAGACGCGCGGCGCAGGATCGCCCTTGAACTTGCCGTTCTCGTCGAAGCGGGTCTCGCCAAGCTCCTTGCGGCCGGCAGTGTCGAAGCCTGGGAGAACGTGTTCAAGCGCGGAGCCTGGGAGTTTCGGCCAGACAGCAGGTCCGAACGCCATGCGCAGCTCCCCCTCGGCGTTGATCTGCTTCATATTATGACTGCGGGTCTCGTAACCCTTGCCCAACTTGGACTGGACGATCTTTTCAAACTCGGATTCGGCTTTCTTCTGGATCGCGAACTTCTCGACCTTCATTTCGCCGATCGAACCGATCTTGCCCCAACGCTTGACCAGGATCGACATGCCGTTCGGCGCGATCAGCAGCGTGGCGTTGTAGTGCTTGTTCGAACGACCGCCGTCCGAAAATTCAAGCGCATAGTGCGCGAAATCGAGTGGGTAGCTCATTGCTCGTTTCTCTCTCGTTGTTGTGCTTATGTGATAGCGCGATTTTACGTGGGTTGTAAGTAAATATTGATTGAGGCGTCAAGATCCCACAGCGACTTTTTTCTTCGCCTGCTCGATCTTCCATTTGGCTTCGTCGGCCGCGTAGGGATTGCGCAGGCGCCATTTCACATCGAGACCAGGTGTCCACAGCGTTGCGGCGTAGTAAGCCTTGCGCGTCACCTCGCTGAGCACTTCGTTCGGGTCTTTCCGGTAGGGCAGCAGTGCGATACGCGCCTTCAGACCAATCGAGGTGAGAAGCTTGGCTGCATCTAGCGCTGCGATTAGTGCCTTGGCCTCGCCGTCCCACATGATCGTTACGATCTTCACGCCCTGGCGCCGCAATTGCAGGAAGCGGCCAAGCTGATCATCGCCGGTAGCTGAGCCGTAGGACAGATGCTTGCCGAACGATCCGACCGGCACCACGCGCCGCAGATCAACCTCTTCGTCAAAGGCGATCTTGATCGCAGCGACGTCGAAGGCGCCTTCGCCCATGCAGACCTCATCGGTGAGCTGGACGTTCTGACCATTGAGCAGAAACTTGCCAGTGCCTGGCAGACCTTTAGGAAACAGGTATTTGCGATCGACGTGCTCTGCGGCCGGCCCGGTTGTCAGGTCGCGCCCCTGGAATGTCTTCAGCGTGCCATCGAGGTCGAACACCGGAATGATGACGCGATTGGAGAACCATTGCTGCTGCAGGTCGCTCTTCTCGTCACGGAACGCCCAGGAACCGAACTGGCAGTAGCGCAGCCCGAAATACTTGGCATATTCCGCCGTGATGCCTCGACTTTCGAGATAGACCAGGTTCTCCCCGTCGTCCGTCGGCAACGGCGTTGAATAAGGCAGTTTTACCTCGCCATGATCGACAGCGACCGTTGTCATGCGCTTGGGGCGCCAGCCCTGCTCTCGCATGATTTCCTTGCAGGTCTCGATGGTCTGCTTCCAGTTGTCGTAGCCGAAGTGCAGCTTGACAAATTTGGCCTTATTAAAGGTCTGGTTGCAGACGAAGCAGTTCCCCTGCCCCGTATCGGCATTGAGATAGACGCGCGATCGGCCGTCGCCGCAGTCCGGGCAGTATTTGGCATTGATCTGCATACCGGAGGAGCCTCGCCCCATTTTGTAGGGCAGGCTCTCCCGATCGAAAAGGAACTCGAGGTCCAGGTTCTCCGTGATTTCCTGGAAGATGCTTTCGCTCATACGGATCTCCAATTATGAACGATATGACTGACGCGCGACTGAGAGATTCCAAACTCGGCGGCGATCAATCGCTGGTTTCCACCCGCCTTCACACGACTTTGGATCTGATCGCGTTGCTCATCGGTGAGTTTGGAGTTTCCGTTGCGCTCACCAATACCGAGAGTGCCGTGCTCACGGGCGTCCTCCATGTTCTCGACGCGCGTTCCGTGAAGCAGATTGTCGAGTCTCGGGTTGGACCGATCTCCGTCACGATGGCGAACCTCTTGGTTGGCGGGTGCAGGCCCAAGAAACGCTTCAGCCACGAGAAGATGAACTCTCCGGCTCTGCAGCTTTCCGTCGATGGATAAAGATACCGACGGATATTCATCCGTGCCCGGCGCCGGCCTGAGAATACGCTCACGAACAGTTTGCGGAGCGCCGGTGCTACGCATGATGACGCGAGAGCAGGACTTTACATGCCCTTCTTCAGAAACCCGATAGTAACCCTCGTATCCTGGAATATCGCGCCACTCAGCCATCAGACGCGACCCATAACTTTGGTCAAGAATTTCAATTTTTCCCTATCTTGTCTAATCAGCAGCGTCATGCCGTCTTCCGAGTTTCGAGAGGCAACCCAGTGCAAACGCGCTTCGCCGGACTGCTTCTCAGGTTCAGTCGCGTTGATCCCAATCACGACGTCGGCCGTGCGGATCTTGTTGAAGTCCTCAGCGACGTCGGTCATCTTCGCGGTATGAGCTGCCGCGCCGGAGCGATTGGTCTGCGTGGCGGAAAGCAGTGCCAGATCGTGCTTGTAGGCGATCGCGCGAATATCGATGTAGATGGACCGCAGATTGTCGATAATGTTGTCGGATCGATAGTTCGCAGCCATGATGTCCGCGTAGTCGATCGCCAGCAAATCGAGCGTAATTCCTTCCGAGCGCCACTTTTCGATGATGTTATCGACCTGGTTGGGCTGCAGGGTTCCGGACGCGAAGTCGCGAATGATCAGATGACCAGCCTTGGCTTCAGCGGCCTGGATGCGGGCCTTGATGGTCTGCGGGTCATCTTTCAGCAGACGCATAGCGGTGTCTGCAAGGTTCGCGTCGAGACGGTCGGCGATGATCTGTTTGGACACTTCGCACGATAGGTATGCGGTGTTGAACCCGAGCAGCGACGCATTTTTGGTGAACTCGCCAAGGCCGAGGGACTTGCCGGCCTTCGCGGCGCCCATAAGCAGAGACAGTTCGCGCCGGCCCCAGCCATCATGATAGAGGTTGGCGTCAATCTCGCTGTAGCCGGTCGAGATTCCGCGCTTGAGGATCTTGCCCGCTTTCCAGTCCTCGCGAACCTGTGTGCGCTGCTCGATCTCCTTGAAATAGTGATAGTCGCCCTCGTCATCTTGAAGGCCGACGTTCAGCGCGGCCTTGGTCAGCTTCTCGATGCCGGCGAAGTCACCGCGCTGCAGAAGCTCAACGCTCCGGAGAATCGCCTGCTCCATCGCGGTGAACTTGGCAAAGTCGGCGACCTTCTCCATGACGTAGGTCGAATTTGACAGGTCGGTGCGCACCGCGTCTTTGATAGCGATCTTGATTTCGGCCAGGCTGTCCTCACGGATGCGCTTCTTTGCCTTTTCGTCTTTCAGGATCTGGGTCAGGATGCGCAGATCCGGCACAGCCTTATGAACAGCCATATGTGTCTTGATCAGGCTCACGAGCTGGCCGTGCGCCTCATTGGTGAAGTAGGCAGGGTCGATAAGATCCTTGGTGCGGTTGGCAAACTGCGTGTCGCGCATGAACAGCGCCAGCGTCTTGCGCTGAAAGCCTTCATCAAACTCCCACTTCGGCGCTTCCTGCTCAGCAATGGCTTCGTCGTCATCTTCGGTTGTTGCTACTGCTGCCTGAGACATTCATTACCTCTTGAAATCAATCAATATTTACTGACTGATATAGTGCGAAAATTTGCGCTATTGACCTCTGTCGAGCTTCACTTGCTCAAGAAAGAATAGCGCTTCGTGACAGGGATGCTAATGGATATGTCGATGAACGCGCTCGACCAAATCAGGATCAAAGCGGGCTTCGACCTTATCCAGCGGCAGCCGGCCGTCGTTGATAAACTGCGCCAGCACATACCAGGGGTTTCCCCTGAGTGACGCCTGCTTGAACAACCATTCGTGATAGTCGTTCTGATGGGCGATATCGTCAAAATTCTCGATCATGTAGGCCGGCTCGTCGGAGAGATAGAGACGCGCGGACTGCATTTCTTCCCATTTCGTGACGGTCTTCTCGACGTCCTCTGCCTTGTAGAGGTGTTGAGCCTGGGGAAGATGGTTCTGGCCCCAGAAGCGCAAGCGCAAGCCCATTACGGTGTGGATATATTCTTTATAGGGCATGCCGATTGCATCAGCCACCTGCCGGCCGCGCCACATACCGGAGAATTGCATCATGTGCTTTTCGCTGAGCTGCGATAGACCTTCGAAGATCTCCTCGATCGAGGGCACCTTGATGAATTGCGAGGCTTTTTTGGATATTTCCACAGCGAAGAACTGACGATATACCTCGCCGAAAGCCTGAATGTAATGGCGGGTCGCCTGCAGTGGCGTCATCATCCGGTAATCGAACCACTTGGAACGATAAAGCTCCGGGTCGATCGCCAGGAGCTTTTTGTCAATGAAGCGAAAGGCGACCAGATCGTCTTCAATCGGATCTGGTCGCGGGCTGTCGTCAATTACCGGTAGTGCTTGCATCCAAAAATCTTTCGAGTCCTTCGCGAGCTTCGTCGTCGCTGCTCACTGAATAGCTCGAAATGTCTTGGTCTTCATACAATTCGACAATTTTCTGAATAAGACCGTGCCGAACAATGTCTTCGCGGCCGAACTCAACCACCGAGACCTCACGCAAAGCGCCGAGCAGCTTGATAGCCCGCGGCAGACCGGACCTAATGCCCTGATCGACCTGCCGCAGGTCGCCATTGATGATGAATTTGGCGCCCTCACCGATGCGGGTCAGCGCCATCTTGAACTCGGTATCGGTCGCGTTCTGCATTTCATCGAAGATCACCCAAGCGTTCTTCAGGGTGCGCCCACGCATGAAGGCCAGCGGGACTGGAACGATCACCTCGGCCTCAAGCAAATACTCGTATTTGGCCTGGCCGAAAGCGTCATGGAAAGCCTCCTCAAGCGGCGTCAGATAAGGGCCGAACTTCTCATCCAGGTCGCCAGGCAGAAACCCGAAGGAGCGCTCCACCTCGACGTTGGGCCGGCTAACGTAGATCTTGTCGATAAGACCTGCGTTGTATGCCTCAGCCGCGCGCTGAACGGCGAGCCAGGTCTTGCCCGTGCCGGCCGGGCCGGTGCCAAAGACGATATCGGAGGATTTCATTGCCGCGTCGTAGCGACGCTGACCATCATTGAGAGCCTTGACCGGACCTTCGTGGGTCTTGGTGCGCGAAGGTTTGCGGCGGTTGGTCTGCTCTTCGATCACGGCTGCGAGGAGGTTCTGGTGCCTGTCGGGCCGATCAGAGGCGCCGCGGCGCTCCTGTCTCTTCGAGGACTTGGAGGGGCGGCTGGCCTTGGTCATATGAAACTCCGGAGATTGCGACTGGTGAACAGTTTACGCGAAAATCAGACAGTAAGTAAATATTGATTGATCAATTAAGCCGGTGTGATTTCGAATTTTGCAGGCGTGATCGTCAAATCCGGTCCGTCTCTCTTCATAGTCTGTAATATCTGTTTAAACGATAACTACTCAGAAGAGAGACGGACCGGATCAGTCAGCCGCCGCATTCAAATTCTTCCGGAGACCTTCGTAGAATGTGACGATTGCGCCATTGCTCGCCCGGCACTTGCGGAGGGATGCGCGGTCCTGGCGCCAGAACGTTTCAGCTTCCAACTGATTGATATCCCGGTCAGGCAGTGTGACCGCCATTGGACAGATCGGCTTGCAACTGGTGTCGCCCGTTTTGCACGGCCGCAACTCGAGCGGCAGGGCCGGAAGGTTGATCGGAACGCTACTCGATGGCGTTGATACGGCGCACGCCGTTACGCTTGATGCCACCAGAGTTAGCATCAGGATCTTGAGCGGCTTCCGAAGCGAGGCGAACGAGGTCATTTTCGAGTTTTTCCCTTTCCAAGAGCAGGACGGCGAGGTCTTCGCGTAGCTCCTTCTCGGCAGATGCGATCGCCTGGTCATTGGCCTTTCGCATCGCCTGCTTTTCCTTTTCAGAAACGATGACATGCGCGTCCCAGCCGCGGTCATAGATCGCGTCGTAGATCCAATAGGCAGCACCGGCGATTGCAAGGAGTGCGGCCGCTGCAAGTGCGATGCGGATCGGACTCAGCATCAGAGACCCGATACGCAGAGCTCAGCCTCACCGAGGCGCTGGGCGTCACCCATCTCGCGGCGCTTTACCAGACCATTGACGACCTGGCCGCCCGCCTTGTTCCAGGCTGTCTGGGCTTCGCAGGCTTCGCGATACTTGCCGGCGATCGCAAGCTTGGCTGCACGCGAGCCCACCATGCCACCAACCCCGAAATTGTAGGCGCCGGAGATTTGGGCCGCCTGGACAGAAACCGGGAACGAGGTGAAACCTTTGATCTTCTGGGTCAGCGGCAAATAGTAATCGTTGTAGACACGCTTCTGCAGCATGGCGTCACATTCAGCTTTGGTCTTAATCATGCCGGCCGTGATGCCTTTTGTTTCGCCGTAGCAGATATCCCAAATCTTGGCGTAGCGGTCCCAGTGCGACTTGAGCACCAGACCTTCCCAAGGTTTGATCAGCGCATCGGTCGCCAGAACGACGGCCGGAGGCGTGCTCGTCGCAGTCTTGTAACCCTGCCAGCCGCTTGCAAGAGCTGCAACGAGCGCTGCAGCGATCGCGGCCTTGCCACGCTTCGACGATGTGATCTTATTAATCGGCATGGTCATCTCCTGAAATGGATTTCTGAGCGACCAGGCGAGCGTAGATGCCTAGCATACAGGTCAGCGGAGTGAGAATGGCGATCCAGATCGGGTTGATTGCCAGGAAAGCCGGCAGATAAGGAATTACAGCCTCGAGGCCAGACATGGCCGCAGCGAAGAGAAACAGCCGGACTGTCCAGGCGTTCTTGAGAATCTTCTTCCAGTCAGCACGCAGCTTCATTATTGCACCTCGAATTTGATGGCCTGGCGATTGACGCTCGGCAGAAGGGATTCGTATTCGGCCTTTTTGGTCAGCGGGCCGCCTTGCTCGAGCACGGTTGTCAGGCGAACGACGGCCTCTTTAAGCTCGTCGGTTTTGCTCGTGAGCTCCTTTGTTGCGGCTGTGCTGCGCTCACGGTCACGATCAGTGCGGTCGAGCCGCTGATCCTGTTCGAAATTCTTGATCTCGATTTCCTTGACCACAGGCGAGTTCTCGGGTCGGCCTGACAGCAGCCAGTTGTATCCGCCGAAAATAGCCGTCATCAGAGCAACGATGCCCATGACGAAACCGATCGTCTCCTTGTTCAAGGTGATGGAAGGCATGGATGCCATGGGTATATTCCTATCTGATCGGTAAATCAATATTTACTGACCATTATATGCAAGCTGGATTCCCATGGCAACTTGTTTACGCCACGAGTGCCTCGAGATCACTCCAATCGATCGACTGTGCTTCATAGATGGCCGCAGGGGTCGTTGCGGCTGCAACAGCCGTCTTTGCAGCGAGACGGCGCTCCTCGATCACCGGAGAGACCGTCAGCCAGATCTGCCGCATCGTTAGGTAAATCACCGCCTGGTCGAAGGGGGAAATTCCGTTCATGACCGACTCTGACACGAGATGAGGAATGAGACCGGGCGCGATATCAGGGTTCTCCATGAATGTTTCCGCCTCGTCGCGCTTCTGGTCATAGACCATAGCCTGCCCAGAGCCGAGCGTCATGAAACGGCCGCGCACAGCTTCAGCTTGAGTGTCGATGTCTGCGAGTGCCGCGATCTTGATCGGCTCAAGATCCCAAATGAAATCAAGCGTCATTGATGACTACCTTCATCGAGTGATTAATATACGGCCAGTGTCGAAATTCGAGCTGGTAGGTCGCAGCCATCTTTGCTGCCGTCTCTAATCGACCGTCCGTGACGACAACGGTTTTGCCGTTGAGCTCAATCTCGCAGGGATGCGGCAGGTGCTCGAACGTATGGTTTTCCCCTACCATCAAGGTCATTGCGGCCGGCAGGCTGAAAACCGGACGCTCGATTAGCTCTCCGTCAAGGACGTAATACTTCTCGTAAAGCTCCCCGATCGCTGGGTAGGTCTCCACTTCGATGAAGAGATTACCCTCATCGGCGAGGAACTGCGCGTGGTCGGGTGGAACTGGGTCAGAGACGGTCTGGGTGATTTCACCGTTCTCGGTATGAATGACAATCATGTTTCGAGCTCCTTTACGACATAGTGGAAGACGCGTGCAGTGGACGTGCTGTTGATGAAGAGCACATCGGACGGATTGAATATCGCTCGATATTCGAGCGTTTCAGGCGAAGGGCTGACGACATTCTGCATACTGGGGTGGATGTAGTTCGAACCTTCAAGCACGTAGAATATGCCCATCGGCGCACCATTCATGGTCCGACCGTAACTGACGGTTATGTTTGATTGAGCGGGCAGGCTGACCGAGCCTGACTTGAAAACCCGGCTAGCCTTAAAGGAGGAGCTGAAAATGTAATCATCCTCGTTCAGCGAATCCGAAACATTAATGCCAGCCTTCGATACCCATAGGCCGGTTGGAAGCAAGAGAACTCGCTCAGCCATATCAGTTCACCATTGGGAAAATTGCATAGTGGATATACAAGGCGGCGCTCGAGGTTGTTTGGCGGGTGAAGACGCATGAGGTTGCGGTTGGCGCCTGGGAGATCGCCCATGTTCCAATCAAGTTACCGCCGCTTCGATAGGGCCAACCAACGCTATCGACATCGCCTACGCAGGCGAAGATGATCGGCACAAAGCCGCGGTTGGGATAGGTAAGGGTCGCCGTTAGCGAATTAGTGGCAAATAGGATCGAGCCAGCTTGCAAGACACGGTGACTAGGAAAATCCTCGTGCATATAGAATTGACCCACACTCGTTGCCGTCAAGACATCGATGCCGGGCTTCGAAATGCGTGCGATCCAATTTCCGTTGTTCAGACCAATGCAGACACGATCGACCATCAGGCAGCCACCTGCTGATTGAGCATTGCGTAGTAGAGCAGCGTTGTGACGCCTGGCTTGCCGGTGAGGTAAAGACCATCGTTATTGACACGCAAACGAATGTCTTGCTGCTGGCTCAGGTAGGTTTTCCGCGCGTTCGTAGGTCCAAAAAGAGTATAGACCACGGGCTTAAAACCGACGTTCGCCCAAGAAACGATTTTCGTATTGGCGTAGGTCGTGGCTGTGTTCATATTGAACGTGCCTGTCTGACACACAACGCCGTAGCCGTTCAGCGAGCTGTCAAACACGATGCGCATGTCAGCAAGCGCCGTGTCAACGTCAAAGCCGGCTGCGCTCACGCGCAACCGCCAAGATCCATCCACCCACTGACCAAAAGAAAGACGCTTTCCCATACAACCTCAATCTACCAAGACGAACACAATAAGTAAATATTGACTTACCGCATTAGTCCGACATAACGATCCTCTTTCCAGTAAGATCAACCACCATCTTGCCATCGGCCGACTGAAGCTTTCCTGCAGTGATCGTTCCGGCATCAGTAGCTACCTCGGAAAGCTGGCCGACGTTCATCTTGTCTGCCGAAATAGACCCCTGCACAATCAGGCTCGCACCGTAAGCGCGGCTAATACGAATGTCGTCAACCAGAACATACTGACCCGGCCCTGTTCCGCCGTTGGCATAAAGACGAAACAGGCAGAACTTAGCGTTTGCCGGCGCAGTGGCCTGGCCCTTGATCGACGTCCATGTGGTGGAATACGAACCATTCTCGTAGATGTTGACAGCTTCTCCGATACCCGCACCGTCCTTGTTGAGCCAAACCATGCGGACGTAGAGACCATTACCAAAGTTCGCCCCGCCCCTTACGGCAACAGAGATAGCCATAACCTCCCCAGGCGCGACGGGAATGCCGTTCTTGGAAGTGATTACGCAGTCACCGGGCGACGTGCTCCTGTCGATCACAAGGTAAGTGCTGCCGGAGTTATTGTTGGCGCCGCTCTCCGTATACATACCGGCGCCGGTCGGGCCGCTGAAACTGAGCGTTTCGTGCGGGGAGAGTCCCTGCTGGAAGTTACCGTTCGGAACAAGGTTATCGAAGTCCGTCAATACGAGGTGACGGGCATTGATGGAGTCGGTCTTGAGGTGACGCGATTCCATAGTATCCGACTGAACGTGAATACCCTGGATCTGATCGGCGCCGATCTGCGCAGCCTTAACCGTGCCAGTGACGATCTGCGAACCGTCAATGATCGTGCCGCCATAGGTGACAGCCAGACTTGCGCCGCCTTGCCAGGTGCAGAACAGAACACAGGTGTCGTTGGTGGCGAGATTGTTCCAACCACCGTTGCTGTCGTTGCGCCAGTGAAGGTTGACGTTTCCCTTCTGGAAGTAGATGCCGGTCCAGCCATTGTAGCCAATAGAACCGGCGTTCACAGTGATCGTGTCCTGCCCGCCCGCGTCGTTGGTATACGAGACATAGCCCGTATCCCACGTCAGCACGCCACTTTCGATGCGGAAGTTAAAGCCCGCAACTGTCAGGCCGCGAGAACCGATCTTCAGCGAGTTGGCGTTGACCGAGTTCGTGGAAAGATTACCACCTTCGATCTTGGTCGTGTCGGAGCCCGAGCGCCAGTTAGCCAGCGTCGTGCCACCTGAGATCAGGATCTTGCCGGGGTCAATGGTTGTTGCGACAGCGTTGATACGCGCGGCGGGGTTGCCGGCCCGGCTTTCAACCGTTCCGATCGAGACGCCCGTCGAGCCGACGGTGATGCCGGCATTCAGACCACCGACGTTGATCTTGTCGGCATTCAAGCTGGCGATCTTAGCCGTCGTGACGACAGCATCGGCGAGCTGAGCTGTGCCAGTGATTACGGCTGAAGTTGTAACGAGCTTGTCGGCACTGATCGCGCCGTTCTCGATCATTACATTGCCAGTGGCGCGACGGAGAACAGGCTTAGCCCACCAAGTATGGTTTCCGCCAGTTGCGGTCTTGTCGCACTGAAGCAGGATGCGGACGCGGCTCTTTCCAGCCGGCACTGTCACCCGGCCTTCAAGACGAAGCCAGGCGTTCTTAACAGTGGTTGCCTGCGCGGTGATCCAGACAGGGTTTGCGCCAACTGCGTCAACGCAATTAAGCATCAAGTTCGCGTTTTCGGTAGCCGCGTTGTAGACCCAGACGGAAAGATAATAAACTTCGTCCGGGGAGGCCGTCATCCAAGGCGAAGATGCCTGATCGCGTGTATTAGCGTTGACACGATGGCTGCCCTGCGGCTGTGTAGCCTCTGAAGCCAGATACGAGTATCCACCACCTGCGCCGATTGACCACCCTTCGGTATTCCCAGAGGTCCAATCATTGACGACCATGTTAGAAAAATCGCCAAGAAGAAGCTGACGAGCCGTGATGGTATCGGTCTCGATGCTTCCGCCGAAGATCTTTGTGGTGTCGGTCAAACCGCGCCAGTTGGCGAGCGTCGTGCCACCCGAAATGACGATCTTGCCAGGGTCGATCTGCGTGGATGCGGAGTTGATGCGCGATGCCGGATCCTGCGCGCCAAGGGCGGCATTGCTCTGAACCGTCGAAAGCGCAGTTCCGGAGATCGTCAGTGTAGCTGCAAGGGCCGTGCCGGCGCGGAGAAGCGCAGCAGACAGGCTGGTGATGTGAGCGTCACCAATGATCGCGTTCTTAATCTGGGCCGCAGTGGTGATGAACTCGCCAGCCGTGACCATAGGTGCAGTCAGGGAGCCGTTGGCGATCGTGACTGCGCCATTGGCACGACGGATGATCAGGCGATCGTAGTCCACCTGCGAAGCAGTGGTGTTGGTGCTGTGGTTGTAGAGCTGAAGACGGCAGAACGCCGCATTCGCAGGAACCGTGATCTTGCCTTCCCTCGGCACCCAAGAAGTGGTGATGGCGCCATTGTTCACGAGGTCGGTATACTGCGGCGTGCTCATCGTCGCCTTGGCGCTCGTATACCAGTGCAAACGAACGTATGCGCCGAGAGCAGCAGCCGCATTGCCCTTGATGGCCGTCTCCCACTGCAAAACCTCACCCGGAACGCAGGAGGTGAAGAAGATACTCAAGGAGTTCATGGAGGCCGTAAGCGTGGCCTTCTGCAGCCGAATGAACGAAGGTCCAGTCAGGGCCGTCGTGGGATCAACGACGTAGGAGATCGAATTGCCCGCGCCAACGGCGCCCCAATAGTCGTAGGCGTTATCCGTGTCTTCAAGGTTGCCGTTCTGGATCAGGTTCTGGCCGTCGGCGACGAGCACCGACTTGATCTTGATCGTATTCGCCTCGATCGCCCCGCCGTTGATGGTCGTCGTGTCCGTGCCGCGCCAATCCGCAAGGGTGGTCGCGCCGGAGATGACGATCTTGCCTGGATCGATCTTGGTCGAGGCGGCATTGATACGAGTAGCTGGATCCTGTGCGCCCAAAGCCGCGTTGGAGTTGATGGTGCTGAGTGCCGTTCCGGAAACCGTGATGGTCGCGGCGAGCGCAGTCCCGGCGCGCAGCAATGCGGCTGAAAGGCTCGAAATGTGAGCGTCACCAATGATGGCGTTCTTGATCTGAGCTGCGCCGGTGATGAACTCGCCGGTCGTGACCATGTTGGCCGTCAGGCTTCCATCCACGACAAGCTTTGCAGCATTACGACGCAACACGCGAATATCAGATACCTGAAGCGTCGAGTTGTTCACGCCGTTTGCGGCACGCGGGTAAATGTAGCAATCAATGCCAACGTTGATTGGGGTAGAAACCTTCTGCCAGACGTTAGCCGTGGTGAGGTTTGCGTTAATGCCGCCAAGACTACTGATCCCGCCATCACTCTTTGCGCGGCGCGGAAGGTCAACAATCGTGTTCGAACCAGCGACCGTGCACATGGCCCAGCATTCAACATAAAGCTGATCACCTGCGGCTGCGAAAATGCCGAAAGGCTCTGTGCCTGCGTTGTTGAAGTTGGCACCGAACGTAGCGGACGCCTCAGTCGTTGTGCGGGTCAGCACGATGGCAGTCTTAGACGGACCTGTTGCAGTATCAATTACCGACACATTGCCGGTCAAACGGGTCCAGCCATCAAGGCCCTGCTGGAAATTACCATTCAAAATCAGGTTGTTTGAATCGGTAACAACGAGGTGCTTAGCCGTGACAGCATTCGCGCCGATCTGATCAGCGCCAATGGCACCAGCCGCGATCTGGCCGGCAACAAGCTGTCCGACGATCAGGCTCGCATCCGACTGCTTCAACCAGCCAGAACCATCCGTCTTCTGGATATAGTTGGTCTTGTCGGTCGTATTGTAGAAGGTCTTGGGCGTCGTCGCGGTGAACGGTGCGGCCGGCAGCGCAGTGCCGATACCCATACCGGTCAGGCCAGCGGCGTAGCTGGTCATGTCGATCAGGCCAGCAAGCTTTTCGGTCGTGATCGAGGTGTCGATATCAGAGGTGGTCGCAGCGACACGGGCCGACCAGGCCGACTTGTTGCCCGTATAATCGACTGCACGGATCCAGTAGTTAAAGGTCGTGACGCCGGTCAGTCCCTGGCGAACGAAGGTCTCGCTGAAGGTCGCGTAGGTTGCGGCAGTGCCGGCGACCGGCGCCGTCGTGGACGCGCTCTCGTAGACTTCGTAGAGGCGAAGATCGCTTTCGGTGTTGCGATTGAACTTCAGCCAAACGACACCGTAGCCACCGATCGCAGCGAGGCCCGTAGGAGTCGCAGGAGCAGCAGCATCACCCGCAGGCGTGATGACAGTCGTCGGGCCGTAAGCGCTCTTCTGGCCTACGTTGCCGACCGAAAGAACGCGCACCGTATATGCAACACCCGGAACGCCATCGAACTCGACTGAATTGGTGCCCGAAGTGATGAAACTCTCGGTCGCGCCAGCGCGCAGAACGCCGATCTCGTAGGAGGTAGCGTTTGCGACTGCAGCCCAGGTCGCACGGACCTTGGCGACGAAGCCACCACCGTTCTGAGCGACAAGGGTAGAGCTGAGCGTCGGGGCGACGGGCGCGACCGGAGCGGGCTGCGTGCCATCAAGCGTCAGGGTCGTAGCCGTCGCGACCGGAGACCAGGCAGACTTGTTGCCGGACGTATCGACAGCGCGGACCCAATAATTGAACTGCGTGCCGGCAGCCAGGCTCGTGCGCGGCTGCGTCGTCGCGGGCGTCGTGAAAGTTGCGGCAGTGCCAGCTACTGGCGCCGTCGATGTCGTGCTTTCGTAGACCTCAAAGAAGCTGAAATCGTTCTCAGTGCCACCGGCCCACTTGAGCCAGATCTCCTGGAAGCCAGCCGTGGCCGTAAGTGCGCTCGGAACAGCCGGAGCGACTGTATCGCCCGCAGGCGTGATCGTGGACTGAGCCGTGTGTGCGCTCTTGCTGCCGCTCGGGCCGACAGAACGCAGGCGCACCTTGTAGACAATGCCGGGAAGGCCGGTGAATTCGAACGAGTTGGAGCCCGTGGAGCTGAACGCTTCTGCAGCCGTGCCACCGGTGATGCCGATGTCATACCCCGAAGCGCCCGCAACAGCCGTCCAGGTGACGCGAATGGTCGCCGTCACGTTGCCCTGAGCAGTGATCGAGACTTCCGAGGCCAGCGTCAGACCTGCCGGAACGGCGGGCGCCGGAACCTGCCCGTCAAAGGTCAGCGTTGCAACGGCCACAGCGGCCGTCCACGCGGACTTATTGCCCGAGGTATCGACAGCGCGCAGGCGGTAGTAGCGGGTGACGCCTTCCGGCAGGTCACTGCGATAGAACGTGCTGCTCGTCTGCTTGGTGAAAGTGGCCGCAGCACCTGTAGCCGGCGCAGCATTGGTCGCGCTTTCGTAGATTTCGTAATATTCGAGGTCGATTTCGGTGTTCGGCGTCCACTGGATCCAGGCGCCCTTAAAGGTGCCAGTGGTGGTCAGCCCGGTCGGGACCGCAGGCGCTACTGTGTCGGCTGCAGCAACATGCGCAACTTCCGTCGAGAACGCGGACGCATTGCCGAGCTTATCGACCGCGCGCGCACGCACGGTGAACGATACGCCTGCAAAGACCTCGATTTCATGCCGGTTCGTCGAGCTGATGAAGCTGACGTAATTGCCAGTGCCTTCCTTGATCTGCACATCGTAATAGGCGAGATCGCTCTCGCTATTCGCCGTCCAGGTCGAGACCATCTTCGCGCGGCCGTCTTTTGTTGCGCTCGAGGCGACCGCAAGACCGGTCGGCTGGTTTGGAGGCGTGAGGTCAAACTCAGCCAGTGTGCTGACGGACATCTCAGGAGAGATGTTCAGACCAGTTTTCCCGAATGAGTCGTAGGCAGCGGCGCGAATGTAATACGTCGTGCTCGCAGCGCCGATGTAGCTCAGAACGGTGCCAGTTCCGTCAAAGTAGGGAGCCGTCTGAAGCGGATTGAAGCCTTGTTGCGTCGAGATCCAGATGAGCGACCCGCGCACGTCCAGTTCGTTCGGCAAGTTCCAGCGCAAGAAAAGCATCTTGCCATTCGGCGAGACGCTTGGCTGGAACGACGCGGGAACGGGGTTGTTGACCGTGAGGAGCGCTTCAGCGGACGTGCGCGAGAGCGTGTCGGTGACACTCACCTCGAAGCGGACGTTCCGGCTTGGACCGATATTACCAACAGCCTTGCCGTCGGCAATATTCATCGCGAGCGAGTAGGTGTAGCGCTGGTTGTAAACGCGCTCTTCGCGCAGCAGCACATTCGACTGCGCCTCGTAAACCTGGACGGTGTTGTAAGCGAAGAACGGACTGCGAATGTCAGACGGCGTGCCGTCGGTCTTGGTCGTATCGGTAGTCGCCGGGAAGTTATTCGTCCACTTGACGTTGATCTCGGTTCCGACGAAGGTCGTCGCCGTATCACCACCCACCAGAACGAGATCCGTGACCTTTGCGAGCGGCGAGACCTGCCAGCCGGCAACCTCATAGACGAGGCTGGCCGGCAACGAGCGAACCGACGAGTGGTTGATGGCATAGACGTAGAATGTGTATTCTCCATCAGCCAGGTCGGAGACGTCGATGGAGTTGTTTCGGGTCGTGCCAATGGTGTTGTAGCCGCTGTCAGGCGACAGGACGGCAACCTCGTATTCCTTGGTCAGATAGTCGAGCGGATTGCTCCACGACAGCGTGAGCGATGACTTGGGCTGGCCGTTGACCAGATAGCTCACTTCGCGCACCTGAAGGTTCTCAGGCGGCAAGCTTTCGTTCTTCGGGCGCGAATATGTCGTCGGGATCAACGACTTCATGTCCTCGACGCGAGCAAACTTGTTCGGATCGTGGAACAGGGCAGTGATCTTGAAGAGGTTCTTTTTGTCTTCCTTGATCGTGATGACGCGATAGAGGCGCGGCTGGATATCCGTGCCGCGAATGACCCACATCGAGTTCACAAGCGGGAGCGTGCTCTGAGCGATCTTCAGCGCAACACGGTCGTAGCCGGCACTCTGACCGTCAACGAACACCTCGTTTTCGAAGTGATCGATTTCGAGCAGCTTAACCTCGCCGTCGGGCATGGTCGCATAGATCTGGTAGGTCGAGCCGTTGACCGGCTTGAACGGAAAGTCGAGCCAGAGCTTCTGGGTTTCTGCGGCCTTGAGGCGACCACCGATGCGAACCTGGGCCTTGGCCGGATCAGCGACGGCGATGATGTTGCCCGGCCGGACGTCAGTCGAGTCCCAGGAAGCCGTAAAATCGACCGTTTCGGTCTCGTTCTGCTCGGTATCGAGGATCCATTTGCCGTAACGATGCGCCAGACTGCGCGAGGTGCAGCCTTGCAGGGCAACAGCCTTCTCACGCCAGCCCCAACGCTGCAGGCCTTCCTCGTTGATAACCGGCTCGATATCCGATCGATAGAAGTCGTCCGGGTTGTTGTAGGTGACAAGCGCTACAGAGTGGCGAGCTTTTTGCGAAGTGCCCGAATAGTTGAACTCCCCGCCGATGACGTTGGCAGGCGAAAACAGCTTAACCGGATCTTCCGGCATGTCAGCCGTCGCAAAGACCTGACCCAGCGACCAGTAGGCCATCCCGCGCCATGCGGTCGAGATCTGCTGCAGAACGCGCCAGGCGTCCTCACGCGAACGCAGAACGCCATTGAAAGTGTAACGAGGCTCATAGATATCGGCACCCGTCGTGGTGTTCTTGAAGCCCGTCTTGACCTGCGCATCGCAATACTGCGCGATCTGGTAGAGTGACCACTTATCAACGATCTGCGCACTGACGAACTCGCCAAGGCCATAGCGATCGTTGGTCAGAAGGTCGTAGAAGATCCAGGCCGGGTTGTTCGTCCACGCCTGCTTGAAGGTGCCGTTCCAAACGCCAGTGTAGACTCTGGTTGTTGGATTGTAGTTCGACGGAACCGAGACGATCAGACCGCGATAGCGATAGTTGCGCGCCGGCACTGACTGACCCATGTCCTCGGCGTTCACTTCCATCGCGACGAGCGCAGTGTTTGGATAGGTGAACTTGCCCTCGACGAGCACCGTGTAGCTCTCGAAGAACGTGTCGTTAGAAAGGGTATCCTCGTCGCTATCTTCCGTCAGCCGAACAACGCGAATATCCCAGGGATGACCGCCCAAGGGCAGCTCAACGCGGTGAGCGCGTTGAACAGCGGAAGTGGTCTTCTGATTGACGATTTCTTCGGTGTGAGCGCGAACCCAGGTGCCAGCGTAGCCGCGAACATCGATCCCGTAGGAAACCGATGCGGTCTCGAGCTTGCCGCTCTTTGAGTTCTGCTTCACGAGCGCCGGCAGGCGCATGATGACGCGCACAGAGTCCGCGTTTTCCTCGTTGATCGTGCGAACGATTGGGCCAACGTTGAACTTGACTTGCGTCTCGACCTGGAAAGGCGTCTCCACCTGCGGCACGCCATTGAGGTGCTCCTGGTCGGGATAACCAAGGCGCTGCCAGATTTTGACGTTCTCGAAATTCTTCGTGCCGTTTTCGTTGACGACCGGCGTCTGTTCGAAATAGACGCCCTTACCCCACGGGCTGCCGACGATGCCGACGCATGGACCTTCAGAGATGATTTCAACCCAGCGTGCACGCGCCTTCGAACGCAGAGTGTTGCTCGCGTTTGAGCCACCTCCCCCGCCTTTGCCCTTACCACCGCTCTTGGAGCCCTGGATGACGGGTTCATCAGTCAAAGTTGATTGACTAGCGCTGTCATAAATCGTCATGCCTTACTTCCCAAGCTGTTCAATATCGATACCGATCGAGGCCAAGACCCCGCCTGTGATAACTTCGCCGTAAACGAGGGGCAGAGCGCCTCCCTGCTCGTAGGTATTTCCGGGGCCGGACAGGAGAAACGACTCATCCTTGCCTTCGGCCTTTTCTTCAGGCGCCAGCATCTGGCTCACGCCGGCGACGGCCAACGCGACGCCAAGCATTGCCATGTTTCCGTAGGTTGCTCCGCCCAAAGCGCCACTCATGATCGGGGTTGCCAGCGCGCCGCCCGAAAAAAGGAACGCGGCGCCCACGAGAGCCACGCCAAGCACGACCTTGAGAAGGCCGCCCCGTTTGGAGCCGACGATTACCGGAGCAATATGAAGAGGCGCCTTGCCGAGCTTGTAGGTGGTGCAAAGATCGAGATCGAGGTCCGTCCCGCGGTCGATGTCCTTGCCGCGAACGACATGAAACTCGCCGGCGCGCATGTAGCGCTCGAAGTCGGGAAAGTTTACGCAGAGCGCGCGAACAGCCTCGGCTGCCGTCGCAACGTCCAGCTCGAGCTCGTAGCCGTAGCGCTTGCCCAATTCGCCGTGGAGGTAGATTTTACGCATTGGATTTTCCCACGTATCGGATCCACATTTCGGCATGGCGAGCCCACAAACCGGACGGTTCGCGACGCGATTGGCGCTTGGGAAAATGCTGGGCGATGGTGTCGTAGGTCAGCAGCACGCCACCGTGATTGAACTTCTCGGATTGCCACTTGAGCAGGAACACGTCGCCCGGACGGATTTCGGAGGCTGGAACTTCGACGAAACCCTCGCCAGCCATGCCGTCGATGTAGAGATCCTCGCCTGAAGCCCACCAACCCTCGTCGCGCGGTTGTTCGGCGATCAGGATGGGATCGAGCGGCCATTCGATGCCCTGCGCCGCACAGCCTTCGCGACCGAGACGAAAGACGTCTCGGATCAACGCAAAGCAGTCGGTTACACCAGGCACGAACTCGCGACCGAGCAACGGCGGAATATTGTCGTCGTCACCCCAGATGATCGGGGCACCCATGCGGTCTTCGTCGAGCGGAATGATCGCCCACGGCACATCGGTCTTGATCTGGCTTTCCATGTCGGTCTTGGACGGATGAAGCGGGCCATCGGGATGCGAGTGAACAATGGCTTGCATCCGACCGGTCAGGATCGCGTTCTTGTAGTCCGCGGGGTGGATCGCAAAATCCTGCGTTGGAACCTCGGCGATGTTCCGGCAGCGCATATACTGGCCGCCTACAACGATCCCGCAGGACTCGTTCGGATACGCATCGCGAGCGTGCATTTGCGCCGCAGAGACAATCTTCTCATTGAAAATCATGGACGAACCCTTCCAACGCCAGGAAAGCCACCGAAAGGCAGCGGGTTTTTCTCGCCGAAGCGGAGTTTGCAGCAGTCAACCGTGCGCGATGGCTGATCCTTGGCCTTGGTCGTCGGAAGGTTCTGCTTGTCGAAGTATTTGGTGCCCGTGTAGGGACAGAGAGCCTTCGAGTAGTCGAAGGTCTGAGTATTCGCGTTGTAGGCGCGGTAGCGGAACAGGCAGGTGTCACGGATGACCTGGCGACCGGGTAGCTTCTTGCCCTCCTGGTCGATCGCAGCCGACAATTCCCATTCCACGTAGACCGAGTTTTCAGTCGCCTTGCGATCGACCTTAAAGACGTCGGGTCCGAAAATTGCCGTCGGATCGGGATCAGAGCCGTCATCGAGATGATGCCGAAAAGTGCGAATGCGTCGAACCTCGCAACCCAGAAGGTCGCCATAGGTGTTGATCGCTGTCTGAATGAGGCCGTCGGCATTGGACATGCGCAGCGTCGGGGTCGGCAGAGCGCCCTGCCCCGAAACCTCGAAGCCCTCGAACTCGACGTCAGCCGGCTGGTATGTGATCCCGTCATGAATGACGGCTCCACCCTCAACGCGCCCCTGAACGAAATAGAACATCGCACCTCCGACCGACGTTGCGTCGAGACGGAAGAGTGAGACGTATTCGCCTGGGGTAAGGCTTTGCGCGGACTGGTAGATCGTAACCATGAAGCTCCTTTGAAGAAGCCACTATGGTAAATCAATATTGATTGACTGCCAACCCTGAATTAGACCTGATGTGAGAACGATTGAATAAAAGTCGCCGTGATTTTGCGGGTGCCGTTGCTATTCACGGTGTCGTCAAATTCTTCGCATGTCCACTTCAAGGCAACGGTCTCACGAGGCGGCTTGTAGTAGAACGGCCGGTCGCCTCCCCGTTCATCGAGGAAGTTGCTGATCTCCCAGGCTTGCGTGTCTGTGAGCGTTTCCCAGGCGATCGACAGCTCACGCTTGCGATGATTGACGCTGGCGCGGGTGGGCTGGCTGTAACCCTCGCCGAACTCAGCGGCGAGGATATTGTATTTGGTCTTACGACCGATGCCCGGCGACGGCGCGAGCGACGGAATGAAAGTGGGGAGTGCCATTAGCGACCCTTTCCTGGTGACAGCATGTTTCCTGGCCGCATCTGGCGCATCACCTCATCGACGACCACACCGCGCATGGTGCCTTCGATTTCCGAAGAGATCTGCTTTGCCAGATCCGCATTCTGCTCGGGCGTTCCGCCGCTTGCGTTGACCGTTACCGGCGCGTTGACGGAGATCTGCTGCGAGGTATTGCCCGCACCGCCCATCTGACCGCCCATGGCAGCCATCTGCTCCTTGGTGAAAATGCCCTCGTCCTTCTTGGCGATGATCGGGATCTCGCCAGGCAGCAGACGACGGCCACCGATGCGGTTTGCCCCGGAGTGATACTTCTTGGCATTCTTGAATACCGCAGGATTGACCAGGCGGGTCATCGATACGCCCTGCCCCAGCATCGCGCCGGTGTGAGCGGCGCCCACAGTCGCCTTCGCTGCCTTAGCTGGACCTGCGGCCTTAGAGGCTTTGCCACCGGCCCCACTGGCGTTCGGGGTCTTCGGACCCATCAAACCCGACATTGCCTTTTTGATGAACATGCTGATCACCTGATTGGCTACATTCTGCAGCGACTGCATCATACTTTTCAGGTCGCCAGTTCCAGTCACAAGACCCGTGAGACCGTCAGCGAGCGCATCGGTCCACTGCGTCGAAGTCTTCGCCAGATTACCCTGCAGATCGCCCCACTCGGCCATCTGCTTGCTCATCGGATCTTGAGCCGCATACTTCTTGCGAATAGCGGCCTTTTCGGCTTCGAATTGCTCGGTCGCGGCCACGTCGAGCTGACCCTGCTGACGGTAGTAGGTCATCTTGGCGTCTACCTCGGCCAGCTCCTGCTGCATGGCAGCCTGGCGGGATTGACCCTCGGTCATCAAACCGCGTTGAAGCTCGCGCGTCTTGGCATTCGAGGTTGAAACGTCCTGCAACAGCTCGGTCTGACCGAACATCGCAAGCGCCTGGCGCTTCTTCTCAAGCGCTGCACGATATTGATCGCTGTCCTGATCGTAGACGGTCGCGACGTCGGCGAGATATTTGTCCATATCCTCGCGCAGCGAAACGAGACCGGAGCTCTCGAGGCGCATGTTCGGATCTTTGGCCTTTGCCTTCAGCTCGTTGATCTGGCGCTGAAGCTGAAGCTCCTGCTCCTTGATCCGGACCTCGCTGTTTTCAATGTTGCCGGCAGCCTGCTTGCGATCGCCGCGAGACTTTTCAGCCGCGTCGAGTTCGCGCGCCAGGCGCAGCAGCTCCCGGTTCTGCTCGGTTTCAGGGTTTTTATCGCCGAACTTACCGGCAGAGATCAGCTTAGAGACGGCGCGGTAGTTCTTATCGAGACCGTCGAGGCTTTCCTTGGCCTCATCGATCATGCGAACCAGCTCGGCCTTCTTATCGACGCCGACCTGGGCTTTGGTGTCGTCGTTGAGCTTGCTTTCCTCCTCGGTCAGAGCCGTTGTTGCAAGTCGAGCCGCCTCGAGGAGCTGATTACGCTTCTCGAGAAATACGTTTGCTTCGCCGTAGACCGCACTCGTATCAACGACGGATTTGCTTTCGAAGGGATTGTTGATGTCGAAGGGCTTGTTCAGATCGACGGCCGGCTGAGCTGTAGAGGCCTGCTTCCCGCCGCGCCATTCGAAATGCATGGCGTCTTTGATGGAAGACCAATCACCGCCCCACGACAGACCATATTTTGCCGCAAGTGCCGAGATGTTCTTCGGCATATCGGTGATCAGGTCTTTGTTCATCGGGTTCGCACCCGGATTGATGTCGATGGCGTTGCCAAAAGCATGTTCGGACAGCGAATTACGACCGCGCTTGTTTCGCAGGTTGTAGCCGCCCAGAGATTTGATGTCGTATCCGGTGGCTGAGAGCTCGTTCAGGAAGCCCTTGAAAGCGTCAGCCGCAGCCTTGTGCACCTGGACCTGCAAACCCTTGTCGGTCGTGATGCTAGTGATATTGTTGTCTTTCCAGCCAGGCGCGTTCGGGTTGCCCCACTGCTGCATGTTGCCGGACATCAGGTTGGCACCGCCAAAAACTTTGCTCGCTGCGCCGGCAAAGCCCTTCCAGGCTTCGCCCATACCCTGCACCGTCGGCAGACCAGCGAACAACTGCCCAAAATTCACGCCGTTGACGCCATCGCCAATGCCGGTGACAATTCCGAGAGTCTTGCTGAGAACGTCATTGAGGGTCGTAACCTTGCCGACAGTGGTTTGTCCGAAGGTCTTGTCCATCGACGTGCCGACCGCATCAGTGACGCGACCCTGCATGGTCAACCCTTTGATCGAATCCTGCAGGGCAGCCAGCGCCGGTGAGTTCGGGCCGAGACCTTTGTAGGCACCCTGCTCGATCTTCATCCGGATTTTCTCGCCCTCGGTAAGCTCCTCGCCGCGGGCCTTCTCTTCAAGCTCCATGCGCTTTTCGATCAGCTTCAGGCGCGCACTTTCGATGTCGCTCTGAAGATCCTCGGCGCCCTCATTCATCTCCTCGAGGGCTGCCTTGCGACGCATCAGATCGGCGATCGACTGAGCCAGCTCCTTAACCTGGACATTGGACTTGTCGCCGTAAGCACCGCGCGCAAACTTCGCCAGGAACTCACCCAGCTCGTCATTGGCGCCATTGAGCTTGTCTTCGAGGCCTGCAACGTCGTCCGAGGTCTTGCCGAACAGCTTTTGCAGCTTCTCGACGTCCTTATCGGTGGTCGAGGCAGTGCCAACGTCGGGCAGGTCGCCGTTGATACGGAGGCCGGCCTGCTTTTCACGCACAGCGTCCAGGCGCTTGAGCAACTCGTCGAGCTGAAGCTGGCTGGTAAGCTGCATCGGCCCAATGCCGTTCTGGCTCCACAGATCTCCGACGGCTTTCTGAAGCTGCTCCTGCTGGGCGATGTAGAGCTGCTTGGCGTTTTCAAGCAGGCGTTCAGCGCGCTCCTTTTCCAGGGCGTCAATGCTCTTCCCGCCATCCTTCGCAACAGCGATGCGCTCATCCATTTCCTTCTGAATTTCTTCGCGACGGATCTGGTAGGCGCGCTGTTCAGCGGCAGTCTGACGATCGAGCTGACGCAAAGCAAAGTCGGAAGCCTTACGGGCATCTTCCTCGACGGCTTTGTTCTCCGCTTCACGCAGCAGAGCGCGGTCCTTGTCGATCTGCGCCTGACGCTCGGAGACCTTAGCCTCTTCCATATCGGCCTTGAGGGCGGCCGCGCGGCGTGCGGCGCGATCTTCGCCCGGCATGCCGATATACATGCCTGTGCGCGCCGACCGGCGCATCTGAGCAACTTCCTTGTTCAGCTCGGCCTGGCGTCGGTCGATGTCCTTTTGTGCATTCGGGATCTGGTCACGGGCGATGTCGCCGAACTCACGCAGGGTATCGATGGCCTCCCGGCCGCGGTTGCCGAACACGTCAAAAGCGTCAGCGATCTCGTAGATTGCGATCCCGAGAATACCAGCAACCGGAATGACGCTCATTGCGGCTGAGGCAAGGGCGCGCAAGCCCAGGGCAGCCTGTAGACGCGATGCGCGATCAATCGACGCGATAGACACAGCAGAGTTTGCCAGCGCGCGCTGGTGAAGCGCTGCGGCTGCAGAAGACTTGTTGAACTCGGCGCTGAGGATCTGAAGGCCAGCTACGACACTGGAATAACCGGCCTTGAGCGACGTCAAAACCGCAATCGCCGTGCGAATACCGATGACCCACGCTGCGAGCTCAGCGGCATTGTAGAGCGCGTGCCGGAACTCGACTGCCTTTTCAGCGACGGCCTGCAACCATTGCGCAATACTGGCGAGCGACTGACCGAGTTGCTTTGCAAACACCTGCCCACCCGAAGAGGCCAAGGCTTCGTTGAACTCTCGGAGCTGATCGGTCACGGTAGCGAAGAAGCCGCCCTGGTTGGCATCGCCGGTTTCGCTGTTGATGTCGCCGATGATTTGTGCAAATTCCTGCAGCTCGGTGCGGGTGCGGGCAAGCTGACCGGTGAAGGTCTGCATCATGCGCGACGCCGATCCACCGAAAGATCGGTCGAGCTCGCCGTAGAAGGCGTCAAGCGACGCGCCAGCAGCCATGCGACCCGTCGAGATGTGGTCGATCAGGGTCGCCATCGAGACGCCCATGGAAGCAGCCATCAGCGCCATCGCCTGTGGCATCGACTCGCCGATCTGTTGGCGCAGCTCTTCCATTTGGATGACGCCTTTGCCACTGGCCTGCGAAATCCCGAGGACCGTGCGCTCGAGGGACTGGCCGTCACCACCGAAGGCAGACACGCCGTCCAGAATGGCCTGAAGCGAGCCGTTCATCGGGTCCGTGCCAGTCGCTTTCAGCTTGGTGAAAGATGCCGTAAGATTGTCGAGACTGAAGGGCGCGTCTTTCGCGGTATCAACCAGCGACTTCACCTGGTCGGCAGCGTCCTTGACGGGATCGGCAGCACCGGACATCGAACGGAGCATGTGCGTCAGACGTTCAAACTCGGCATTGGTGCGCACGACGGCGCCAACCCAGGTATCCTGGATATTGATGATCTTGTTGAAGCCGACAGAGACGGCTATGGCGACGATCGAGACGTCGCGAAGGGTAGACAGGAAGCCCTGTCCGGCATCCTGTGCTTTCTCCATCGAGCGGATAACGGACTGACCGTCGGCGGCCATCTTGCGCAGAAAGGGCGAAGAACGTGAGACGTTTCGATTGAACTGGTCGATCGTCTCGCCGGCGTGCAACATGCGCGTCGTGAACGTGCCGTCCACCAGTTCCAGTTCAACCTTAATCGCCGTCATTCATTCATCCTAACTAAATCAATATTGACTTATCGACCTGCGCGCAAAATGCTTGCCCTCAGTGCTTCCAGCTTCTCCCGCTCAAGAGCAGGGTCAGGCTCGTTGGAGTTGATTTCGAGCGTTGCCTGTGCAGGCAGCGCGTGGACGTAGATCTCGCCCACTTCCTCGACCAGACGCTCCTGTAGCTTGACGACACCTTCCTGTGTGGTGACGCCGGCAAGCAGATGGAGCTGACGCATGTCCTCTTGGGCCTGAAGTCGATCAACGCACTTGTGGTAGAACCAGAAGCGTTTGACCGGGAACGCGAGAACCTCGTCGTGGGCGAAGTGAAAGGTGCGAATGACCCTGGCGAACAGAAGACCGAAATCGACCGATCTTAGCTCGCCTTGAGTGCGTTTCCCGAGGCGCCCTCGCCTGCCGGCTTGAGCTCTTCAACCTTTTCGCCGTTTGCGGTCATGACAAAATCTTTGATCTTATTGAGCTGGGTGAGCGTCAGACCTTCGAGTTCTTCCTTCGGGATGGTGGGCAGCGTGCGCTGGATAATCGACAGCGATACTTCCAGCTCCTTTTCGACCGACGCATTGACCGACAACTCTTCGATCGCGCGGGCTGTCTTGATAAAGCCGCTGACCGAGGTCTCAACGACCTTGTGCTCTTTGCCATTGAGCTTGATGGTAAAATCGACCGGGGAGTCGATAGCATCCAGGTCGAGATAAACAGGTTCCATTGCCATTCGGGGTTTCTTCCTTGTTGAAACGAAAAAGACTTACTGGGCGAAAACCCAGTAAGTCAATTTTGATTTACTTTGCGGAGCAAAGCAAGGGGTTATGCGGACGCAGACTCGTCACCGACGGCAAAAAGCTTGCCCGATGCGTCAGCGTAGCCCTTGAAGACCACGTTGAAAATCCGCTCCTGGTCCGTCTGGTAGGCGAACTGAATTGCGCCGGACGTCATCGCCTTGAAGATGGTGAAGTCGTCACGCGCATCGAGAGCGCCCTTCGGACGCAGGACAAGCTTCTTGGCGAGCTTGATCAGCGAGATGTTGGTGCCGGTTTCGACAACGACCTTGGCCTTCGTGGCATCCAGACCGCCCGTCAAGTTGGTCGTGGTGACGTTGGCAGGCGTTGCGGCCGTCTTGGCGACAGTCACGTTGCCGGAAACGCCGGTCGAGTTTGCCTTCAGCGTCACGACGCCGGCAACGGCAGTTGCGGTAATGCCGATTGAGGCGTTGTTGACAGCCGCAGCCAGGGCCGCCGCGGCAGCGGTGATCGAGGCCGGAATAGCCATGTCGCGCGAACCGCTCGGCGTGGTCTTGAAGGTGAAGTCGATACCGTCGATCGTAATCTTGTCGGCATTAACCGGAGCTGCGGTTGCGAACGTAACGGTGCCCTGCGCCTTCACGCCATCGCTGACGAGCGTGGAGCCCGGCATGACGCGCGCAAGGTTTTCGAGCGTGGTTTCGGCCATCGGAACCGTCACCTGGACCGTGCGGCCCGTGATAATTTCGTCGATCGGGGTTTCACCCATCTGATCAACCGTCACCTCATGGGTGTTGGTCTGAACTTCGACTTCCACGCCGCCCTTGGTATAGCCAAGGTCAGCAGAGTCGAAGAGGGCGGTGCAAACACCCAGTTTTACGTTCTCAGTATTCGAAGGCATCGATCTTCTCCTCTACGGCCATCGGTAAGTCAAAATTGATTGACAATAGTATGAGGCACGTAATGAGATCGCGCAACAAAAATCAATCAACAATGATTGACTAATGCAAAACCTTTGCTTAGACCGGTAGGTTTGGCCGCTAGACGGGCTTTAGGGTGAATGCTGTTTGAAAGTTCAGCGACCATTCTGTCGCATTGCCGCTCGCGGCCGGAAACTGAATCGGCAGGGATTTTGGGTAAAAAACTTTCAGGTGCACGGCGCCGCGCTCATCGTTGGCTTCATAAACTTCCTCTCCTGTCACCGTCAGCAGCCCCATCACAGCGTTCGCAAGCTTGCGACCGACCGAAATCTTATTGTGCCGAACGATGACCTTCAGATTGGGCTTGTAGAAATGTGGCAGATGCGGATCCACGCGGATACCGTCGAGCGGCTCAAAAAGGCCGATCGCGACGGTTTTGTCAGCGGGGATGGTTGAGCGAAATAGCGTGACACCCTCCTCCCCTAGCCCGGCGTCTTCGATCTTCTTGACGATAATATCCCAGATCATTCGGCAACCTCCTCTCTGATAACGCCGACCAGGCGTGCCTTCAGCTTTTCTTCTTCCGGTTCAGCGGCGCGCGTCAGAAAGCCTGGACCTACAGTTTCATCCTGACTGTCGTTCTTCGCCTGCGATTTCTCACCCAACTTGTAGTCGCCTTCGTGCATGAAGGTTGCATAGTCCTCAACTCGGACGCCGTTGACAGTGGGCTCGATCACGATGTCGATCGCCAGACGCCGGCGCGAACCCTCGTATCCAACCTTTTTGGCGATCGCCTCTTCCAGGTTGTGCTCATCCACCGGCGCCATCTTTTTTGCAGTCTGAACGATACGATCGGCAGAGGCATGCATCGTCTTACGGGCGTTTTCATGCACGCGCTTCTCGATGTTGCGCAGGCGCAGAATGTTAGCCTTGATTCCCGTGACCTTCATGCTGATCATGGCGTCACATACTCTAAATCGCTTTCGTGATGATCGAAGACCCCGAAAGCCGTGAACCGTGGATGCGTGCCGGTGACGCGCAGGGTCAGACCATTGACGTGAACGATATCGTCAACCTTCAGCTCGAGCTTAGTGAGGATCTTTGCCTCGGCTGCCATTTGATCCGCCTGGCCGCGGGAAGCCGAGCTGTCGGATCGCACAGAGGTCTTTTCGGACTGAGCAGCCAGACGCACGACAGACAGCGGCAATGAAGCCGGATCGCCGTAAATCTCCTCGCCATCCAGATTGCGCTTGGTCATACGCTGATAGGTGCCGATCTGGTTAGGCGTAAACATTGGCAAACCCTTTTCTAAGCCAGGCGTTTGCATTCGGATGAAAGACAGTCTCGCGGATCTCTGAATAGGTCGGAAGTTCCGTGCTCGACGACAGCGCGATAATCATGCCGTCATGCTGGGCGTCGGGGGAATGATGTTCGACGACCGCGCGGTCGAGGCCATGATCAGCCAGTGTGAACAGAACGACTTCGTTGTAGATCGACAGGAGTGTCTGTCTGTATACCGAGCGAACAAACAGCTTGGATTCCCATTTGCGAGACGCCTTGTCGTGAAAGAAGAACTCGAGATCGGCCTTGTTGCCGATCATGTATTCGACCAGCGCCGCGCGCTGGGAACGGCCGGACGAGCGTGATGCCAGCGATACTTCCAGACGCACCCTTTGAATCGATCTGCGCATTGTTGCAATGTCGCGTGAAGCTTGCGCGAGCAGTTCATCAGCGAGATAGCTGCCCGACACGCTCAGATGCTCAAGGGCTTCGTCGGAGAGAGATTCTGTGTCGTTACTCGCAATTTCGTCAATCGTCGTTGTGTGCGCAATCTCAGCGATTTCCTGAATTGCGGCTTCGCGTGCTGCGCTCTCGCTTCCAAGGAAGGTCATTGCGAGCTGGCTCGCTTCTTGAGAGGCGCCGGCGTCATCGAGAATCTGGCTGTTGAGCGCATTGCGATAGACTGCACGCAGACCGTCGGTGAAGAGAGCGTATCGTGCAGCAGCCTGGCTGGCGAGATCCGTCAGGTGATTGCAGATCATGCGCGGGCGACCCTCACCGAATAATAGACAAAGCCAGTGAGCGCTCGCAGTGCCTCATAGGAGACGCCGAGCTCGAGCTTCCCGCCGCGAAGCATGATCGAGCTTTCACCAACGGTTTCGGAAATGACGCCGGCGCGATGTCGGGTTTCATATGGATTATCGGTCAAAACCTCGTTGGCTTCGACAATCTGGGCGGCGCGCAGGGCCTTACGCAGATCAATCGGCATTGCCAGAAAGTCGGCCTTGGTAATATCGGCCCAGTCGCCCGGCTTGATCACCACATCGCAACGATCACGGTCACGGTCGTGCCGAACCGGGTTACTGGTCGATACGACCTTGTGCTCGACCTTGTGGCTTGCGTAGCGAAGCTGCACACGCGAGAGCCGGCCGTAGGCGTTGATGAGCGCAGCCGTCTTCTTCTCATCGGTAGCGGCAGACCAGGCGGTCAGGCGCGGATTATCGCGCGCCAGCACTTCAGCGGCCGGCAGCGTCAGAAAGGTGTTGTTGAGCAGCTCGAGGCGGCTTTCGGCCTCGATGATGTAGGAATGAAACCGCGGAAAAACGATCGTGCCGTTTCCGAGATAGACCCGCAGGGTGCGCGCAGCAGAAAGCTCGCCCACCCCGAGAACATTGAGGTCGGCCGGCACTGTCACCGTCACCTTGCCGTCGGCCAGGTCAAACGGGATTGAGCCGAAGTCTTCGATCTGCTCGTCATCGCCGTCATACAGCTCGGCCGTGACGCCGGTGACTACCAGCGGATTGCCGCTGTTATCGGTGAAGAGGACATCGATCGTGACGTCATAATTCTCGGGGTAGAGCTTCATCATGGCTTATTCTGCGTCCAGGCGCTTGTCGAGCTCAAGCCGCAGGAGGCCTTCGCGGTTTTCGTTTTCAAGGCCGTTCCACTCAGCAGTGGTGCCACCGAAGGTCGCAAAAGCGGCCGCGACGATATCGCCCAATTGAACAGTCTCACCGGCGATATCGTAGCTGGACGCAAGCACGCTGGATCCGAGCAGCGTTTCGGCGCTGATCTGAGAGGCGACGATGGTCTCGGCATTGATTGCGGCCGCGATGATAGGCTCGGAAAGGAAAGGCAGGAGCTTGGCGTCGTAGTGCTTTTCGAGCGCCTCGACTTCCTTGTCGATCAGAAGCTTGCGCTCGTGGTCGGCCAGGTTGTTCCATCCCGTGAGCGACTTGCCGGAGTTCTTCAGTGCACCTTCAGCCAGCGTGGAGCCCGGAACGATGACGTCGAGGATCTTGTATTCGTCGGCCAGGCCTTCGTAGCCGGCCACGACCAGTTCTTCTTCCTGGACCTCAGCAATCTGTTCGACTTCCTCGTCGGTCGCAAGGGTCGTCGCCGACAAGACCTGCCCACCGGCCGTTTCCATCTTCTGGTTGCGAAGCTGAAGGAAGGTCGATTGAGCAGCCAGGATCTTTTCGATAAGTTCCGGAATGCCGCGACCCTTCACCTTCCACTTGTCGCCGATGTCGCGAAGACCCTTCATACCACTGTCATCGGCGATCTTCTCGAGGTCGGCGCGGGTGAACAGACTTTCGACCGGCGCCGTCAGCGAGCGAGCAGCGTCGAGCTTGGCTTCCATGCTCTTTTCGGCTTCCGTCTGAGTGCCCAGCGTGCTGGCGATCGGAGCGCGGCCCGCAGCTCCCGCGATAAGGCGGTGCTGAATGCCGACATTGACCGAAATCTCGCCCTCTTCACCTGCGGCATCGCACTCGACAACGCGAACAGAGGCGGCGATGCGATCTGCGATCAGGGGAGGAACCGGCTCGGTCGAGATGCCATCGCGGAACGTGATGATATTGAGCTGACCGTTGTAGCCCTGCCAGCCATTCGAGATAATCTTGAGATAGTGCATTTGTCACCATTGTTTGCGTTGAATACAAAAAGGGCGGGGAAAGCCCCGCCCTATTGTAAGTCAATATTGATTGACTGAAAAGGTTAAACGTTGAGGATGCCCTTGAGGCGAGCAACCGAGTGAGTGGCCTTGAGGGCAGTGCCCGCATACCACTTGACGCGGAACCGGCTGGCATCCTTGTTCTGGATCGTGCCGATGTCTTCGAACTGGATACCAGCGGAAGGACCACCGTAGATGCCGTGGAAGCCATCAGCTTCGTTCAGACGCAGAGCGTAGATCGAGGCGGTGTTGTTGGCCGAGCCCTGAACTTCGTCGGCGGTGAGGAAGTCATTGATGATGACCGGGATACCGTCGTAGGCCGGGACCGGCTTGCCGAAGTTCGGGATCTGGATCATATCGCCGGTATTACCGCCGAACGAGCGCATGATGCCGCGGATTGCGCGCCAGGTGCCCTTGCGCATCATCAGCACATCGGCGCCAAGCTTGACGGCATCGAGCAGCTCGTCGAGCATTTCGGCAGAAACCGCACCACCGTTTGCGCCAGCAACGAGCGTCTGAGCGGCTGGGGTCAGCTTCTTGATGCCGTCGAAGGACTTCGCATTCACGGCGCTATCGCCATTGACGATCGTGCGCTTGAACTTGCGACCGAGACCCTTGGCCTTGGCAGCGAGCTGAATGGCAACCTGCGGGTTGAGGCTCGACTGGGTAGCGGCGGTGAACTTGTCGATGTCAACGTCACCAGCAAGCACCTTGAGCTTGGTCGTGACTTCATCGAACGTGGCCGCGCCTTCCGGGACGGCCTCGTAGGCGTCCAGGAACTCACCTTCGGAGAGCGTGCCCTCGCGAACGTAGGTAAACGTTTTGTCGCTGACGTGTTGGAACGGCAGCAGGGCGAAAAGGGATTCGGTATCGATGATTTCTTCGATGATACCGCGAGCCTTGTCCTCCTGGGACAGTTTCTCGGCTTCAGTGATCAGCAGCGGCATTGTGATTTCTCCTCTACGTGGCCGTCGGATTAGTAAGTCAAAATTGATTGACCATAGTCTAACCCGACGGATACGCATTTGCCAAGAAAAAAATGTAAATCAATATTGATTTACTGCCGCGAATCGCGCTATACCGATTTATTTGCCTTTTTCCATGCCCGCGAGGATACGCGAAACACCATAAAGACCACGGTCCTTTTCTTGCGTCTTGGGCGCTTCAACCTTGGCCGACGAGGATCCAGCACCAGCCTTGGACTTGTCGCGATACAGCGAATCCTTCTCCGGATCGGCGTCGATAATGCGCTTGATCGCATCCTCGAAATCAACCGGCTTACCCGCGGCGTCGATGAGCTGCGTGCGATCCTTTGCGCCAGCCGGCTTGTCGTAGCCGACGATATTACCATCGACGACCTCGAAGTGCGCGGAATAGATTGCTCGGGCTTTTGCACGCGGAAGCACCAGGTCTTCGCCAATAAACTTGGACTCGGAAAAGCGGCGACCGACGGTCAGCTCGTTGATGGTGCTGTCCTTGCCGGCAAGCTGCTTTTGCAGGTCGGCGATCTGATCGGTCAGGGTCTTGGTTGCAGCGGAATGCTGTTCGGCCATCATTTCCTTGACGCGGGTGAAATTGCCAGCAGCCTCCTGGGCCGCGAGCTCAGCAGTGCGCTTTTCCTCGAGGAGAGCGCGAACGGCGTCCGGATCGATGCCGTCGAACTTGGCGACAGTCGCTTCGAGTTCCTTGATGCGGTTCTTCTTCGCCATCACTTCGGCGAGCAGACCCTTATCCTTGTCGTCGGTCTTGTTGGTAGCCGCAGCCGCAGCAGCAGCCTCTTCTTCAGCGGCGAGCTCCTCGGCGGTCTTTACAGGCGGGGTCTTCTTTGCAGCTTCAGCAGCAGCGGCAGCCTCGGCAGCGAGTTCTTCGGCGGTCTTGCCGGTGCCATTCTCATCAGGCGTCTGGAATGCGATACGGGGTGCGCCCGGATACATTGGAGCGGCAGCAAATGCGCCCATGGCAGCGGTTGCACGCAGGGCTGTCATCAAAGTCTTCGTCATTTTCTCTTCCTTGCCCAGTCTCTCGGGCGTTCGATTTGGGGTGGCCGGTCACTTGGCCGTTCGGGTAGGCACGTCTGCAAGCCGTCAGTATCTCGACGGGTTCTTAGGCGGTCGCTTATGCGGCCTGTTTGTTTGGCGAATCCTTCGTCACCTGGCCCTGTCGCGAGGGACTGGCCGGAGACTTGGCAGCGCCAAAGCTGGTTGGAGCGCCCAGAAGATCGACACCTTCCAGCCACTTGTTGATGTCCTTATCCATCTTGGCCTTGATGTCGGCCTTCAGGCGCGGAAAGAGCTTGTTGACCAGGATACGGAGCTGTTCGCGACGAACTTCAGCCGGAGCCTGGATTGTGGCGAGCTGCTCAGCGACAGCCAGCTCGTCCATGAGGCGCATGACGTCATAGGTTTCAGGATACTTGACGAGCTTCTCACTCGGGGCTGCGACGCCGGCCCAAAGGCACACTAGCTCGACAATTTCGTTTTCGACTTTTTCGCAGGACTGGCCCTTTGCAGTGAGCAGCGAGTTGACACGCTCAAAGTCGTAGGCCTTGGCGACGCCGGAGGAATTGTCGATGCCGACCGCGTTGTCTTCCTTGGTCCGTTCACCGGCCAGGCCGATCGTGTGGTAGATCTCGTTGATGATCTTGTTGATCACCGTAAGAATGACGTTCGCCTGCTTCGGATCGGGCGAGAGGTATTCCGGCTTGCCGTTGCCCAGGCCTGCGTCGTAGGTGAAGATCCGCTTTGTGCCCATTTCGATCAGCTTGTTGTAGCCGTCGTCACCGGGCATGAGGTTTTGAGCCGGCATGGCGAGCTGAGAAAAGGTCTGATCCTGGATGATGGCATCCAGGTTGGAGAGGTAGTTTGCAACCGCACGGTCGAGATAGGCGATATCGTCGATCAGGCCCGGCGTGCGATACGGATTGTCCGTGATGATGTGATCAAGGAAGACAATCGGCACGCGGCCGAGATTGTGGGCACCCTCGTCCAGAACGACAACCTTGGTCGCAACCTTCTTGCGCCCACGGGTATTTGCCGATGTCTCTTCCTGCTCCTCGAACAGCGTCCAGTCAGTGCGGGTCCAAAGCCGAACACGCGTCGTGACTTCCCCGGTGCCATTCATAGGGTCGGCGTCGTCGCGGAAATACTCGCGCACTTTGACCCAGAGCAGGCCACCGTCGCCCTCTTCGTCGTAGGCATAATCGAGCAGATCACTGGCATCGACGGGATAGGCGTAAATCTTGCGTTTGGCTTTCTTCGCATCGGCGATCGAAATGGCGCCCTCGCGCACATTGGTATCGACGATGAGCGCTACCCTGCCCTTAACCGACGAGGACGCGCCGGCCGAGCGCATCAACTGCTCGACGCGGAAGTTTTGCAGGGTGGCGCACTTCCAGAACTCCTTGACGGGTTCCGGGGCATTGTCAGTGTCGCGGGTGATGGCACCCTTGAACAAATATTTCTGGACGAGATCGACCACTTCGCGCGTGTGGTTGAAGCGGTAAGCGCGCTCGACGCGAGCATTATACTCGATGTCGCCTTCCTTGTGATACCGAAACACGTTCGAGACGAACCAGCCACGGCCGCCCTCGTAGGTCTGCTGCAGGAACGCCCAGTGCGCGACAGACCGGGCATAGTCCGGGTGCCGGCGATCGTAAAAACTCCTGAGCTGTTCCTCGTGCATAATCGGTCCTTAAGATTGAACGTCAATGGTAAATCAATATTGACTTATCGTCAACGTTACAGCGAGACACCGAGAATGTTGACCTTGCGAACAGGGTATTCGAAATCCGTGAAGTAGCCGAGCGCGTCGGCTGGGTGTTCGACGCCGGCTTTCTTGTCCACGTCGCGTGTCCCGGCTTTGTAAATCGTCTGCTCCATTGCGTCGATCGTGCGCTGAGCCTTGCGATCGAAACGCATCCGGATCGTGCCCTCAGCGTCCATCAGCAGACGATTGACCGAATTGACCCGATCATCGACAGCCGGATGCTTGCGCTTAAACTTGATCCTGGTGAAGCCGGCGTCACGCAGGATTTCGAGCGAAGACTCGCCGCGAGCGTGCGTGCGGCTGTTGCCGGCCGGGTCCGGGTAGATCGTGATAGCATTGATATAGCGATGATAGCGGCGTCCAAGCTCATCTGCCGTCTCCTGAGTGTTGGAGCCAGGCAGAATTGCTTCGTCCACCACCCAAATCTCGCCATTGGGCTGCACCTGCATGATGACCGACGACATCGGATCGATGTTGAAGTCCTGGCCGATGATGATCGGCAGTCGTGGATTGAATGGGTAGTCGCCAACATGCGTGCGCCGGTCGAAGGGATAGTAGACACGACCGGACATGGACTCGAAGGACGCCTCGAACTCCTGACGGAAGGACTTCGGGTCCATTTCGCGCCGGGCCGTCTCGATTTCGGCACGCGGAATGAACGGCGACATGATTGTCGGGAACTGCCAGCTTTTCCACTGGTTGACGACAATCTTGCCCTTCTCGTCCTTATAGGTGTCGCCCCGCTGACCCTGGACATACATATCGTAAAGCCAGTTGAAAGCCTTCGGCGTGCCAATGAAGATGACCTGGCCGCCCGTCGAGGCAAGCGTCGGACGCAGAACTGTCTTCCAGACCTCTTCCTTCATGTCCTGGGCCTCGTCGAGCACCAGGAAATTGATACCCACGCCGCGCAGCGTATCCGGATTGTCGGCACCCTTCAGCTCGATGCGCGAGCCGTTGATCAGCCGGATGGTCATCCGGGTTTCATTGATGCCGTTGAACTTGATAAGCGCTTTCGGGATCGACCGCTTGAGATCGTCCCAAAGAATCTGCCGGGCCATTTGATAGGTCGGCGCCACATACCAGCAGAGCTGGTTCTTTCGCGTTACCGCAGCCTTGATCAGCGCGATCTTGGAGATCTGCGTCTTGCCCCAGCGTCGGCCGGCGACAATAACCTTGAAGCGGCGCCTGTCCTTCAGAACGATCTTTTGGCCGCGATGTGCCTTGAGGATAAGGGGCGCGGTCATTCTGCGATCTCGATCGAATTGATTTCAGCCAGGATTGCGTCAGGATCTTCACCCTCACCGATAAGACCGTTTTCGCGATGGTGCGCCAGGATGTCTTCGTCGGTCAGATCCTCGAAGTGGATCGACGGCAGATCGTCCTCGTCAACCAGGTCATTGGCGCGCAGAATATCGAGCCGGGTAATTGTGTTTTCCACCAGGATCTTCTGGTAGCGCTGCACAGCCTTGAGATCATCATCGGTCGAGGCTAGCGTCCCAGTCGAAGATCCACCGGCAGCCGCAGCGTTTTTCAACGCATCAGCTACGATCTTCTTTGCCAGCATGTCGGCTTGCTTGAGCGCTTTGTAGCCGTTCGTCCGGGTCTCTTCGATCCATTCGGCGCGCTTGTCGTTATAACGCTCAATCGCCGCAGTAGCCTGCTGGCCCGCAGTAGACGCGACAGCCTGCTTCACACCAGCCGACACTGCGGCTTGCACCTCTGACGCGCGTGAGCCGTATTCTACGCCATCTGCCTTGAAGCGACGATGAAGCGCCTGCCGGGAGACGTCGAACTTCTCACCCAGGTCAGACAGACGCATCTTGCCGAGCTCATACAGCTCTTTGGCTTCGGCATAATCCGATTCCGAAAGGCGTTTAGCTTTGTCGGCAATATCGCTCGCCGGAGTGGTCGTTTCATCAGTCATTACGGAACCAGTCAATCAATATTTACTTATCTTACCACGCAGCACTCGTTCCGGTCCATCTCCCTTCATAGTATGTTATACATATAGAAACTTAGTATATAATACATAGAAGGGAGACGGACCGGATAGCTTAGCGGAACCACTGATATAAAAGCGGATTAGGCTTGATCAGAACAGACAGTCCGGCTCGCTCTTTGGTAATCCACTTTCGCTCTTCAAAGGTTTTAAGGATCTTCCGGAGTGAACCGTATGCACAGGCGTAAGAAAGACTTGCGTGGACTTCCGTAACAGTCAGAAACCTACCCTCGTCAGCAGCCTTCAGAATGATACCGGCGATCTCGGAATGCTTTTCGCCTCGACGAACTCTGCTCATGGCGCCCACTTCAGCGGCTCGGACGTTCCCTGACAGTCGAATGCGAGAAGAGGCAGGCGCGCGGGCACACTCCCAGGCCGGTCCACCACCTTCCAGACGCCATACATCGGCGATGCCAGACTTACCTGCTGGATACCCTTGATCAGATCGCGCACGCTCATGCCGGCGACTTTCTCCTGAGCGCGGTCGCGGGCCGCACCGGTATTTTCCATCGCGGAATTGCGCAGGTAGAAGTCTCGGCAAGCCTGGATGAGTTTATCCTGGTTGCTCGATGTCTCGATTTCCGTAACGACCGCCTCAAAGTCCTGGGGCGTCGCATCGAAGTGCGAGCGGAAGAACTTCAACCCGGCGTCGTATTTGTTGGCGTTCTGGGGCGGCGCGAACTTAAAGCCTGCCTTCTGGCCGAAAATGTTGAATTTCGACATCGACGATTGGATCTCGATCACCTTCAGCGGCTTCGCTTCCTCGGCCGCTTCCATGCGCGACACAAGATTCATCATGCGGTAGCCGGCGCCAATCCCACGATACATCGTGTCCACGACGAAGCGCGAGATTACCCGGAAGTTCTTGTTGAGGAACTTATATCGGTTGGTGTTGGTCATCTTGGTGTCTTGGCCGTTCGGCTTCAGGTTCGGAAAGGTGATATGCCGCTCGCGCAGCATTCCCTTGGGTGCCCCCGTGACCAAAACGCCGATCGTGTCGCGGCCGATTACCAGGCGCCAGAACTTCGGCGCGAACGGCAAAGCCTCTGCCTTGTAGTGAAGATCGTGCAGCAGTTCCCAGTCCGCAGCCGTGCCCCGCTCGACGAACATATCTTCGGCCAGCGTGAAACGTGCTCGAGGGTTTTCAAAACGCTGCACAATCAGCTCAGGATCGCTCACGCCGCGCTCCGTCAAGTTTTGCGAATGCGGGTGCGCTCGCAGTGCAAGTGCTCACCAGCAGCGAAATAGCGAATGATATAAAAAGCGATTTAGCGATCACTTGACCACCTCAATGACGCCGGCGTTCAGCGCATCCTCGATGTCAAAGCGCATGTCGCCAATCGCGTTCTTATCGAACCCGACGACGATATCGCCGTGCGGCGTCCCGTATTCGGTTCTATGCGGCGCCCGGCCGACAACACTGCCGGCTGGAATCACGATGTCACGCGTTGTGCGATAGACCGGAGCTTTCTTCCGGGCCATCAAAGGATCTCCCAGTCTTCAGCGAGCAGATCGGTCTGGGATGCCAGCCATCCGGTGACGGTCGAGCCATCGGCTGCACGAAGATTGAGGTTCGGCATTCGGGTCGTGGTATCGCGATCGCCCGCCTCGAAAAGACGCGGATGCACGCCTTCGATCAAAGGGCTTTTGACGATCCCATGAACGGAGCCCGGATTGAGGTGAACGAACATGCCTTTGCCGTTCCACCCGCGGCGCGCGATGCGCTTGCCAGTCTTGAGAGCCTGCAGTGCAGTGCCAAAGTCGGTCATGCTTTTTCTCCTGTGGTGATATCGACCTTTTCCTTGAAGCGCTTGTAGATGGCGAGGTTAGGCGCCAGCTCTGCTTCCAGGTCGGTATGGGTTGTTGCGATGATGAGGTTTTTACCGCGTTCACGAGCGACCTTTTGGACGCTCATGGCGATTGCTTTGGCCGTCACGCGGTCCAGAACGGCGCCGAACTCATCGGCTGCCCAGACATCAGCGTCGGTCTCCATGACTTTTGCCAGCTTCAGGCGATAGCGCTGCCCGTCGGAGAGCTCCGAGGGCTTGCGAATGTAGATCCAGGCGTCGGAGATGCCGGCGCGGGCCAGGAGATAGAGCGCGTCATTGGTGCTGGTGCCAAGCTGCTCGATCACCGGGCGGTCGTCCAGAACGACCTCGTTAAGATCGGCGACTTTCTTCCCCTCCCCGCGCATCTGGCGCACCAGGTCACGTAGAAGCAGCGACTTGCCCGATCCGGATTGGCCGTTGATGTAGACCACATCGGTATCGCGGATCTCAAGCTTCAGCCCGTCGTAGATGACGAACTGCTTTTCGGCCAGTCCCAGCCCGAACGCCTCGGCAATCTCGAGAACGCGTGAGGTGCGCTCGACGGACGAATTGAAGGCGCAATTGATGGTGTAGACGGTCATTCGTATTCCTCCCAGTCACCGCCTGCATCCTGACCAGGGTCGATTGTGCTGCCGTCACCCAGGAGTGCCGGCGCCATAGCTGCGCCGTCGGCGAGCTCAATCTTCAGCGTTTCCAGGCAGCCAACAAAGGCGTGCAGGTCGTTCAAGGGAATAACGCGGTCATCGAGGACTACATCGGTGTAGAACAGCTTGGTCGTGACCTCGCGGGACAGGATCACAAGGCCTTCCAGGCGACCTTCTTCGACGAGTTTGATCGTGCTGCCCAGCACTTCGAGCAAGGCCTCGCGGTGAGCAGCCTTGTTGTCACTCTCCTGCTTGCGCACTTTGCTGCGCGCCTTGCGCTTGGCCTTGTTTTCCTCCGCTTTGGCGATCGCGTATGGGCGGCGAGTGCGGAAATCGACTACCTTTTCATCGGTCATGCGGCGATATCCAGCGCTTCAGAGACAAAACCGATCAGCGCTTCCACACCCTTGAGACCGGTGTTCTTCTCAATGCGACCCATGAGATCACGGATTGTGCGGCTCTCGGCGATCGTGACGCGCTTGAAGCCGAGTGCGTCGGCAACCGGGGCTGCGACGTCATCGATTTCCTTGGTCTTGGCGTCGTTTTCGGACTTTTGCTGTTCGACGGCGCCGGCGATATCCTCGACGAAGATCGTGTCTTCCATGTCGAGCAGATCCTGGGTCGCGAAATTGACCTCGTGTTCGGAATAGCCGAGCATCGTCAGATCCATGCCTTCGACGTCAGCGAGAAGCGCCAGCTCAGCCTGTTCAAGCTCGAGGTCGTAATCGCTCGATGCGATGCGGTTGTCGGCCAGGCGCAGAGCGTTGGCCTCTTCCTTGGTCAGATCGTCGCGAACGATGACCGGAACCTTTTCAAGCCCGATGTTAAGGGCGGCCAGTCGGCGGCCGTGGCCGGCGATTACAACGAGATCCTTGTCAACGACGATTGGCGAGGTCCAACCGTATTTGCTGATGAGCGCCGACAGCTTCTCGATCTGCTCGTCGGAATGCTTCTTGGCATTGTTTGCATATGGCACCAGATCGGCAACAGCGATCAGCGTGACGGCCTTATTCGTCATCGTATTGCTCCCCGTAAATTTCCATGAGTTCGTGATTGGTCTTCTCGCGCACGCGGATCTTCTCTTCGAAGAACTCGCCGGCGCCGCAGGGCGAGCAAATCGGGTTTTTCCGGTTCTTGAGGAAATAAACGCAGCTCTTGCAGTCGTCGAACTTGGGCTTGATGAAGGTCATTCGACGGCCTCGTCGAGGTCTTCGAGCTCAAATAGCTCGGCATCAGCTTCGACCTGGCCGGTTGCCTGCCGGTTGAGAAGCAGATGAACCAGCGCGTCGCCGGCATTGGTCAGATCGTCGGAGGAAGTAAAGCCGTTGTCGGTCTTTGTGCGCTCGATCAGCGCTGTCAGATCCTCGGCATCGCGGTTGGAAACCTTGTAGCGGATGATGGTGTGGGTCTTTGGGGCTTTCGGCTGAACCGGCTTCTCGGACACATCGTCTTTTTCCTCATCCTTTTCGAAGTTTTCCTCAAGACCCAGCGAATCCAGATCTATCTCAGTGGTCGTGAACAGGTCTGCGAAGTCGTGTTCGGTGTAGGGAAGGAAATCCTTCAGTTGATCAGCATTGCCCATGCTTTTGATGAGGTCCGCAAAGGCCATCTGATCGTCCAGCCCGTAGCGGGCATTGTCGGCGATACCAATTTCCTTTGCCTTGAGATCGTCGATCGGGCCGAGGTTCATAACCGGAATGGTCAGATGGCCCATCTTGCCGGCGATCTGCGCCCGGTGCTCCCCGCCCAAAATCTGATGCGTCGGCAAATCGCTATTAGGCGAAATAGCGATTTCGCGAACGACGGCCGGTCTAAAGAAGCCGAGGCGCTTGATCGACTCTTCCAGCTTCGCCTCGTTCTCGGGCGTGAGAATATTGGTGTTCCAGGGATTGGGCTGCAGGAGCGTCGGATCAAGCTCCATCATCTTCGGATATGTCATCGGCGCCTTGTTGAATAGTTGATGTCAGTCAGTAAATATTGATTTATCATAAACGCCGAACAAGGCAACAGGCAAACGAGAAATTTCATGACAACGATTAAATTGGCATACAACGCTGTGACGGCCCAGCTTCTCGACCCTCCCGAGAAGGTTGCCGACCTCGTTTCAGATCTCCTGTCATACATGGTGCAGGGTGCCGAGCAGACCTTTGCCTTCAATCAAGGCACCTGGGACGGCAAATCGTCGTTTTACGAATACAAGACCAACTCCTTCCCGGCTGGCTTTGCCTTCATGGTTCACAAGGAGCTGATGCGGCTCGGCTACCAGGTGAAAATCTATCGGAAAGCGCCGGTCATGCCGCTGGGGCCGGAAGATCCGATCGTGGATGACTTCGGCAACAGCGACCCGCGCTATGCGCACCAGCCTGACAGTCTGCGCCGGGTGGAGAAGTTCGGTCGCGGCATCATCCAGGTCGCAACAGGTGGTGGCAAGTCGAAGATCGCCAAGATGATCATGCTGCGCTACCGGCGCCCTACCCTCTTTCTGACGACCCGCAAGGTGCTGCTCTACCAGATGAAGAAGCAGCTCGATGCGCTCGGCCTCAATACCGGCGTCATTGGCGACGGCAACGAAAAGATGGTCAAAGGCGTGAACCTGGGGATGGTGCAGACGCTTGTTGAGGCGCTTGAGGAGCCCAACCTGCAGAAGGAAATTCTGGCCGTAACCAAGTCGCAGCATCGTTCGAAGAAAAAGGATTCGAACATGCCAAAGGAGAAGATCCGCGAATTAGCGCAGGAGCGGTTTGACGATAAAACGAAAAAGCGAAATCGCTATATCGCTTTCCTCGCTTTGATTGACGTCGTGATTGGCGAGGAAGCCCATGAAGCGGGCGGCAACAGCTATTACGAGATCCTCAAGCACTGCAAGAACGCGACGATCCGCGTCGCCTTGACGGCCACGCCATTCATGCGCGACTCGGCTGAAGACAACATGCGTCTGATGGCAGCCTTCGGTTCGGTGCTTATCCGGATCACCGAGGAGCAGCTCATCGAGTCCGGCGTGCTTGCCAAGCCGATCTTCAAATACGTCACCAGTCAGCCCCACCCTACCCTCTTCCGCTCGTCGCCCTGGGCGCGCGCCTATGAGTTTGGCTACATCAAGAACAGCTTCATGCACAAAGACATTGTGCGGGATGCTCTGATGGCAAAGCGCTATGGTCTACCGGTGCTAACGCTCATTCAGCGCATGGAACACGCAGAGGTGCTTCTGAAGAAGTTCCTGCACGTCGGCCTGCGCACGGTCATGCTGCGCGGCGAGAACAATCAATCAGAACGCGAAACAGCCCTGGAACAGCTCGAGCGCGGTGAGATCGACGCGATTATCGGCTCGACCATCGTTGACGTGGGTGTGGACGTTCCAGGCATCGGCCTGGTGCAGCTCGCCGGTGGTGGCAAGGCAGAGGTGGCATTGCGCCAGCGAATTGGCCGCGCGCTGCGTGCGAAGAAAAATATGCCGAACTACGCCTTCGTTGCCGACTATTCATGCTCCAACAACATTGCGCTGGCCGAGCATACGACCACCCGCAAGAACATCGTCAAGTCCACGCCCGGCTTCAGAGAAAACATCCTGCCGGCCAACGAGGACTTCCCCTGGCACATTTTTGCAGCCAACAGAAAGGTCGCAGCATGAATATCCAAGCTCAGCAGGACCGCCTTGTCGATCCGATTCACTTCTTCAACTCCTGTGGCCTGGCAGCCCTGTCCGAAAGCTTCTACCTCGAGCTTATCGAAGGGTTGCGCGCCGAGAACGAGAAACTGACCCGTCTGGTAGAGCGAGCCCGAGCGCGCGGTCTTCTCGACCAGGGTTAGCGAAAGCGCTAATTAGCGGCTTCCCTAATGCGGTGTGAGTTTACTGCCGACTAGTTCTGGGACTAGCTACATTGATCGATTAGACAGCTACTTAAAATTTGGCATTATTAAATCGCAACCATAGGAGGCGATTATCATGTCTAATTTACTCAAACTGATGGTGTTTGCGCTGTTTACGCTATTTGCGGAACAAGCTGCTGCCTGCCAGCAGGGCTATTATAGGGATAGCTTTGGGTTCTGTTTGCCGGGAGGCAGCACGGTCATCCAGGCTATAAACCCTGCCGTTGCGATAGGGTATGGCGTCCAAATCGTTCAGGGGCTAGCAGAGGGAAATGGTGACAAGCTCAAAGCGGGCATCGGTGGTTTAATTCTTCAACAACAGTGCGCTGTTGTGTGCGATACCGTTGCGACAAACGTTCTGCCCGACCTTGATGCGGTCCAGCTTCGCAAAATCGTTGGGGAGGGTTTCATTGTATTTGCGACGACCGGCGACCCCTATCTAACGGTGATTGACGCGGTATCTAATACCGCCAAGCAGATTGAGTTGAAAAATAGAACACCCGTATCAACTCTTCCCGGTGTTCCGCCGCCGACTCCGCGGGCGAAAAAGACATACGCGGCCGTAGCAGTCTGCATAGGATTACATAAAGCAACGAACAAGATGATTGCGGCTTGGATCAGTGCTCCAACGTTAACGGCTGACGGCACTGGTTACACATTCCCAATGGTCGATCTTCGAAAGGATGATCTGGTTCAATTATCGGCGCCCGCTTGCCCGCAAATGGACAACCCAGAAACAGGTTACGTCTCACGCACGTCAGCCCTTATCTCTTTTGAGGAAAGCACCGTGACTACCGGTGGCCCAGAACAGCTCAAATACTTTTTCTTGGGTCAGCAAGCTACGCCGGAGGGAACACCCATGGTTGCTGGGCAATAGGGTTGAACCTTTGTAGAAAAAGTGTCAGAGCATATCGCAGACGCGGCCTTAGAGCTCTCCGTTGCGGCACTAGGCGGAGTGCCGGAATTGATGTTCGTTGTTGACGCAAATGGGCCGCGTCACCTCCCTCTTCCCATCCTTGTAAAAATTCGTTAACCATTCGGCGCTACGAATTAGCGAATTAACGATACAGGGATTTCGCGAATGAGCACCATCATCGCATGTTTGTCCCAGAAAGGCGGCGTCGGCAAATCGACGATCGCCCGTCTTCTGGCGCGCACTTTCGCATCCGCTGACTGGTCAGTGAAGATATGCGACTTCAACACCAACCAGCTAACCTCGGTCGATTGGGTGGCGCTGCGCATGAACAGCGGCATCGAGCCGACGATCGACGCGCAGCCGATGTCATCGGTCAAGAAGCTCAAGAGCGAGCCCTACGACCTGCTGGTGATCGACGGCAAGCCGGACAGCGACGTGACCTCGCTCGAGGCGGCCCGTGTCGCCGATCTCGTCGTCATACCCACCGGCCTTACCTATGACGATCTGAAGCCACAAGCGGGCTTCGGTAACGAGCTGATCGCCAAAGGCGTTGCGCGCAACAAGATCCTGTTCGTCCTCAACAAGACGACTGAGAGTGACGTTGCCACGCGCGACGCCATGACGTTTCTCCGAGCGCAAGGCTTTGAGGTCGCCGAAACCGATCTTGCGACTAAGACGGGTTATCAAATGGCTCAGAATATCGGGTTCTCGATTGCTGAGACCAAATACCCCACTCTGAACGAGCGGGCCGATACGCTCGCCGCTGAGATCGTCGATAAACTCAACACGCTGACACAGGTAGCCGCATGAAGAAGCCCGAAGTCACCAAGGCCGCAGTGCCTAAGAAGCCACAGACGATGAAATTCCTCGGCGCCCTGGCTGAGCAGCCGACGTATGTTGCCGACAATATGGAAAGCGTGAAGTTGCGCGATCTGAATTTTAAGGTCGATCCGGACTTTCACACCAAGTTCAAGATGACGGCGACCGCGGCCGGGCTCAGCATGAAGGATCTACTCGAAGAGTGCTTCGAGGCTTGGATCAAGTCGCGCAAAGGCGGCTGAACGCGAGAAAGGGCGGATAAACCGCCCTTTCTTTATTCCGCGATTTAGCGATATCGCTAAAACGGACGACGCCAACGCGGATCAACACGGCTGCCAAGCGCGGTCAGAGCCAAGACAACACCGATCAGAATGACCAGCGGCAGACCGACGACGATCACACCGGACAGAGCGACGGCGGCAAACAGCACGAGCGCCAGGAAGATAACAAAGCGGATGAGAGCGGCCAGGAACGCGCGGCCATGGAAGGTGAACTTAGACATTGGTTTCCTCGTTGAGTGAAAGGGTTCGGGTTGGACCTGAGCACCAGACGTCGCATTCGATCGCGACCTGGACTGCCTCGTAAATGTCCGCACCGGCACGAATGGCGCCGAGAGCGTATTTCCTGCCGGAGCCGATGGTGAAGACGTCACCTTCAAGCGGACCGGTCTTGCCGTAGCAATCGTTGTAGAAGAACACCTCTCCGCTGGGCATGACCCGGATGGCTTCGAAAACTGGATTCTCGAGCGCCCAGCCGCCTTTGTCTTCACCGGCCTCGATCCATTCGCGCAGATTTTCAGGCATGCCGACGCTATTGGAGCAAACTCCGAGCAGCGATCCATCTTTCATTCGATGGATCTTCTGCTTGCCGCCGACGGGGTGCGAGCTGCCGGAGTAAGCCCGGCTGTCGGCAGCCATCACGCCATCTTTGTAGATGACAACGCTCAAGCTTCATCCTCCGGCAGGTTGATGCGCTCGGGCTGGAAGACGCCGCGGTAGAGCAGCATGAAGCCGACCTGCAGGTGGCTCAGCGCCATCGCAACGAAGCGCTGATCGTATTGCCCGCCAGCAGCCTTGATCTTGTCCACCTGGCGCAAAACGCGCTCCTCGAGCTCCTTTGCCCGATTCACGAGGGCGACGTTCTCTTCGGACTGCGGTGTGTAGCCCTTCACCGGCAGACCGGTATGACGCTCGACCACAATAGGCGGATCGACCAGGAGCATGTCGCGCTTGATAGGACCATCCACAATGACGCGACCAGGCCGGATTGCAGCAGTTTCGATCTTGCCACCATCAATCGCGGTCGTGTCAGAGCCGGAGCGCCAGTCTGCCAGCGTCGTCGTGCCGGAGATCAGGATCTCGCCTGGCTCGATCTTGCCGAAAGGAAGCTTGTCTGTCGTGATCGAGATGGCATTCAACTCGTCGTGCGTCCTTTTTTTCGGCGCATCATGCAGCGAAAGATCGCCGGCAATGGGGAGGCCTTCCAGCGGAAAGCCGAAAGGCGGCGAGGGGGCTTTGGTGTCGGTCATATGGATCTCCCGTTTTAGCGAATTAGCGATTGCGCGAAAAAATTACACAGCCTTGTTGGCGAGATCGCCGGCCTGGATGGCTTCAGCAAAGGCAGGCTCGCCGCCCTTCTGGCTCTTGCAGCCGTCGCAGTTGCAGGTATCGAGCGCGTCCGGCTCATTGGAGCTGTTGACCGTCATCGGCACGCCTTCAATCTCGGCTTCGTCCTCGATGTCGATCAGCTCGTAAGAGCGCCAGGACGGATGAATGCCGATGAAGGCGCCTTCGGCCGAAACAAGCATGAGGCTCTCGCCGGCTTCGGAGATACCCGTCATCGCGGAGTGATACATGCACGACCCGTCAGCGAAGCGGACGTAGACGTCCGTCGGCTCGTCGAAATAGTCCACGAGCTCGAGGGCGGCTTCCTTGGCCTCCTGTTCAGCAACAGCCTGGCCCGCTTCGAACGCCTTGTCGATCGCCGAAGAGATCTTCTCGTCATGCTCCTTGGTGGAGATCACATCGATCGGCTTGTGAGTGACGCCGACCAGATAGCCTTCACCACGAGCAAAATCATCCTGATGGATCGTATAGGACGTCAGACGGTAGGTGAGGTAGGTGCCGGCATCGTCCTCGATGGTATGATCCTGTCCGAGCGCGATCCAAGCCTGCGGATTCAGCAGGAACGATGCGTGCAGCGGCGCGCTGACGAACCGGCCGATACCGACCTCATCTTTCGAATAGAGGACGTCGCCGCGTTCGGGGAAGTTGATCTTCATGGGAATGTGGTCCTTGAAAGTTGGAATAGGCAGAACCTATCCGAGCAAGCACAGTCAGTCAATATTGATTGATTAAAATCAGGATGGGTAGTCTGGGAATTTTGAGGTCTGGGCTGCGGGGCAGGGGAGACTGGGCGCCGGGGATTTGATTGACAGTTCGCTACCCAGGTCAACACGTCCGACCAGGTCAGGCACGAGGATAGGTAGTCCATACCGGAAATTTGCCGGGCAGCAGTGGGTATCATGTTCGACTTCAGCACAAATCTCTAAGACTTCGCATCTCACACGACAAACTCTCATCACACAGACTCACAGCGCGTCACACGCTCGATCCCTCATGCAAGACGCTGCGACACAGCGCGTTTGATGTCATGCGCGTCTATGCGTCTGTAATGCGCGATATGAGCGTTTCAGTCACAGCTCATATGACAACGAAAAATATTTAGCGATTTAGCGAAATAGCTATTGCAGGACGTTTCGAACTAGTGTCTAAATGATCATGTCAACAACGACACTAGACAACAACACAACGAAAGAGAGACACTATCATGAACACTGTTAACGCATACGCACTTTCGCTTTCTGCACGCTACGATGTTGAACTGAAGAATGCGAAGTCTGCAAACTCGTTAAACTTCATTTCGAAATGCGCACTCGTCGTTTCTCAAGAAAAAGTTGCGACGTTGCTTGCGAACTGCGAAGTCAAGACAGACTTTGCTCAAGACAGCGTGCAAGCGAATAGCGCGTTCTGCATGAAAGCGCTTGAGAACTGCGCTCACATGCTCGAGTTCGCTGTTGACGCACGCAACGTTGATAAGCTCAAGAGCAACGTTGAAGAGACGTTGCGCACACTGATCAACTTCAAGAAAGCAAATGAACAATTCAGCGCAAGCGATATTGAAATCGCGCTTGATAAGAATATCAAAGTCGCAAAAGAGCGTGCGCACTTGTATTTTCGTCGCAAAGACGTCTTTTCGTCTGCAAAGCGTCACGCAAGCATGAATATGCGTGCGCTTGTCGCGCTCAATATTCTCAAGAGCGCGTCGAAAGACAAATACACTGTTAATGACAACGACATTGTTAAAGCGATTGAAGCGCGCTTTACTGCGTAATACAGTCAATCAATCTTGACTTAGCTAGAGCGTGTCAAAGCGCTCTAGCAGCGTCACACAGTCGAAAGAGCACACATGAGCAAGTCATTCTCAAAAGCGCGCGTATCGCTCACACAGCGCGAACTGTTACAACGTCAAAAGCGACGTGAAGAAAAGCGCGTTTCAGAAAGCGCTAATATCGAGCTGTTAGATCGTCGTTTCGATTATCAGCAAAGCGACATATACGAAATGCTGAATATGCGTCATGAGACGCGCTACCACGAATAGAAATCGCTAATTCGCTAAATGAGAGCGCGCTGATAAAGCGCGCTCTTGCGTATCTGCTTATATAAGCATCGACTAGGACAGCAGTCGCTTGGAGGCGCTTGGCACGCGTAGGCGACGCACTGAGGGACTCGCCGGAGGATGGCAGCCCATGGCACGGGACGCCTCGGTTCCTAAATTTATTAGCCTTGGTTCCCCATGGTTTGACAAAGCGCACAGAAAAGCCGGCGAGTGAGGCGGCTCGCCGGCTGTTCGCTATAGCCTCCTTTCGTGGCTACTTGATCATGAGGCAGATGACGGAGACGGAGGCGATGAACGCGATGATGGCAGCGAGCGCCATCAGGTCTTTGCTGGTCTGCAGCATGGCGTCGCGCGTGCGACGGTTCTGCTGATCCAGGATCGGCTGAAGGTGGATGACGCGCTTGGGTGCCGGAATGATGGTGTGCATGTGAAGCTCGCTTCGTTCGTTGTTGACACTTAGCATTTTAGCGAAATAGCGATATCGCGCAATCTGGCGAGTGACGGCGCGCTCGCGGGCGCGTCAGTAACCGGCGTCGCGCATCATCTTGTCCAGCAGGCCGGAGAGAAGCATCAGTGCTTCAACGGAGTCGATCTCGATCCGGAAGTGCAGACGGGTCGTTTCGTGAACGATCGGCGCTAACTGGGCGTTCCATTTCGTTCCTCCGGTCGTCCTCACCGGCAAGGAGGTAAAGAGCTCGTTGCCGTAGCGATCGAACCACACCACGGTCTCTTGCTGCACCTCGGAGATTTTGTCCTTCGGAATGGCGACGCCGACGTCGTAGGAGTTCGGATCTTGAAAACCGGGATGAAGATATCTGGTCATCGGGTGCGTCTTTCGTTCGCATTGTCGTTAAATAGCAATTTAGCGAAATCGCTAAGGCGATCAATAGGAGTTGACTGGCATGAGCACCGGCCTGGCGACGCGTGGACCTGCCATGGCCTGCCGGAGGAGGGACCATGGATCAGCCATGGCGCTATGGGAATGGCAGTCTATGGGGCGGGATCTCGTGGTTTCACGGCCGCCCGGTCCCTTGGACCCCACCGGTTCCCCAATTTACGCCTCTGGGCGCCTTGGTTCTCCATGGCTGAGATCCAACCAACAAAAAGGGCGGAGCCACACACTCCGCCCTCCCCCTCTGCTTAGGTCTGCCGGCGAGGTCAGACCGCTGTCAGAAGCTCTTTGAATGCCTGCGCCTGGTTGGTCTTGGCGAAGACATACGTGCCGGCCCGCTTGGTGCCGGTGTTGATGATCAGTCCAAGGGCCATGAGCGCGTTGAGCGTCGATGATGCCTGCGTGCCGGCAGTCGCCTTAGCGACGGTGTGCCTACGCAAGAGCTTGGCGTTTGGATCCTGGCTGCGGATTTTGTCGGATGCGGCGCACAAGGCCATTTCGGCGGTGAATGTCGCGCCTGCATCTTCGAAGATCTGCATCGACTTGGCAATGGCGATGTTGTGCTTGTTATCCAGCTTTTGCACACCGGAGAGCGCCCGGACGATATCGACCGCCTTGTCGATCGCGTAGATGTTGAACCGGTCGCCGCCTGTGTCCTTGCCTTGGGTCGCGTTGATGAACGCCGGTGTCTTGCCGAGTTCCATCATCACCTTCGCCAGGGAGGGCAGGGCGAGCTTGGCGCGATAGTTGTTGAGCTTCTTCACCTTGGGCATGTCTGCAGAGCCGCTTGCTGTCCGGCTGATCTCAAAGGCGACGCGCTCGTCGAAGGCGGCACCGATGGCGAGTGCAAAGGCCTGCGCCTGGTCGTCCGGATGCGCCTTGACGGCATCGGCGAATATGTAGGCGGCCTGCTCGGGCTTGGACGTCGTTGCGGCCGGCGTGGCATTGGACTGCTTCTTGCTCATGTGATTGTCTCCTTTTTGTTGACGCTTTCGAAAGATTGTTCAACGCTTTCGATGAAAACAACATAAGACGACACGACTAGGCAGAGTATCTGGCATGGGCAGGACTAAGACGGCACGTCTTTACGCCGGAGACTGAATCCATGGACACAATCCTGTCACGTTCCGTGCCGTCTCCCTTCTATATGTTTTATTCTTTTAGTTATTAAACACTATGAAGGGAGACGGACCGGATTGAGCTCTCTTCCGGAATGAGGGATCTCACCGGAGTGAGCCGGGAGCCGCCCTCCATGGTGTGTCCACGGTCTTCCGCGGCGATCCATGGCTGCCCGGTGGAACGGAACGGGTTGTCCGTGGCTCGGGCGCTGACAGGAGCTACACCGGAGTTTGGTGGTCTATGGAGCCGGAGTGCTTGGTTTCTGAAAATTCGGACATGGCAAAAAGAAAGGCGAGCCTTCATAGCCCGCCTTTTGAAAGGAAGGTCGCTGTCCGGTGCGACCACGCTGTATGCGATCAACACACACCTGAACAGATGCGTGCTACACAATCGAATTGTGCAATGCTGTAGATAGTTGACCGTCGTTGGGTCGCTACAGGCGTGTTGCGGCGCTATACACGGTAGTCGGCGGATGGGTGGTCTGCGGTGGTTTGGTGTGAGGAGGCGTAGGCGTGGCGCCGCCCAAATCCTCACCTGCTCGATTCAATAGCTCATTAATAGCTGCTCTACACCACTCACCTCTACTCTACGCACACACCATGGTCTCTTCACACCTACACACCGGTGATCGTCTCTCTGGGGTGATGGTGCTCTTAGTGGTGTCGTTCGCTTGGTGATCTGCTCTATGTGCTCTCTACTGTTCGATTGTCTTTTGCGCGTTGTCTGGTCGAGTGTTCAGCTTATGCGTTGGCTTAGTGTCTGCTTCTTACGACGTTCGTTGGTGATGCGTTCTGTGCGTGCTTTGCTTGTCACTGAGTGTTCTACGTGTCGGATCGAGTCTGCGAGCTTTTACGAGAGTTTTAGCTAAGCCTGGAAGAGCTGCTTCAGCATGTTGACAGCGGGGAAAATTTTAATTGGGAGGTCAGTTTGTCAACGTAGTGTAAACTTACGTCAACATCAAAAGCCTTGTGGGGATGCGCATTAGACAAAAGGCCTCGTTTTATGTTGACAAGCTGTCAACATGAGGATGTGCTAATGCAAGGTTGCCTGAGTGGCACTGGACTACTACAGCTTGCGCCTTGTATAACCCGCCTTGGGGAAATCATGGCCTGGGAGCTGTCATGCGATTGGGGCGAATTGTAGCGGGTGTGGGTCTGCCGTTCCTTATGGCAACAAGCGTGTTGGCTCAAGAGTTGACCGTCGTTGAGTTCGCCAGGCGAGCAGAGAACGAAGAGCGGTTTTTACTGAGAATTGAAGGCGCGGCTGAAGGCTTGCAGGTTGCCAACATTCAAATGGAACGCGAGGGTAAAACGAAGCTCTACTGCACCTCCGGCTCGTTGCTTTTAACGTCCGATCAGCTCCGGGTTATCCTAGTGCGATACGCGGAAAAGAATCCGGTAAAAGGAACTTGGCCGGCCGGCATGTATGGCGTCGCTTTGCTCGATGCGCTCGCTGAGGTCTTTCCCTGCCCTTGAGTGTCAATGTCTGGCGTGGCTGGTTACGGCCGATGAGATCGTGGTGAGCCGGGTCTCTTCCTCTGCCGCGAGGTGCTGATATGCGAGCTCTTGGATTGCGGCCGCTGCCTCTTGGCGTGTCCAGCCGTATTGCTCGGCGAGGTGTAAGACCTGGTTAAAGGTCGATGCCATGGCTTTGAGGCAGTCCTGGTCTTTGTCGGTGTAGGGCGTGAGCTGTTTTGGTGCAGTGATCATGGTGGTTCCTCTTTCGTCCGGGTTGCCGAAAGAGTTAGCGCCGACGGAGAATCTTGTCGAGATGTGGCGCCATGGCGAATTTGAAAAGAAAGGAGCCGCGGCTGGCTCCTTTATGGATCGAACCGGCAAGCACGATGCTATGCAGAGAAGCCGAGATCCTTGATCGTCACCTCGTATTTCCGCTCTTTACCTTCCGGCGTGACAAAGCTGCCGTAAATTAGCTGCTCTGATTGTTTGAGGCCGAGCTTATCGGTTTTCTCAGTCAGAAACTTGGCGAGGTGAATGGCGTGATCTTGCACAGCGATCGGCAGATCACCTGTATCCTGGGTCGCGTTACTCATGAAATTTCTCCTGTTCTTCAAGACGCAGCGGACTGCTGCTATTTGGAGATAGGAACTGCCAATTTGTCTGCCAAGATCGCTAGAGTAGGTAAATGGATGGAATTGCGATGTGGGTGACGCAAGGTTGCGCTTGACGGAGGATTCCCGTCTATCTTATTCAAGCGCTTATGAAGATCACCATGCTGTCTATGGCCCTTGCTGGCCTCATCGCAACCGACGCCGTCGCTATTCAGGGCAATGGCTATTCGTATTTCATCAAAGCGCCGGCGCTGAAAGAGGCGTGCCAGTCCATGGATGCTTACGGCAGGGAAGGGGCTACGATCACGAACGATGGCATCTATGCGGCTGGACGGTGTTATGGTGCGATCTTGGGCATCCTGGACTCCATGACGCTGCAGCCGATGCTGTCGAAGGGCCAGGTCAAAAATATTCAGTTCTGCCTGCCGCCTGAGATGGATGCAGGCGACGTGGCGATGAAGCTCGCCACAAAGATCGTGAACATGAGCGCGGCGCCGGGTGTGCCGGAAGATGTCGCTGCAGTAGCTCCGGCTTATCTCATGGTGCTCGAGGCGGCCCGCCAGGAGTTTCCCTGCTCGATGTAATCAGCCGGCCAGAGGAGGTGCGTCTTCGCCGAGCTTCGTCCAGGTGAGGCTCCACTCGTTCGATCCGTTCTCATCGTGAATGTATTCAGCCCGACCTTGGTTCTCGTCCATCTGGGCGCTATGAATGATCCAGTCGGCGGGTGCTGTGCCGGGTAGGTTGAGCGCGCGCAGCGTCTCCTCGAGGTCTTTCAGCTCTGTGACCCTGGCAATATCGGCCAAGGGTGGAACACTGATTGTCCAAGCGTAGAACGTCATGTTACCTCTTCTATTTTAGGCGTCGCTAGATTGGTCGAGAGCCTTGTCGATCAGGTCTTCAAGCTCCGGGTCTTCCTCTGGATCAGGATCTTCAGCATAGGCTAGCCGCAAGTGTTTGAGAACTATCTCCATGCCATTCATGATCTCGACCGTGCCCCAACCTTTCTGGTTTGCCTGGTCGAGGATATCCCGCATCACGCTGTCTAGCGTTTCTTGACATTCCAAGTCACGATCCGGGTGGCTTGGCGGGTAACGAGGTGCTTCGACTTCCATGAGTTTTCTCCTGTTGCCAGAGAACTTTAGCCGAGCCTAAATGTTCCGGTAGACCCGGTGCAGGACGATGTTCCAGCCCGCGACCGAGTGATGGCCCTGGTTGAGCACCGCAAGCATCACGATCCGCTTGGGCTCAAGGCTGGCCGGGCCGCTTCTCTGAATGTGCGCCTCGACCTCCTCCTCGGTAAAAGTGCCCTCAACCAGTATCTCGCCATTTTGATGGATCAACAACTGGTAGATCCTCGTATCGATCGTCATATCCTCGGCTGCTATCATGGCGCACCAACTCCATTTTACCCTTACTGTCACACGCTTCAATTTCCCAGTCGGCACCCGTGCCTTGCCTGGCTCGCATCAACTCAACCAGCCATCGATGCTGGCCTACGCCAGGGACGGGGAGCGGCGCTGATGGTAGTGGCGATATGCGCCACTTGGTCAGACTGGCAGTCGGATTGCCGAAATCCCTGGCATTTTCTAGCCGTCGCCATTTGCGAATGATCAGACCAGGCGTGCCGCTTTTCTCTGCGACGAGCTGTAAGCGCCGGGAGGCTGTCATGTCGAGTTTTGGCACCTCAAGTATCACTGCGCCCAGCCCACCGTGTCTTAGAGCATCCTCGGCCGATGTAAGCACATCCTCGGGGCTGTTGCACTCGACATATATCACGCGGTTGTGGTGAAGGCCTGCCTGGGTTAGGGCAGGGGCATAGATATCGTTCTTTTCCAGAATCCACAGAACCGGGCCTTTGGTGCGCGCGGCGATACCAGCGACAAAGAGCGTAGGAGCGGCCGGCATAACGGTCCCAGCGCCTCCTCCTGCGAACTCGTGCGTGCTGTTGAGCGCCAGGCCACCGTCGGGGAGGGTGCCGTCAATCGCGGGCACACCGAACGGCAGCACACGGCGTCTGCGCGCCTTGGTGCCTTCTATCTGCTCCACCTGCTCGCGGAGCGCCTCGATCAAACGTGGGTCTACAAGCGGTCTCATGAGAACAAAATAGGAACATAGTCCCACGAGAGTCAAGTCACTTGTTACTTGGTGAGGTTAACATAGGGCAGATCCTCGATGCTACCCTCGGCCCGCATGTCAGCCGGCAGGCACATGATCGCAATCGCACCTTCCTTCTTCAGATCCTCGGCGTTGGTCTTCAGCACTTCGCGGCACTGCGCCATCGTGAAAACGGTCGTGGTGACAGAGATTGGGCTGAAGCCGTCTTCCGGAACAATGGCGATCGCGCGGGCAGGGGTGTCGTCGGTATATTCGATTTCGGCTGCCTGGGCTGCCGGCACCAGGGTGAGGAATAGTAGACCGGTTGCGATGCGGGCTTTCATGTTGACCTCTGTTTGTTGCTATGAGGTCGAATAGAAGCCCCGGTATGGGCGTGCAAGGTGAAAAGCGCGGGTATCCATGGGATCGACCGGCCAGAGAGGCGCCGTGAAGCGCCTAACTGATCAGTGCTTCGTCGCGGCGATGAGTTTGCGGATGAGGTTTGCAGGCTCAATCCAGAAGTTGTCCGGCAAATTGCCCTTCATCTTCTGCTCGAAGCCGTGCCAGTCATAGCGATCATCACCTTCGGGGATCTTTTCGCAAACCAGGCTCAGCTCAAAGGAGCCATCATCGTTGCGCGAAACGCCGGTGAGAATTTCACCAATGCGCGTATCCGCCCAAAGAAGGCCGTTCGCATCAAATTCAAAGTCGTGAACATCCATCGTCTCGCCGGCGATCGCGGAAATGCCATGAAACATGGAACTGCGAGCATCCTGGCAAGCCAAGCCTATCAGCTCAGCAATTTCACCTGGAATTGCCATTTTTATGCGGAAAAAGCCGTCGCCGTGCCTTTCAGTGCTGTTCTGAATTGTAATCTGCGGATGATGGATCATCGCTGTGCTCTCTTGTTCGTTGCTGACAAGATGACAGTAGCAAGAGCCATCGAGGGTTGCGGTCGGCAGCGCGAGGGATATTAGTCCTTGAAGGCGTCCGGACTGGCCTCAAAGTTCAGTTTTTCCAGCAGCTCAAGGTTCGCCGCCGTGGCAAAGCGATTGACGATGAACTGCTTGCCACGGATCCAAAGTCCAGAGAAAAGCGGCATCAAATTGGTGTTAATCGTGGTGATGGGCGTAGAAGGAAATTTAAGCTCCGACACTGCGCCTTTTTCGCTGTTTATTTCTTCTAAAAGCGGCCCATGCCTTTTGGTCGCTTCATGTGAAAGAATGTATTCGCCGCCCTGCATCAAGCCCCAAGTTTCAAAGATACCATCTGTCGCGTAGGCATACATGGGAATATCGTCTTCCGGGCCCGGACGCCCCAGGACCAGACCACCAAGGCGAGCATCCATGATCCGCATGGTTTCAAGCTGCGCATAAAAATCTTCGAAGGTGAGCCGGTGATGCCACTCGCCGCATTTCGGGCAGTCGGTCACATTAATAGGGAAAACTTCTTTGCATACCCTGCATTCGAGCACCTCGGCGATTTCAACGGTAAACGGATTAGGCACTTGAGGATCCTGATCGAGCAGACTTGAAAAATTGGCGTGTTAAGTTTATCTTGACCGGAGTAGAGGGTGGAGCTGGACACTCCACCCTCCGCTTTACTGCTAAGCTAGGAATTGGAACCGGACAGTGGCTTGCCAGCCTGTCCGGTTTTTCCTTAGCGTCAGCGTGATGCTAAATGGCAGATACCACATAGATCACCTCCGTTTTCGAGAGCGAGGCCACTCGCCTGTGTCGGTGCGGCCTATCCTCACCGACGCGCCGGCTGGCACGACGCACGCTGCTTTCGCTCTCGAACCTCTAATTTATAGCGACTATTTGCTTGGCTGTCGGCTGGTAATTTCAGGCGTCACGCAAATTTAAGTCTCTCTTCTTAGCGAGATATCTGTTCACGTATTGGTATGACTTTGGGCGTTTAAGCATGGTTGCGAATGGCTCATCAGTCGATAACGCGACAAGATCGCCATCCAGCCACCCCTTTGCAAATTCGGCTCCCAGATCGGAAAGGTAGTTCTTCTCAAGGGCGGCCGCATAGAGTTCGCTTTTGTTGAGAAACATCCTATGGGCGTGATGGGTCTGATTTTCGGCGCCTACCAGTTCGTGAATTTGCTCCATGTCATCCGAGAGTTTTCTCAGTGTCTCGATTTCGGCGAGACCGACGGAATGCCGATACTGCTGTATCCCGAACCATGCAGCGTAAACCGCTGACAGTGCCATCAAAACATTGGCGCCGGTGGAAATCCAATCGGCCCAACTTGAACCGTCATTCAGGAACCACTTGTCGATATAATAGGGGATTGTTGCGTGAATCGTCGCAATCAAAACCTCAATCATTTTTTGGTTTCTTTCGACGGGTCAGGTTTTGCGGCCAGGTTAGCGAAGCCTTGTCTTAGATCCGACCCGTAGGCCTTTATTACAATACCAGAGGCCGTCTCGCGGCCCGGCTTCGCCACTGGCTTCTTGATCGTGATTTTCTTTTCGCTCATTGCCTGTTTCCTACTGCATCGTAGGTTGATTATCACAACTTTGGCGCCTCGCGGAGTGCAATTCTCCCCTTTACACCCCTGAATTAAATACGTCCGATAATGCAACATTATCGGACGTTATTTAACCTCGACACGCGGGGCGCTTTTATGGTTAATAAATGGTTAAACCGCTCCAAGGACACGGTCCTTTAGTGCTTGGTGCGAGCTTTCAGCCACTCGTCAAGTGCCGCGTCACACAGCGCAGGCGCCTCTAAGTCGGACGGGTCGGCGACATGCGCAATGTAGAGCTTGCGAATGCGTATGGCCGTGGCATCGCCAGCTTCCACTGCCTCATCCAGTTCATCGACATAGGGTTTGATCTTGGCGTTGAGTGCGCTCATGCCTGGTTAATCTCCTCTTGGGTCGCCGGTCGGACGCCTTGGTGGTAGAAATTCATGCAGTCGTCCGTCATCCAGCCGTCGCCGCGATGGTAATCCGCAGTGATGCCGTGAACCACGAACCAACCCTTACCAGGCGGCTGGATCAGACCCTGGATGGTGTAGTCGAGGAATCCGCCGTAGGATAGCTCGTAGTTGGCCGCGCCCGTCACACCGTCCTTGCCGGCGATCACGGTGCAAACCTCGATGCTGAAGTTCTTCCACTGGTGCTTAGGGCCGCGTGGATCGTGCATGACAACCTCGATCAGCACGTCTTCCGGCGCGGTGAAGTCGAAGACCTCCTTCTCGTCTGCCTGAGCATCGGGAGTGAGGATGAGTTGCGTCATGCCAATGCCTTTCTCAACGTGTTGAGATCCAACACCTCGTCGCAGAGCGTGATCTGGCAGTTGAAATCTCTGACGCCTTTATCGTTGATGCGGGTGAACTGCCCGCCGCCCGGATTGTGCAGAAAGCCCAGATTGTGCTCCGCGACCAGCGCCATGATCGCGGCGTGAGCCTTCTTGCTGTCGCAGTAGGAGCCGTGCCAGACGCAATCATCGAACTCGTCGTAGATCGTCGGCCCAAGGCAGGTCGGACACACGTCCTCGCCGGTGTTGCTGCTCGGATCGTGTTCGACCTTCCAGCCGGCCTCACGGGCAGCCTGTTTCGTCCGTCCGTCCTGGTTCCACGGTAGATTGAGCGAAAAGGTGCTCTCCTTGCACCGGTCGCAGCAAATGTAGCGTCCACCCTGGGGCATCACTTGCACTCCGAGACAGCTTTGACGAAGAAGTCGCGGAGTTTCGCCAAGTCTTCTTTCTCGTAGACCAAGAAAATGGCCTGCGATTGAAACAGGCCGTCACGACCCACGGTCTCGATATCGAGCGGATAGGAAACGCCGTTGTTCTTCATATCGTCCCAGCGATCAAAGAGCTCATCCGAGCCGGATGCCTCGATGTTGGTCAGCGAGGTTTCATACCAGTCGCCGGTGCCTTCGGTAAATGCGGTGTCGCTCTTGATGCGAATGTCATCCCAGCCGTAAGGCTGAGAGGCCTGGCAATAGACAGCGCCGGCAGGCAAGGTGAGAAAGGTTTTGCGGTCAACGATCTTCATGCTGGCAATGTCTCCTGGATCCAAGCCTTTGGAATGATGCGGATGCGATAAGGAACTCGGCGACCGACTGCGCGATGATCAAGTGCATCGCGCTCTGCAATCCGCCGATTAGCGCAAGCGACGGCATACTGTAGCCTGCCGTGCGGGAGCTCGATGACGTTCAAGAACAGCGCGTCACCAGGACCTGCCCACGCTAGGTCATCGACGCTGCCAAGAAGAGGCCAGCCAATGCGAAAGTCCCTCATCAGTCCACGCTCCACATTTCGACCAGCTCCTCGATCGTGTCGTAGACGATGGTCTTGCCTTCGACGGTATGAACGATCAGGTAGTCCTTATTGTAGCCGTGGGCGAAGCGCATGGACTTGCCATCCTCGTTCTGCCACGGCTGCGTCTTGAGCGGCAGGCGCGAAACCGGCCAGGAGCTGGGATTGCTGATCCTGTCCGCGTCTTGCTTCATGCGCTTGGTCTTGTAGAACGCCTTTAGATCGCGCTTTTTCCTAGCGCGCTTGTGCAGCTCCTCGATCAGCCAGTCAGCAGGTTTATCCGCGCACATGGCGAGCTCAGTCAGCTCGCTGACGTCGGCGCCGGACAAGAGAATGAACGGTTGCAGTTCCGGATCGAGCTTCAAACCTTTCCAGAGTTCATTCGGCTCCATCGGTGATCTCCTCGATCGGCGAAAGTTGATTCCAGTTCCAAGAATCGCCATTCTCGTCTTCATAGGTGGTCTCGCCGTCTTCGTCGGCGAGCGGCTTCTGCGTGTCCCAGTGGACCTTGCTGTCCCCTGCATACTGGGGCGTGCCGTCGCTCTTGAAGCCGCTAACCCATGCCGTGACGAGAACATGCTCGCACACGCCAATGACCTGCGCGCCGGTGGGTGATTTGTAGCGCCGCGGCTTGTCCTGTTCAGCCAGGTAGTTGCTGAGCGCGTCCTCGACCTCGGTCTTAGTTACGAGCTCCATCACCTTCACAGCGGCGTTCCAAGCCTTTTGCGAGCGCGGATCGCTTGCCTTCCAAAACTTGTGCCCCTCGGGCGCCTCATAGCCCGTGCCGACGAGCTCCGAGAGCAACAATCGCGCCAGGTCGTTTGTTTCCATGACGATCTGCTCGTCGGTTCTCATCAGGCGATCTCCTCGACGATGACGCGATATGCCTTGCCGGCGTGTTCGCAGGTGAAGGTGTTGGGCTTATTGGCGTCCAAGGTAAGCTGATCGATGATGATCGCATCCGGCGTGTCGTAGTCCTGCATCGCCTCGATTGTGCCGAGGATCCTGTTGGCGATCTGGTTGCAGTCGGTGCTCATGCGGCTTCTCCTTCGTTCATCCAGGCGTCGAGCCGGTCGTTAGTGGAATGGTCGGCAATCTGCTCTTCCGGATCGCCATTTGCGTCATTGACGATGAAGGCGTAACCCCAGTGCTTCTTGCGCTCATCGACGATCCAGACGTGCATTTCGTCGCACGCCTCAAGCGCATCCTTGGCTTCAGCTGCGCTCGTGCCCTCATAATCTGCCTCTTCCTTGTCTTCATAGGCGCAGATCATGGTGAGACCGCTGGCTTCGCAGTGCTTTAACAACTGTTCCAAAGTGCGCATTTTGTATTTCCTTTCGTTGACTATGTTTAATCATAGCAAGCGAAATCGAGGATTACGGTAGGCAGCAAGCGGTTGTTTTCACTGCCTAAATAGATAGTCAGAAGCGCCCGAAATTCGGGTGCGAGACGTAAGGGCTGGCCGGCTTAGGAGCTGGCGCCGGCTCGTTTGCGGCTCTGAAGGCGTCGTATCCTTTCTTCACCACGGACAGCCGGCCGCGTGCTTCCACCTTCCAGTGAAAGTCGCCATCATCGTCAATCCAACTGGATACGCTGGCTGCGGGCTGGTCTGGCGACCGAACGTTTTGTTGGCGCCAAAGACCATAGGTGATGCCGCAAACCTCGAAGTTGCTCTCATCGTTTGTCCATTCGCCGTGGGGAAACAGCCTGTCGAACTCGACATAGCCAATGCCACCCTCCACAACTGGCTTACCGGTCACGCGCCCGAATATCGCGTCCATTTCCTCAATTTCACCGGCGTCGAAATGCTCCCAATCACCGTCGATGAACCGGCTGATCGAGCCAAAGTTTGGATTCCGCCTCGTGATGAAAAGCGCATACTCCGAGGTCTGCTCTTTTAGTGTGAGCGCGTTCTTGTCGTAGTCGGGCGTATTCATAGTTTCATCTCCAACTGCCCTGTGACCTGGCGCCAGCAGTCGATGACCAGGCCGTGGTCGGCTTTGTATTGCAGCTCTCGGCCGAGGTGCCCGGCCAGCCGGAAGTTCACCTGCTCGAGGTAGACCCAGCCGAAACGCCGGCCGCCCAGATGCGGGCACTCGTCTATATGGCGCAGGAGCTCTGTGAGATAGCCTTGACCGCGGGACTGGCCGGCAAGCGTGATGTTGTGGATCGAGAAGACGCCTTCGCGCGCTGCATTCTCGATCCGACGGGTGCCAAAGCGCCAGGTGAGCGTCCAACGATCATTGCTGAACTCGCCGCGCTGACCGTTCGTCGCAATCGACTTGTGCAGATCGAGGAGAAGACTCTTGGTGAGTTTTCTCATCAGTTAGAACCTTCCGAAGTTTGGATTGTCAGCGTAAAGAGCCGTATCCACCCATTCCTTCTGCAGGCGCCATTGCTCTTTGTAAGCGTCTGCTTCGTCCTGAACTTCAAGACCAATGCGCTGCACCAATGACAGTTCTGGAAGACGAACTATGTCAACGTGGTAGCCCTCCGGCGACTTATATAACTCGAAGACATGGGTTTGATCGCGCTGATCGCCGCGGTAGACGCTTTGGATGCAAGGCGCGCTCATGCGTATTGCTCCCGCGCCAGCTCGTTCATGCGTTCGTGCGTCAGGTTCTCCGAGACGCGGGCGCAGAGCGGCGTGCCGCGGCCCTGGCTGGCGCCATTGATGGCCTGACCGCAGGGTGGGCAGTAATAGGAATAGGTGCCGGCGTTGTAGTAGACCGCGTTTCGGTTGTCGCAGGCGCCGCGATTGCACTCGCCGTTGAAGACCCGCCCCTTAAACTTTAAGCCGTGGCTCTCATAGCGGCTGGGATGCGACGGCTGGATTTCGCCCACGGTGACGACCTCGAGCTGTTGCTCCTCGGTCATGCCGGCGTAGAAGCCTGTAATAGGGCGCGGTTCCAGCTCAACATTGCGGCTGTCCGCGCGAGCCGCGTCAAACACGCGGTTTACGCGATTGAAGCCGCGGTTTCGTTTTTCGATCTTGCGTGTCAGTCTGCCGATCGCGCCCATCAAGCCACCTTCCTTTCGAGTTCCTCAATCTTCTCCCAGATGGCCGAGCGCGCCTCGTCGATATCCGGTTCTTCCTCGAACACGGTCTCGGTGGAATCGAGCAGCCAGGACGTCAGATTGTCGAAAGCGCGAAGCAGGTCGCCGGCGTCCGGTGCTGTCTTCAGGCGTTCGACAGCGGCGTTTTGAAACGCGACGATCTCATGCGCCTGCTGTTCGTCCTTGGCTGCGCCAAGCGAAACGCTACCGGCCCAAACCTCGTCGTCGTGCTGGACGTGCCACTTGATCATTGCAGCCATTCCACTTCGACGTGGGAGATCTGCGAGAGAACAATCCACATTTCTCGCGGCTGCCCCTCGGGCGCGCCGATAAAGCCGTGCGCGAGGTGATTATCGCTGTGAAGCTTCAACAGCTCAAAACCCGTGATGGTCTTGCCGCTGAGGAGTGTAATATTGAGGCGACATTCCAGTGGCCCCTCATTACCCTCCTCACCGTGACGAACAGCGTCCTGGGCAATTTGCGTGAAAATGTGAGCAGCGGCAGTCATTACCATTTCTCCGGTGTCGTGCCGGCCTGGGTGAGGTTTCCGCCAAACCAGGCCTTGAACCATTCCCATGCGCGATCTGAGCCGTCATCAACAGCAAGCTGCGCAGCTTCATGCATCGTGTAGCCAGCGTGTTCCCACTGGCCGTCCGGACGTTGCTTGTTGAGGTCGATGACGACGATGTGCTTGGGTATCGATGGAACTGTCTTGGTCATTTTCTTCTCCTAAGTCAATATTGACTTACTAACGTTCGCACATTGCGTTGTGGATTGCGGGTGGATTTATGTGGCAGGTGCGAGAACAGCACGCCGGTTGCTGACATCACCCCGAGCCGCACGACGGATCTGGGCGATCACGTTGAGTTCCGAACGGCCGGGCATTCCGCCGTCGCCTCGGACCTTCTTTGGCACAATGCCTGCCATCGTCTCGTTGACGAAAATCCGAATGTGCTTTGCGCCCTCGTCTAGGCGCCAGCAGTCACCGAGCTCCTCGAGAACTCGGCGCGTCTTCTTCGGCAAGCAATTCAAAGCGTTCATTGATTCCTCATGCTGTTGTTTCTATTTAGTTATTGCACGATAGCGTCAGGGATACTGTCGGGATCGTTCGGTATCAAAACCGCCCGTAGTTCGGGTGGCTGGCGTATGGACTGGCCGGAATGACAGGTTTCTCGGGCACGGGCGGGCGGTAAGGGCTGTCGGCGAACATCAACCAGGTGCGGTCGAAGTGCTCGACCACTTCCTCATACGGCCCGTCAGGGATCGGTCCTTCCGTCGTCGCGCCAGTGAGAAGGTCGGTTACGCGCCAGGTCCACCTTCGCTCTCTAATCGAGACAGCTTCGCCATCATCCGTCGTGCCGAGACCTTCCCATTCTTCCGTTTCGACTAGGAAGCCGACATAGCGATCACACCGGCGCTCCTCGAGAACCGCCTCCTGATCCATCAGTAATCCTCGGCGTAGAAGATCGTCAGAACCCGGTGCGTAACCTTGGGATCGGCCGGATCATCCGAGCCGGTGAGCATATTGCGGTCACGGTAGTAGTCGATCTTCCAGTAATATTTCTGATCGCCAATCTGGAAGGCGCCGAAGTCGTGCTCGCCGTGCGGATCGTTGCCTTCCTCGAAAGCAGTGAACTCCTGCACCTGCTTTGCGGCCGCGCTGATCTCGTCGACGTCGGCATTTGCCATGCTACCCGCGATAATGATCGAGCCGCTGCCTCTGCCGGCGCGCAGCGCGTCATTGAGCTCGCGGATCTTGGCTGTCTTCTCTTCCGTCATCCGTCTCTCCTCGGCTAGGCCAGGCAGCCCTGTTCGCGTGAATAGTTCATGAATTGCAGGATCTTCTGCTTCTTGCGCCGGATAAGCTCGCTATCGCCAAACAGCGAAATGCCTTCTTCCTCGTGGAGCAGCTCGACGGTGGCGAGCAGGTCGTTCCACTCGAGGTTCAGCCGCTCGGTATTGTCGAGCTTTTGGCCGGGTTCGACCTCATTGATGCCGAACGTCTGCGCCTTCGTCGCGCGCTGAGCGACCTCGAGGCATTCCTCGATTAGCTTGGTGAGCAGATATTCGCGCTTGTTCATCGTGCCCAATCCCGAATTGACGCAGCCCCCATCACAACGCTGGCGAGGGCGAGACTCATTGAAGCGCTGTGAAGAGCGTTGACGCGATTGCGCGTGTCGCCCCACTTTTGATCGCGGTTCGCGCTGGTGACTCGCTGTGTCGATTTCTCGCGCTGTTTCTTCTGGTTCGGGCGCGACCGGTGCTTCAGCTTCTTCATCAGAACTTTCCTTCCTTGATCAGTTGGGCCGCGATCGCGGTTTTCGCCTGTTCGAGCCAACCGTCGCGTTCATCCGTCGTGAAGCAGCCGTCACCCTCTGGGTGGCCGTCGAAGATCGTCTCCCCGCCGCATTCCGGATAATCGACACGGAAGTAGCCGTGCCGGAGCCGCAGATAGCCGACGGGCTCGCCGTCACGGAATGCGTCGTATTGTTCGGGACAGGCGCCGCAGGTTTGCACCAGGTCGATTTCGATCTTTGTGACCTTGGTGCCTTCCGGCCAGCCTTCGGCGTCCTCATGCTTGTCGCACGCATGAAGCTCGCGGCCGGCAAAGAAGCAGCCACAAGCGAGGCTAATGATCGAGACGCTCATGCTGCTGCCTCGACATGCTGCCGCGCCAGGGCGTCGATCGCGTCTTTCTCGCTGATATGGGTCAGCGAATATTCCTCGCAGCCGCAGATCGGCTTTCTGGAAGGCTTGACGATACTAAACGGCACGACCTCGATGGCCTCAACGCGACCGCATTCGGTGCATTTGAGGTAATGGCGCGTGCAGCTTCGCATCAGCTTTGCAAGTTTTTTAGGCTTCAAGGCGAATCTCCTTCTGCTGGCGTTCGATCTGATCCATCGTCATCGACCAAAGCGTCTTGTCGGCGCGCAGCAGCACGCCCATGACGTCCACCTTCTCGCGCAAGAAGACCGGTGCGAAACTCGGCGCCAGCTCGGCGATGTTCTTGGTGTTGTCGTAAATGTCCGCGAGCTTCACGGTCTGGACCCGGCCAGGCGCCTTCTTGAGCCGCTCGACGTTGAGTTCGTGGCGCTTCATGCGATTGCCGGCTGACTTCTCGACATTCGTCAGAAAATACATGCCGTCGGCGATCTCCGGGCCGAACAGCGTGCGGATCGTCTGAAGGGTAACGCCGGTGTCCTCGACCGTATCGTGCAGCCATGCCAAGACAACCTGCTGCCAGGTGTGATCGGGCAGCGCTCCAACGAAAGCGGCGACGGAGCGCGGATGCACGATGTAGGGCTCGCCGCTGTAATTTCGGCGCTGGTTGATCGCTTCGTGCGCGGCAGTTGCGAATGCTTCTGCCTTTGCAATTTGAGCAACGCCATAGGTGGAGTAGACTGTCATCGTAACCTCCTGATCAATCAATGTTTATTTATCGCATAACGCGTGCAGGATTGCGGTAGGATCGTTCTGGCTAGAAGCGGCCGAAGTTCGGGTTGGCCTGCCTCATCTCCTGCTGCACTTGGCGAACGGCAATCTGGTGCAAACCCTGGGCGCGGCGATCGGCCTCCTCGAGAGACCGGAACGTTTCAACTACGGCGCGCTCGCCACGGACCTCGTAGCGGGCAGTCTTGCCGGCCTGGGGATTTGGGTTGCGCGGGTCGCGCTTATCGACCTCGACGAGCCACACCTCAACGCGGCTGCCGGGCCATTTCGAATCTTTGTAGACCAGCTCCGGCCCGAGAACTGAAATAGGCGCCAATACCCGCGAAAACTCGTCGATGGAAAGCTTGGTGCTATTCATGACCCTGCTCATCTCATCGAGAATTGCGATCGTCGGTTTGGTGCCAGCCAACGTCGATCTTGTGACAGGCGGCGCCTGGGACTTGCCGTGGCGCCTGGCCGGCATCTGATATGTGACCAGGCGTTCGTCTGCGTAGCGGTTCATCATCGGCTGGATCTGGCTCAGCCAGTCGTGCTCTTTCTTGATTAGCTGCCCGATGATACCGGCGTCAAAGTTGAGGGCCATTGGTGTCTCCGTTGTTGATTTGCTGATAGCGGCTCATTTGCCGGTGGTCAATCAATATTTATTGACTGACCATACCAAAAGAAAACCTGACCGGATAAGATCGGGTCAGGCTGCTTGCTGTGTCTGTTGTGCGACCCAGGCGTCGAAGGAGGCGTCACTCTCGACGTCAGTGCTTTTCAGCGCAGCACCCACGGCACGCATGAGAACGCTGCGCTGATCTTCGGGGTAGTCAACCAAAGCCTTGACCGGGCACTCGTCTGCGTCGGGATTGAGCGCAAAGAATTGCCTCGTCATCGTTGTGAGGAACGCATTGCAGGCGAACTCGAGGCGTTTACGATTGATCTTTTGCACGCAGGCCGGCCTTTGTCATAATGAAGTTGATGCTGGCTCGGCTCCATTTGGCAGAGCGGAGCGGGGTCACGCCGCTATTGTCCAGGACCGTTTTAATTTCGGCGAGCGAGGCCGTCGGGTTGTCGGCAAGGATCCTTTGGATAATCGGCATGATCCGATCGTGCCGCTCAAGAGCGGCCGCCTTTGATGCCACTGCTGACGCCTTGTTGGCAAGCTGCGTGCGCTCAGCCGGCGTCATTCGCTTTTTCACCAGTCGGCAGCCGGGGAACAGCTCATCGATCAGATCGGGACGCTTGATTGCGCATTGACGGATGAGCGCCACGATCTGTTCGCCGGTGCGCTCAGACGCCGGCATATCGTTAATCCGCTCTACGAGGGTCTTGGGGCTATTGGACATTGGCATTCGCAGCCGGAATCCCAGCTACCCCTTCATTGACGGCAAAGTTCAGGATTGTCTGCTGAAGCTCGGGCGAGTGTGCGACAATCGACAAAGCCATGAGAAGCTGACCGTTGAGCAGCGTTTGCTGTTCCTCGGAGGTCAACGAGCTTTGCAATTTTTGCAGGGCAGCCGTGTTAATTTGTTGTTGAAAACATTCCACGGTTCCATCCTTACGGATTACCAACCCGCAGTCGCCATCATTGACGACAAAAGCCCGCGCCGTGGGCTCTTCTTCGATAGAGGTTTCGATAATTCGTAGGGCATCGGTGATCATACTGGTCCTCTCTCAATAGCGAAATCTAGGGATAAGATCTCGCCGGAAATTGTTTAGTCTCTAAGTTAAAATAGCGAGTTAGACATCGGGTTGCGTGATTTTTTTAACGGTTCATCTTGTGTGCGGATTCCCGATAGTTTATTTGACTGTGAGCCCTAAAAGGGGCGGATTTTCCAAACATCAAAGACTCGGGTTGCCACACGGCTCGAAATAGCTTAGGAATGTAATCCTAAGAGCATAACCTAGTGAAAGGGAACTAAGATGCACCGGCGAGTATTCGAAGACACAATGCAATCACTGAAAGCCTCAATCCTGGCTCACACCGCAACCTTCTTCGAGTCGAGAGGTGTGGTCTTTGATAAAGCCGGCTACGAGACGCAAGCCTCGACCAACCTGGATGACGTCAGCCGCGAAATGATGTTCTTCGGCGCAAATTCCTTTCCTGTTCAAGAGGATGCCATACAAATCAAACCCCTCACGGCAGCCGCATAACGAGCGGTGATGCAAGAGGGGCGCTACCTGGCGCCCCCACTCTTCCAGTCTTTGTTCAGCTTCTCCATACCCTTCCGAGCCTCCTCGCCAATGTAGTTAGGATGTTTTTCCCAAAACGTCAGCGACCGCTCACATATCTTCAGTTCTTTCTCCGCCTGCCACTTCTCATCGCGCGTGCCATTGGCCGCGATGAATGTTAGATATAACTTATTTTCGAAGTGCCGAAGATACGCCTTCGTGCCATCCATTCGGCTGATGGAAATCCCGCTGAAGTTTCCGCGCACGCTCTCATCGTATATCAAAGCCATATCGATCTCCATTTTTGACTAATGAAGTAATATTGCAATAAATCATGAGGATTGCGGGTGGTTATACTCGGAAATGGGCGGCATTTAAAAAGTTTAACGATACGTTAACGGGTCAAAATTTCAATTTAGACGGAATAGGCGGCGCCTGGGACGCGCCGCCTATGATTGTAGACCTTGTGTGACAGGCATTTGCCGCTTTATGAGGCAGCGAGCGCCTCTGCTTTCGGCTTCTTCTTGTTTCGCTGCCAGGGCATTTCGCCGGCCATGATCGAGCCACGGGGCATGATGCGGTCCTCGATGCGCGCCAATCCAAACTTTTCGATCTGGCGCTGGACCTGCTCGGCGTTCTTGTAGGCGCTGGGTAGCTCGGAGACGTCAGGCCTGCCGGTGTAGAAGCGCACGTCGAGCCCCTTGGTCTCGCGCTCCATGATCTCGGCCACGTTGAACGGAGACAGGCCTCTTGCGTCACCGCCAAACTCTTCAATCAATCGCTTGATATGCGCCGTCCGTGACAGATTACGGCCGGCGCCGTGCGGAGCGAAGTTGAGCGCCTCATCGTTGTTGACCAGCGATGACGCGACCAGGATCGGCTGCGACATATTCATGGGGATCAGCGTCAGGCCGCGATTGTCGTCGGCAAAGCCCGTGTAGGATGGCGTGGCACCTTTGGCGTGGTAGAACAGGCCGTCAGACTTCTGGAACACGAAATTATGTTCGTTCCAGAAGCGATCGACCACAGCGTTCCCCAGCACCATCGCAGTTTCGTCGTGAATGGCGTAGTGATTGAGCTTCGTCCACTGCCGCACGATCTGCAGCGCATTCCAGTAGTGCTGCCCTTGCTCGCTGTCGGCCTTGATCCAAGCGTTGTGCGCCGGAACGCGCCCGGCGACGATGCGCGTGTGCCGCTCTGCTGCTGCCTTACCGCGCTTGTAGACCTGCCCACCGAGGCCACGCGAGCCGTGGTGCGTGACGATCGCCGTCTGACCGGTGGACTCGACCTCGCCGGTGTAGAAGAAATGATTGCCGTCGCCTTGGGTCATGAAGTGCTCGATGGCGTATTTCTCGAGGCCGGCGAGGAAAGGATTGTGCTGGAAGAGGTCGATCAAGCGGTTGAGCTCGGCGTGGTGCCAGGCTGCAACGGGACGACCGCCTGGACCGAAGTGCGTGACCTTCATCGCCGCATCGAGCACCGGCCCGACATCGACGCCGCGCTTAAACACCGAGATTGCCATCGAGCAGCAGACGTCGGCCGAGTGAAAGCCCGGATGGATCGCGTCTTTGGTAGCCACAACGCCACCGACGGGGATTGTGCCCATCTGGCTACCGGAAGGGCAGGCATCAGGCATAACGGCGCCACGCTCGATCGTAGGGGTGCGCATGAGCGCGTCCATATGTGCGATCACGGACGCGGTGTTCTGAATCTCGTCCTCGCCCTCGGGCTCGATGAACTGTCCAAACGAAAAATTGTTCGTTCGCAGCGGAATGCCCTCTGTGACGGCCGGCATAACGCGCAGCGTGAACAGGTGGTCGATAATCTGTCGATCGGTCTTGCCTTCGTCGCGCATCTGGTTGGCGAGCGGGATCGCGTCTTTAAACCAGGCGCCAGGCTCCAAGCCCCACGTCGTCAGTGTTTTGCCTGAAATGTTGTTCAATTCCGTCTTCCTTTCAAATGCAGTTGGAATCTGTTTTTCGCAGTTTCGGTGTAAGGCTCGTAGCTCGGGCGATAACTGTTGCCATCTTCAGCGACGAAATAAGCCATGACTGGATCGTAGGAGGTAATGGCGTATTCCATGTTGAACTGACCGACGCGCATCCAGCGAATTGTCTGATCGCATTCGGCCTTCGTGCGGGCTTCAAGACCCAACACGAAGGAATAGCCAGCAGGGCTGATTGCCAGGAGGTAGTAACCCCTAGCCATCGGGATCGTCCCAGGTCTTGTTGAAGCGGCAGTTGGCCGGCATACCGTCGAACATCGGCTTGATCTGCAGACGCTTATAGCCGGCGAGGCCGCAGCCGATCGGTGTGACTTCGAAGGTCAGGTCGGGCCGGCTCTTGGCGAACACGATGAAGTCGTTGACGTGCCGACGCACCTCGCTGAGCGGCAAGGTTTCGATGCGACGATCCTTGGTTGGAATGCCATAGGACTTACCTTGCAGGCCGATGCCCTGGCCGTAGATCGCGCCATGAAAATTCTTGGCGAACTTTGCCGCGCCGGCGCCGTGAATGCCGGCGAGGTTCGATCCAAATACGAAAATGTCAGTCATCCTCGTCCTCCTTCGTTTCGACGCCAGCGTCATCATTCGTGACCCAAACCCACGCATGAACCCAGGCGCCGGGGTCAGATCCAGGCGAGACGATGGCGTCGTCATCGATTTCAAGTTCATCGGTTGCGCCGCCCTGTGCCGCTGCACGGTAGGGATCGGCCGGATCGAAGTCCTTTCGGGCCTCACCGAAATGATCGAGCGCCGCCTGAAGCTCCTTTTGCGTCTCGGTGAGACCGTCGATATAGGTTTTGTTGAGCGCCTGGTTGCCATCCATCAGGCGCTCAATATCGCGCTTGACGCCGCTGATGCGTCGGGCGAGCGCAGACTCAATCAGCGTCATGCGCTGGTCATCGAGGTTGATCCACATCAGCGAGCCTCCGCAAACGCGACCACATTGACGCCAGTTGGTGCGTGCCAGGAGAGAACGGCTTCGCTTTGAACGTCCGGGATCTGAAAGATACGCAGATCGTTTTCGTCGGCATCACCGGCAGGCTTGGTCGAGAGTGAACTTTCCCAGCCTTCCGGGTCGCTTAGCTCCCACTCCTTCCACAGCTCGAAAGCCCTTTCGGGGCTCTCGGCGCGCACGAACAGGCCGACGTCTTCGCCGTCACTGTTCGAGCCTTCAACGTAAAAGAGGTGCGTGACCTCAACCATCGATAGCCTCCGCTTCGGGTTCCGGCTCGGCGACTGGCGCAACGTCGGTGGACAGGGGCGAAACTGCATCGTTCGACCAGGTGCTTTCCTTGATCGCCTTGGCTTCGCCAGCTTCCATCGGCGACACGCCTTCCTTGACGGTGATTTCGAAAGTCACCGACTGCGTGACCATGCGTCGGCGAGTGATTTTGAACTTAGGCATTGGCATTTCCTTCCGCTGTTGACCGCGCCACAATGCGCGGTCAGTCAAAGTTGATTGATAGGTGCTAACGTGTTTGTAGCGTCAGCGCCAGTGATTTTAGGCTGCGTTCGCGAAAATTTCGCGCAGGCGTTCGGCGACGGCCGAGTTGTCGTTGAGCACCAGGGTATTCTTCTGGCGCGTGGCGATCTTGGCCGCTTCGAACAGCGTCATGATCTGACCGGACTGCGACTGTGCAGTGCCCTGCTTGTAGGTCGCCTTATACATCGTCGTGATGTCCGTGCCGGTGATGGTCTTCTTCTCGTCCAGCAGCTTGAAGGCTGCGGTGACATAGACCGACGGCTGCTTGCCGGCGTTCAGCGCGGCGAAGAGATTTTCGAACTTTTCGGCGATTTTCTTCTGCGAGGGCAGGGCAGCCATCACAGTCGCCTTGTTCTTTTCAAGAGCATCAGCTTCCATCGTCGATGCGTCGCCTTCGAGCACAAATACCTTCGCGTCGAGCGATGCCATGTCGCGCGGAGTGCGCGGAGCAGACGGGGCGCGCGGCGCGCGGGGCGTGGTTGCCGGCTGGGTCTTGGCTGCGGCAGCAGTCTGGGCCGCGTTTTCGGCGACGCTCATCTCGCTTTCCTGCGAGGCGTAACCTTCTTCGCGGTCGATCGACATTTCGAGTTCGTCCAGATCGACGTTTTCGAGGTCTTCGTCCGTGACGACGGCCGCAGGCTCGTCTTCGACAACTGCCGAGGCTTCGACAACCTCCTCCACCTCGTCCGAGATTTCTTCGCCGCCCAACCCGTCGAGCTCGAGGTCATCGAGAATGTCGTCGAGATAGGCGAGGGCTGCTACGGTCGAGCCAGCGAGAGCGGTCATGTTCTTCGTCATTTCTGTCTCCTTTTCGAGTTCGTTCAAGTCGTTGTTTTCTCTTGCATTGTCTTTATAGCGCTTCATTGATTGGAACTCGGTAGGATAATTCAGGCTGCGTGCTGGATTTGGACGGGCATTGTTGCTGGTGGCACGATGCCGAAGCGACGGGCCTGGAAGAGGCTTTGCATCATTCGGTCCACGTCATAATCCGCGGCGTGCGCCAAGGCCGGATCGTAATTAACGTCACAGGCAAGGCACAGCTCCTTCAGCGAAGGCTTCTTGCCGTCGGGTGTCGCCCAACTGAATTGCATGGTGTCAATAATCTCGCGCTTCGGCATGACCAGCCCGACTCGCTTGAACTCGTAGGTGACGAAATCGACGTCGAACGAGGCGTTGTGCGCGACGATGATATCAGCCTTGGTGAGAAAGGCGTGCACCTTTGGCGCAACCGTCTCCCAGGTCGGCTTACCGACGAGATCCGCGGATGAGATCTTGTGGATCTCCTGTGCGTCCTTGGAGATCGAGCGCTGCGGGTCGATCCGCTCATTCAGCGCCTTCAGCAGCGAGGTGCCTCGGTAGAGACCGACATAGACCTCGACAAAACGGTGATCGCCGTATTCCAGGCCGGTGGTCTCGGTATCGAAACCTGCTTCGATTGGCTCGCTCATGCAAATTCTTCCTTCAGTCGTTTCAATTCGTCCAGGCTGATGCCCTTGTGTTTCGCTATGATATCGATGATCTCCCAGGGGCGCGGGTGGGTGCGCTTGGCGCGATCGTAGCTATCCCAGAGGTCGTTCATTGCGTGTGCGCAGTCTTCGGCCATAGCGCGCCCAGGAAAGCGAATAGCGACCTCGGGTGACAGTGAGCCGCATAACTGCAGGATCGTGCGCCCACGCCGCTCACAGAGTCGCCAAGAGCCATCCTCATCGTGTCGAGCTCCCCAAGCCACTACGCCGCTTCCTCGATCGTCATATCGGCGCTATCCTGAAGCGTGCGATCGGTTGCGGCTGACCAGTCGAGCTGCTCCCACTTCTTCATCGCTTCGTCGCGGTCCCGCGCTCGAATGGCGTAGGTTGCCGTGTGGACTTCGGTGCAGGTGACAATGAATTCGCGGTCGTCTTCCTGCCCTTCAGCGGACGCCAATTAACAGGTGGCAATCCGGAAGCGGGCTTCAGAACTGCCGCGATCACAGGCTCGACCTTTTTCGACTCACTCACACGCTCGCTCATCCAAGGAATGATCGCGTTATAGCCATCTTTGGCAATTTCCTTGGGTGGCTGGTCAACGCAGGTAATGGTTCGGCCGGGGAACGTCTCAGCGCCTTCCACAGACACGATACCGCCTTCGAAGGCGAAGCGACCGTTCCAGGCGCCATTAACGCACAAGAAGTCGAAACCTTCGTCGTCCAGGCGCGTAACACGCGCGAGAACGCCAGCGTCGATGAGGCACAAATCGTCCAGCTTAGGTTTCAGGGTCATACCTGACCCCACAGGCAGAAGGTTGCGAGCGCGCTGAAGCCGATCAGCACTGCGGCGATCGAGCTCCACAAGATGATGTGGCAGTCGCGGTTCACACGTGAATCCATGTTTTTCCCTCCAAGATGTTGACGATTGTCGATCTCGCGACGCCGTATTGCTTGGCGATCGCCGAGGGACTCTCCGCCGAGGCGCGTATCTCGACGACCTGCGGAGCGGTGAGCTTTGCATTTGAGTTTTGCGAGCCACGGCCGGTCTTGAGGCCGTTGGCGTGGGCGTGCTTCTCGTTGTCGCGCCCCGTTGACCACTCAAGCTGATATTCGCCCCACTTCTCGACCAGTTCCGGTGTGGGCTGCTTGAGGTAGTTGTGACTCTTGTCACCGTCGATGTGATTGACCTGCGGCAGCTTCAGCGGGTTCGGCAGAAAGGCCAGGGCGATCACGCGGTTCACGAGGACGGATTTCGTGATGCCTTTGAAGGTCAAATTGAAATAGACCCGCTGCGTCGCCTTGTGCGTGCGCTGCTTGATCAGATGGACTTCGCGGCTCATCGACTTCAGGTCGGCGCTGATCCACTTGCGGCGCCAGACCGTGCCGTCCTCGCGTGGAATGATGTATTTGATCCGGATGGCCTCGAGCAGCCAGGCGTCCTTGTCGAATTTCATTTCTTCTGGCCCTTGAGGATCGTGCGCAGTGCAGTGTGAATGGTTTCGAGATTGCGGCTGTCGCTTTCGAAGATGAGGCCGGCGCTGACGTCCCAAAGCAGGCTGACCAGGAGATAAAGCTCCCGGTCGCTGATGATGCTTTTCGTGTGTGCGTCAACGCGGCGCTTGAGCTCGTGGTTGACCTTGCGGCTGAGCTCCTCGACGTGCGTCGGCCATTCAGCGGCTTCAGGAGTAATCGCCGAGGAGACAGTCATTGAACGCTCTTTCTGTAAATCAATGTTGACTGACTATAGTTTAGCGACGAATGGAAGTGAAGCGTATTTCGAGCGGCGCGCGATGGCTTCTTCGTATGCGTCGAGGAAGAACATCTTCGCTTCGAAGGGGTTCATCATTTCGATCTCATAAGGCGCCACGAGCGTATCGTCGTGCAGGAGGTCTTTGGATTCCCAGGTCTCGAGTTCGCTCTTAGGAACGATCTGCCTCGCCTCGGCGGCGCAGACGGCATCATCGGCGATCTTGATTTCCTTGGGCAGTGGGAAGACGAGGTTGAACCGCCCTGCGATGGCATACTCGGCCTTGTCCTCAAGCGGCTTGTAGACCGGATGAACGCGCGGATCGTGCTTGATCGGCCGGATCATATCGCTGAGCAGGTATTCCGGCGCATCGTGCAGCAGGCCTTCCAGCTCGAGATCCGGTCGGTTCATTTCCTCGCGCAGGTAGCGGGCGACGAGAACCGAATGCTCGGCGACGGAGAAGTAAATGCGGCTGCGGAACTGCTTGTGCTGCGTAGCGCCGTTCCAGCGACCGTTGCAGGCGAGGTGATGTGCGACCACATCGATGTTAACCTCACTGGCCTGTGGGTCGAACGGATAGATTTTGCGACCGTTCGCCGAGTGCATGTAGGGGCCGCGCACGGGCTGGCCGTTTGTCATTTCGGGCAAGGGTCTCTCCTAAAGCAGTTTGTCGATCGCCAACAGGATGACGGCGAAGATGAGAAAAATAGTGGCGCCACGGTAGTTGCGACGCAGGCGGTTTCGGACGCGGTAGTGCTGCATTTCTTTCCTCTTGAGTTGGGTCGGCACCATTGCCGACCCATAGTTGCCTGGGAGCAGCCGTTACGCCGCGATGCTGAGAGCCGGGGTCTCCGACTTCCACTTGCCGTCAGAATGCTCGAAGGTTTCCTTGAGCAGGACGCGCGGGCCGGCCAGGTAGATAATGATGCCTTCCGGCTTCATGAAGCCGGGCACCTGGCGGGAGCCTTCTGTTGCCAGGTCGCGCATAACCTGGTTGACAGCTTCGCGGGTAAACTCGCCAGCATAGAGCACCGGCACGCATTCGCAGCAGGCAGGGCGCACGTTCGCGTCAGACCAGCGCCCGGAATTGAACAACGCAAAACGCTTCTCCGCGAGGCCGTAGTTGCGCTGGATGCCGTTGCCATACCACTCGCCGAAGTGAGTGCCGTCGCCGAGCTTGGTGACGAGTTCTTCCTCGTTGCGCTCAACCCAGGCGGCGTAGCCGTAGTTGTCGGTTTCCCTGCCGGGCTTAATCCAGCGTTGACGCGATCCGACGCCGACGATTTTGTTATCCTCGATGACGATCTGACCGTTGCTGCCATCGAGCTTTTCGGTGATGACGCAGCCAAAGCCGGTCTTGGCGCGGTTGATCTTCTGGAAGCTTTCAAATGGGCGATCGGGAAGAGTAACAGGCATTTCGTTTCCTTATTTCGAGAGGGAGGTGGCCGACGTCATCGCCGGCCTTTAGGGTTTGAGTGGGATCAGCCGTTGGGCTTCAGACCGTGCTTGTCGAACAGCTTCTTCAAGGTCTTGCGGCAGATTTTGAGCTCTGCCTCGATCGCGCGGTTGGACTTGCCATCCTTGTGCAGAGCGAGCGCCCTGGTGTGCTTTTCGGGAAGCTGCTCAGCGACGTTTTTCTTCACGAGCGCAGGAATCTTCACCTTCCCTCTGATCGCGTCAGGCTCGACGCCGTTCGGCCTGGTGACGGACTTGGCTTTCTTCGCGGGAGCCGCCTGCGGAGCATTGTTGATCGCGGCGCTCATGTCGCCGGTCATCGCTGCTTCATCGACGCGCTTGCGCAGATCCTTGATCGAGACCACGACCTTTTCTTCAGCAGGTGCGGCCGGGCGGTCATCGAGCGCTTTCACCTCACCAGATGTGCCGACCAGGGCGCGCGGCATTTTCTTGGCGCCATCAACCGGCGTGACGGTGACGTTGCCGCCCCTCGCTGCACCGATATTGACGATTTCCAGGATAGGCGTGTGGTTGCCCTTCACGACGTCAGCCAGAAGCTTTGATGCCTTGGCATTGCCAGTCATGGGCTTGTTGCTTCGCAGCGTTGGGTGGACGTCTGCGGGCAGAACACCGACGATATGATAGCCCTTGGCCCGCATCTTGTTCGGCTCGCCAGGCGGAACCGCGATGACGTCTTCAGGTGCGACCTTAACCAGCGTGATAATGTCGCCGCTGAAGCCGCTGAGATAGCCGCGGCGAGCGATGTGCAAGCCGGTCGAGCATTCGTTGCGTCGGTTCGGATCGACCAGCTTCTCGTCCATCTGGACGAAGGAGCCGAGTTTCTGCGTCACCTTCTTCGAATGGCAGTCGACAAAGCCGCTCTGCGACGATTGCAGCACCTTGTATGCGACGATCGAGCCATCATCCGCGATGGGCAGGTCGCCATTCTTCATGAAGTTCAACAGCTCCTTAACCGTGTGCGAGCGTTTATCGACCACGGTCGCGATGCGCTCCATGAACCTCTGGAAGCCGGTCGCATCTTCGCCATTGTTGATCGCGTCCATGTAAGGGGAGAGCGCCTCGATGCCCGGAATAACCTTGTCGTTGACGACGGCGTGCAGTTCTTCCGGCTCGTAGACCGGAACAGCCACCTCAGGAGCAACGGGGCGGCCGCTTGGCGTGTGGTTGATCGGCGCAGCGGGACTTGCCGACGGCTTCACGCTGCCAAGAACGACAGTCGTCATTGTCGGCTCCTCGACAGCGCCACCGAACAGCGCTTTGAGCTGCGAGAAACGACCGCGAACGAACTTGACGACGCCGTTGGTCTTTTCCTCGATCGTCTTTTCGATGGAGAAGGTCGTCATGTCGATTTCGACGTGCTCATGACGCTTCAAGGCTTCGATGGTCTGATCGAGAATTTCCTTTGTGCGCTGCGTGTCCTTCGGCAAATTCAGTTCTTCACCGTTGTCGAGATAAAGCGTAACGCCGGACTGTGATGCGATTGCACCGAGAATGCGGACCTTGCTCATGCTGCCTCCTTTTGGGCTTTGCTGACCGGAACGGCCACGTTGTTTTGATCAGTAAACTTTGACTGACTATTGCGGCGCTGAAGAAACTTGATCGTGTCGATCAGATCGTCTGCCAGCTTTGATTTTGGGCGATAGTTGGAGCTGCCGATGATCTTCGATCCGCGCAGCACTTCCAGATATGTAAAGCGCTTTGCCAACAAGTCCTTGCTGACGGGCGGAAACATCTCTTTGCATGCCTTGCGCAAGCCCGACATAGCCTCTTTGACGATGGCAGTCGTTTCTTTCGACAGTGATTGCGCGCCTTGCAGAAAGTCCCAGAGCATCGCAGCCTCGGCGTGCGCTTCGCCTGGCGTCGCGCGGTCTGGAATGAGGAGCTTGGCGATGCGCATGTCCATTGTCGTCAGATCGAGGATCATTTCCTCAAGTGTGCCGTGCCAGACATCCCCGCCTTCTTTGACAAGACGCTTGTGCCGGATGGTTTCGCCGTAGATGACCTCACGAACCTTCGACAGTTCAACCAGGCGCGCGGCTGCAACCTCAGCCAGGTTGCGCACACCCAGCTTCTTGAGCTTTTCTTCCTGCGGCTTGGTCGTGATGAGAACGGTGTTCGGGTAGGCTTTTGCGATAGAGGCGAGAAGATGAGTGCTGAACGGCGTGCGCGGCTGCTCGTCACGCTGCCAAGTCATCAGGTAAAAGCCCGGCTCCGAGCAGGTCGCCTCGGTCTTATAGCGATGCTTGGTTGTGTCATAGTCCTCAAGGACAGTGAATTTATCGTCGGTCTTCACGCGCTTGACCGGCGCGCGATTGCGCTTCGCCTCCTCGTAGTCGAAGAGTTCCAGCCTGATCTTGTGGTGTTCGCAAAGCTCACGCAGAGCCTTGATGTTCTTGTCCGTCCACTGCCGCATCACCAGGCCGGGAATATAGGTGTTTTCCTCGCGGAAGTAGCGAGAATAGCCGTTGACTTGATGCCGCGCGCCGCTCAATGTCGGGCGCAGGTCGCGAAGATTACGCGCCACGCACAAGATGTTTTCGACACGACCAGTCCGCTCAAACTCACCCATCCGTCGTGTCTTTGCGCCAGATAGTTCGTTGGTGTAGCGGTAGACGTCGAACAACATCATATCCTTGAGCAGACCCATCTTCGACGCGATCCGGAGCACCGGCATTGCCGTGCGGCGGAACGTATATTCATCGGCTCTGTCATAGGTCGCCATTGCACGGCGATAAAAGCGGCGATCGTCCTTGAACATCTTGCCGGCGATTTTGCAGATTCGGCGACGGCTGTCGGTTATATGCAGGCTTGGATGACTGCTAACGGCGTGATCGGCAATCATATCCGGCGTGGAGAGAAGGCCCGGCGCGTATTTCGCGCTTGGGATATGGAGGTCGAGCGCCTCGCGACCGTGCTTTTTCACCCAGGCTTCCAGAAAGCGCTTTCCGGCGCCAGGAATGGCGTTCGTAAGCTGCTTTTTCGCCTTTCTGAGCAACCGCTTCACGGTTTCGGTGGTCTGGTCCGAATAGGAGAGGGCTTCACGACTGGGTGTGACGCCGACAGAGTTCGGTGGCGCAATTAGCACAAGCAGTGACATATCGCCTGTGTTGCGCAGCACTTTGTCGGCCAGGCGCATCAGGCTCGTATCCGTCGTGGTCAGCGGATACATGACGGCGCCGTAGAGCACGTAGACCTTGCTTTCGGTAAGATCGCCGGCTGCAATGACGCAATATTCGGTCTTGCGCGCCACGGTATAGTCAAAGCGCTCAAGCGGGACGCCGTTCAGAGTGGCAAGAATGCCGCCTTGCTTCACAACGGCGCGAATGTGCGCCTCAAACAGGTAGCGGTTCTTCGGATCACGAATCGGAATGGTGACGGTAATGCCCGTCTGATCAGTAGGCACGCGCACCATTGGGCGCATGTCTGGCTTGCCCTCTGTCGCAGCGCCACCGCGCGAGATCGCGTAGACCGTCTTGAAGCCGGCATGGTGATTGACGACGTTGAAATGGTCGGTAACGGCGAAAGGAGCCTTGGAGCCAAGACCAAACCCACCGGTCTGGTTTTCGTCTTTCACCTTGGTGGACTTGCCGTAGATGCAGTAAATCGGGTGCATCAGCTCTGCGGGAATACCAGGGCCGACGTCCTTGATGACGATCTCGGTGTTGGTCACTGTGATTTCGATCGGCACATCGGTCTTGCCGACCATCTTGTGCGCATCATCCGCATTGCAGATTGTCTCGCGCATCGCAGCGCGCATCTTGTCGCGGTAGATCTTGTCGGAGAGGAGGGAGTAGAGCTCAGCCGAGTCATCCATGCCGAATGCTTCGGCTTTGCCGCCTCCAATGACGGCATGGGTGTCGAGCTGCGCGATCTGCGAAACTTCCATTGCTATCTTCCTTTCGTGTCGATCGTTGTTCGATCAATCAATATTTACTGAATAGCACACGCGCAGTTGGGCTGCGCGTGGCTTGTTGCGGTGTTAGTGCATTCCCTCGACCTGTCGCAGGTCGTCAATGTCGTTCATCCGCTCAACGATCTGCTGGGCGATGAAATCGACGCGATCCTGCAGCGGCATGACCGGCACCATTGCATAGTTGATTTCGCGATGGATCTGCGATACGGCGCCGTGAATGAGGGCGTGAATGTGCAGTTGGAAGGCGGGATTGGCCACCGGCGTCGCCTTGCTCGGGTCCGGCGTGTAGACCGTCAGCGGATCAAGGACGAAAACCATGTCGTAGTAAGTCTTCGTCTCTTCCAGGCATTTCTGCGCGAAAGCGTGAGCTGCTTCCAGAATGCGCGGCTCTGTCTGCTGATGCGACATCATGCCGAACTGCGCCAGCGTGTAGGCGAAGTAGTCAAGCGGCGTCCGGTCTGTCACGAGCGGCCGGGGCGCTGCCTTCAGCTTTTCAATGTGATCCTCAAGAACGAGGATCTGCATCGCCAGGCGGTCGGTCAGGCTCAAGTCACCGACAGGATTGTAGCCGAACTTCTTGGCGACATCGAAGGAGGAGTCGAGAAACTCGATGCCGAGCTGTTCAGCAAGGAGCTTCGCGGCCGTCGTCTTGCCGGAGCGGTGTGTTCCGCAAACGCCATACAGCATCAGTTTGCCCTTTCGTTGGTCAGAAGCTTGGTCTGCAGGTCGATCATTGCTTCCTTGGGCGTCATGCCATCGCCGCAGAACTCAGCTTCAGCCTCGCCCAGCGAAACCGCTGATGAGGTGTTGCCGATCTCTGCGCGCCAAGGCTTAAAGCCAGGAGCATCGTAATCTGCATAGAACAGGGCAAACTCCTTGTTGCCCTGCTTGATCGCGACGCACTCCGCGATGAGCTTGGAGAGTTTCGCCATTAAGCCGAAACTCCGGTGCTGCCAAAGCCGCCTTCGCCGCGTGCTGTCTGATGCAGCTCTGCCTTTTCGACAAAGAACCCCGGCACATAGGCTGCGATCACGAGCTGGGCGATCCGGTCGCCATCGGCAATCACGAAGTCAAATTGGGACGTGTTCAGAAGAATCACGCCAATATCGCCGCGATAGTCAGCATCAATTGTGCCTGGCGCATTCAGCACCGTGACGCCACTCTTGAATGCCAAACCCGAACGCGGGCGGATCTGGGCCTCAAGACCGGCTGGCAATTCGATTGCAATGCCGGTCTTGACCAAGCGGCGCTCGCCTGGCCCGACAATGATCTGCGTGAATTTGTCCCCGATCGTTGCGCCGATATTTGCGTAGAGGTCGGCTCCGGCAGCCTGCTTTGTGCCATAGGTCGGCACGCGGGCTGCGGGGTGAAGTTTCTTAAAACCAATTCTCATGCTTTTTCTCCAAAGAGTGATGCCGTCAGAGCTTCAGCTACGGACTGCTCGATCAGCTCAATCGCCGCGTTGCGAGCCGCTTCTTGCGTCTCAAACGGACCGGTCTTGATGTCGCCATCGAAGCTATAGAACCAACCTTGTCCAAACCGCTGCGCGATCAGGTCGCTGGTGTGTTCCTCGATTTCAAAGTCAACCTTCTCGTTGTCGTCCATAGACATGCTCCTTAAATGAAAAGAACTAGTCAATCAATATTTATTGACTAGTTCTAGCAAAGAAAAATGTGGGTTACGACTGGGTTTTCGCGACCGTGATCAGGGGAGCGTCAACATTCAGCGGCACGTCGCTGGCCCAGGTCTTGACGCCGGTGAGAATGATCAGCGCATTCGAACTGGCGTCAAAGAAGAAGGTGTTATCGCAGCCACCGCCCTTGTAATAAACACCCATCAGTGACGGAGCAGACACGACGACTGCAGGATCAACGCCATTCACGTCCTCGATCGTCTTGACCTGTTCGGGCGGCGTCATGAACGAGCACGACGATTGCGGATAGGTCGAAGCGACGTAATAGCCGAGCTTGGCGCCGTTATCCGCGAGGATGTAGACATACCAGGTCTTCGCCGGATCATCCATGCGCTTCATATATTCGGCGAGGTTCTTGCGCGCCAGGAAGTTCTTGATCACCGGCACAGGCGTCTGGGCGGTTGCCCGCGCCATAACGTCTTGCTGCGCCGTGACATTGGCCTGTTCAGCACGCGCGGCAGCACGAGAGGCTTCACCGGCCTGGCTAGGCTCACACGCCGCAAGGAAGACGCCGCAAAGGGCGATGGCGACAAGCGCCGAAAGTCGAGAGAGGAATTTCAAAGGTAGTTCTCCTGTTGGGTTCGAAGGGTGGATTACTGAGCGCAGACGGTCTTGGTCTGGCCCGAGTAGGTGGCGAGGCTGAGCTGATATGGCAGCTTGGCGTCGAGGAAGCGCGCAGCGGTGTAGCTCTTGGCTGCATCGGCGTTGTATTGCGTGATGATCTGGAAGCGGCGAGCGTTCAGACCGGCGATATTGACGGCTGTGCGATTGCGGTCTTCGCCGGCCTGGCTCTCGTAGAGCGCAGTCTGGACGTCCATCTGACCTTCCAGTGCTTGCACGCCGGCGCACAGGTCGAAGAACTGGTTGTAGAGGGCCACGCGGGATGCGCCGCTCTCGAGCTGCCGCTCAGCCTGGACACGGCCGAAAAAGGGCGCTGTCACGTAGCTGAATGCGCCGGATGCCAGCGACAGAGCGCCGAGCCCGACAAAGCCGAGCAAAGTGAAGCCGACGAGTTTGATATTGGACATTGGTTTCCTTGTTGCGGGTTGGAGTTAAGCGAAAATGCCGACTGTGAAGACGGCGACGAAAAGGAGTGCCGCAGCCACCGGCACCCAGTTGCCGTTGAAGGCTTTGCCATTGGCGTTGGTTGGGGTCGGATCGGTCCACTTCCAGCTTGAGCGCTCAACGGTTTCGGTTTTTCGTTCGAACAATTTGACCTCCTAAGTCAAAGATGATTGAGAAATATTGGCGCGCTTACGCTGCCCAGCTCGGTGTGACGGCCTCGTAAGGCACGGTCTTGCGGTTCTGGATCCAGCCGGTGAAGTTGCCGTGCAGTTCCTTGTTGTCGAACTCCCAGCCCTCGCTGACCGTCTGCCAGGCGCCATTCACTTCCTTCTGTGTGCGCTGGAAACTCTTGGTGTCCGGCGTCGCCTGGTGCTCGACCGGGGAAGCGTGCACCGGCCGGCTCTCGATCAGCATGGCGTAGCGTTGCAATTCCTTGTCGAACGATCCGTCGCCATCGAATGGCTTGATTGTTAGACGGGCGCAGCGCGCCGCAGAAATCTTCTTGAGGAGATCGAGGATCTCGGCGTCGGACGGCAGCGAGCGGAATTTGCGATCCTTCTGCAGATATGTGTAGGCGAGATCCCAGTCACCTTCCTCGATGTAGGGCAGGTGCCATTCGCCATGACGAAGGATCTGCGGCTCGGACTGATCGAGCACTTCCTTGATTGCGCGGGCGATCTGCTGGATCTCAGGCTGCGCGGCTTCGTGATCGCGCAGTTCCAAGTAGTTATCCCAGTCGTTCGCGGACAGGAGCACGTCGATGTAGCCGAACCACTCGAGCGGGCGGTTTGCCCACTGCTTGTGCAAGCCGAGCTCGTTCAGCTTCATGACGCCAAGCCGGGTATATTCGGCCATGTCGCGCCAGACGCCTTCGATTTCGGCGAACTCGAGGTCGGTGAACTCTTCCGAGGCAGACATACCCGGCTTGTTCTTCAGGAAGTGCGGCACATAGGGGAAGCGTGCCTCTTCGAGCAGCGTGATAGCCGGCACGGCGCGCGAGGAGCGACCGTTGCGCGAGAAAACACGGTGCGTCAGGAAGTCGGCATGGATCATGCGCGGCTGCCGGAACTGGACCGTTGGCAGTCGGATGCCATCCGGACTGATGGAGTCGAGAACGAGCTTAATCTGCGGATCAAAGGTAAGCTGCAAGGTCAAAGGGAAATTCCTGTCTTGGTTTCGAGAATGCGGTCGGCGATTTTCAGCAGGCCATACGGAACAACCCGCTTGTCGCTAACATCGACGTCCTCGTGAATGAGCTTCGCCAACTCGTTCATTTCGGCGAAGGTGAGTTTCTTGACGAGACCGGCGATGTGCTTCAGCCGGTTGTCCGGTTCATGTTCGGTCTTCGTGGTGATGCGACGATCGTTCACGATTGAGACTCCTTTCGAGAACTGCGGCGTCGTCCGCGAGCCTTGCGGCTTCAGCGCGCCTGCCATGAATGAAGAGGGTGGTTTCTTGCTCGCGGAGCTCGCCGAGTTTGCGGCGCTGCTCCAACTTCCAGGCCCAAGAGCCGACGTAAGGTGTGATTGGCTTGCCGTTCGTCGAGAGGCCCATTAAGCGATCCTTGGGCCGTCATTCGCATCTTCAAGGGACACGCGCAGGTGATACTCACGGCCGAGGTGTTTGAAAGTCGCACCGACAATGCCTTTGCAGGCAAGGAAGTCGCGAATGATACGGGTGTCGGTGTTGACGACATCGAGGATACGGTCTGTCACCGCTCTTGTCGCATCGAGTAGCCGGCACTCGGCCTGGCTGACGTCGATTGCAGGAGCGGCCTCAACAGGCTTTGCCTCGGGCTTTGGTCGCGGCACAAATTGCAAAACAGTGGCAGACATCGCAGTTCCTCAATCAAAGTTGACTTATGACGCCGGAGCCATTTTTGACTGCCGGCGTCATCGTTTAGGCGGTCTTACCGAAAGGGAACGCTCTTCGAAGTGTCGTAACCGCGGTTTTCGTGACCGAGGACGCCGATGCCATTGTGAAGGCCATACCGATGACCGTTGTCACTCGTCCAGCTCCGGTCTTTGACTTCACCGGTCGGCTTGGATGGCTTGTCGTTCGCCTTGCTGGTCGCTTTATCATTTGCCTTGCTGGTCGGCTTGGCGCTCGGCGTTGCGGTGGCGACAGACGTGCGATCAGCGCGGCCGCTGGTGTGTGTCGAAGAACACGCTGCAAGCGAGGCCGAGGCAAGAAGCATGAGGGCAAGCGAGGTCGATCTGAAGTTCATGGCAGTTCCTTTCTGTTGTTGACGGGTATTCTCGAAAAGGGAAGGCGAGCTCCGGCGTTGGCAGTTCAGCTAACAGTCTCGCGCAGTCCCTTATGTGAAACGTCTGATCCGATGAGCTATTGGCTTACCCACCTTCGCCGCTGCCAACTGCAACCGGGATTCTGTCCCGTCAGGCGCTTCCATAAGGGCCGGGCTTATTTTCTGACGATCCCGGCTCGTCTTTGTTCAATCAATTTGGACTGGATCCGACGGTCACTTACTGCTTCATTCGCACCTCGCTGTTTGTGTTTCTGCGCTTGATGTAATCAATCAATGTTTACTTACTAACAAGCGCAGCGATGGGACGCAAGCGAGAAAATCAAAATATGAGTGGGTTGTCTTTCAGTCTTACAGGGTGTAAGACTGACACTTACACGAGGTAAGACTGACTCTAACCAATGAATAAACCCGCAAAACCCGGAGCAAGCATGACCTTCAACCTCAACGTCCCTGACATTCAGTTCGAGATTCTCGACCTGCTTGTCGGCAACAACGGAATGTATGGATTGGAAATGGTGAAAGCATCCACGAAACTCAAGCGGGCCACGATCTACGTGCATCTGGGCCGCCTGGAAGACAAAAACTGGCTTCGGTCTGAGGCTGAGCAGGTGCCTGGGGAATCGGGCATGGCGCGCAGACGCTACTATCTCACCGGCGAGGGACAGCGCGCTCATAGCGCGGCTCGTGCGGCTCAAAACGCATTCACCGGATTTTCGGGAGCACTTGCATGAAAGACGAATTTGACGGGAAAATTCCTTTTATTGACCTGAGTGACGTAAAAGACTGGTCGAGCATCATCGAGGCAAAACTTGTCCCTATACACTCGTTCGATTTGAACAAAATAAAAACGGGCAAAGACGTGGTTGAGGCAATTTCATTGTATGAGGCGATGAATATCAAATATGCCGATGCGACGAGTAAAATTGAACTTCCCGGTCTTGAGGTAGCGTTGGCAATTGAAGCTGCCAATTTGGGTGTTAGCAAGAAGAAAAGGAAGATTCACAGACCGCCCGGCTACACGCTTTCCGGTATCATGCGCTTTGTTTTGCCAAAGAAAATGTATGAGCGTGTTATCGGGCAGATGATTATCGATGCTCGTGAAGAGTATACGGAGGCGCTTGCCAATGGCGAGAAGCGTCATGCCAAGTGGATTGCTGTTCGGCTCAATCTGATGGTCGCAGTTGCCCTGCTCACCAAGCTCTCGATGATGCCGTTCGAAAAGTTTGCTCAATTCATGCAGAAGGACTAGGGCCGAAACTCAGCCCTAGTCCCTCTCTGACGACCTTAAAATTCGTCATCTTCCCGTGAGAGATGCTTTTCCAGGTCTTCAAACCCGCCGATCATCTCGCCGTCAATAAACACGCGCGGAAAAGAGCGGTGACCGGCATTCTTAAACGCCTCGACCTTTTCTGGCGTTTCATGATCTTCAGCGGTGAACGCCAATCCCTTACGCTCGAGCAGCGCCTTGGTCCTCACACAATAGGCGCAATGCGGCTTGGAACGGATCAGGAGATGGATGCCCATTATGATCTATCTCCCAACTTACGCTTCGCACGCCACGCAAGAAGCGTTCTGTCGAGCGAGTTCCTGCGCTTTGTTGAGGCCCTTGCGGTAATAGAGTGACTTCAGCCCCGATCGCCACGCCAACACGATCAGATCGACGTCTTCCTTCATCGTCGCTTCGGGTGGCAAGATGATGTTGTGGCTGATGCCCTGGTCGATGAACTTCTGGCAGTCGGCCGTTTGTCGGATAAGTTCCGCCTGGTCGATTTCTGCGAAGGTCTTGAACACGTCGCGCTCGTGCGACGTCAGGATATCGAGATGTTGAACTGAGCCGGCGTTCTGCAGGATCGACAGCCACACTTCCTGGGTATTGTGACCTTTCTCCTCGAGAAGCTTTTCGAGGAACTCGTTGCGTTGGGTGAAGACACCCTTGGCATTATCGTTCTCGAAAATGTTCGCCGTCCACGGCTCGCGTTGCTGCGAGACCTGGCCGCAGATGATCGAAGACGAGGTGGTCGGCGCGATCGCATTGACCGTGAGGTTACGATAGCCGGTGCCCTTCAGGCCTTCCGGCTCACCAAGGAGCTCCGCAAGCTCGCGGGATGCGGCGTGCGACTCAACAGCGACATAGTGGCTGATTTCGATGTTGAGAGCGCGGGCTTCGTCGCTCTCAATGTCGATCATTTTCGACTGCAGATACGAATGCCAGCCGAGAACGCCGAGGCCGACCGCACGCCAGCGCACAGCAAACCGACGCGCATCGGCGAGCAGGCGCACGCCTTCGATCTTGTCGATATATTCGGTCATCACAGCATCGAGCAGGTAGATCATTTCGCGGACGAACGGCGTGCCCTTCCACTCATCATAGTAGAGCAGATTGACGGACGACAGATCGCAGACGAAGCTTTCATCCGGACCGGATGGCAGCATAATCTCGGTGCAGAGGTTCGACGCGTAGATCATCAAACCAAGGCGCTTGAGAACTTCCGGCCGGGCGTTGTTGGCATTGTCGCGGAACACGATGTAGGGGAAGCCGGTCTCGCGGCGCTTATTACGGATCTTCGCCATCAGCTTGCGCTTCGGGCCGCCCTTTTCTTCCGCCAGCATAGCGTTCATCCAGTCATCACCGATGACCACGCCAAACGACAGATGCTGGATCGGGTGATGCACGCCACCGGAGATCGAGCGCATATCCATCCAACGATCGGCGTCTTCGTGCTCAATATCGATGTAGACGGCAGCGTTGCCGCGCCGGGTGTTGCCCTGCGAAACGACCGTGACCTGCTCCTGCGGCAGACGGGCAAAGTGAGTTGGGCCTTCCGAGCGCCCGCCACCGGAGATCGGCTTGCCGAATGCACGCAGTTTGCCCATGTAGACCGACGTGCCGGCGCCTTCCTTTGTCATCATGCCGATCTCGGCATTCTTGAAGAGGATCGAATCCATGTTGTCGTCCATGAAGCTGCCGTTGCAGCTAATCGGCAGACCGCGACCGGCGCCAAAGTTCGACCAGATCGGGGAGGCGGGTGATACCCAACCGCGTTTGATGCCGTATCGCAGCGTCGGCAGCTCGAAGCCAAGGATTTCTTCGGCGCGATCAACGATGGCGTTTACGCGCTTGATCGCCTCGTCTTTCAGGTTTTCAGGCGCAATGCCCTCGCGCAGATAGCCGCGCGAGAGCGTGATAAGAGACACCTGGTTCAGCCAGGCATAATCAATTCGCATGTGATGTTTCCTCGTTAAAATTCGTCGTCCGCGGCTTCAGCCTGGGCGTATTCGGTTGGCTCGGAGTGGAAGAAATCGACCTTGGACGGAGCATAGAGCCCCTCTGTCATCCAGAAGGTCGCTTCCAGGACAGACGCCTCGACATGAAACACCGGCACATAGCCGACCATTTCGAGGCTCTCGTTGAAGCGCTGCGCGACGTAACCCTTGAGAAGCTCCGCATTGAGCTTTTCACCTTGGAAATCACCGACCATCCAATTGATCAGCTCGCATTCAGCGCCGAACGCGACGTGGCATTCGTGCTTGATCTTGCGTTCCATCTCCTCGTCGAAGAGGTCCGGGTATTCCTTGCGCAGCGTGTTGATGATCTTGGCGCCGGCCTGGGCGTGAAGCAGCTCCTCGTTGCGGGTGTATTTCACCTGCTGAGCGGCATCTTTGAGCACGTTTTCAAAACGGTTGAGCCAGAGAATTACGTAAAACTGGCTGAACAGACTGACGTTCTCCACGAACATCGTGAAGAGGATCAGGCTGTAGATATATTGTTTGCGGTTGTCGGTGTAGACGCGCTCACTGTGCTTGCTGAGATAGCCGACGCGACCAGCAACAGCCGGAACATTCATGTTCTCCTTGAAGACGTCGATCAAGCCGAGCTTCTTCAGGAGCTTCTCGTAGGCGTTGTTATGGATGACCTCGATGTAGGCCATCGTAATCCCGAGATCCTTGATAGACGGGTGGGGCAGGTGATCGCCAAGGCGCTTCCAAAACTCCTTCACGGCGATTTCGATCTGCGCGATTGCGGCCAGGCAGCGCGTGACCATCAGGCGCTTGTCCTCGCTGAGGTTGAGCTCGTAGTCCGTCTTGTCGGTGTCGAAGGTGAATTTCTTGGCAGTCCAGAAGCCGTCTTGCATGGCTTCGATAAAGTCCTGCGTCCACGGGTAATAATCCGGCAGCCGCTCGACTTGACGTTCAAAGAGCATGGTATGTCTCGTGATGTTAGAATTTCAAAGGACGCTTATACTAAGTCAATATTGATTGACTGCATAGGCTTGAATTTTACGCAGTTTATGCTGCCAGCTTTTGGCTCGCGGCGATCATCTGAATAGCCTGCCGGAAGGATGGCAGTTTGATGCCTGCATGAACAACACCACAGCCGTCGGCCAGGTGCTCATTCTTCTGCGTCGGCACCATTACCCCGCCGCGTTTGGTAGTCAGCCACGGCGCGTCCGGATAAAGGTTGAAGGCCCAGTGGATCATTTCTTCCTTGGATGCCGTGCGCGTGCCGACGGCCGCGATCTTCGTCTGCGCCGGGGCCACCTCCTCGGGTGTAACAGTCAGCGAAGCGTAGATGCCGATGACGATCCCGAAACCGAGAACGGCATCGTATGACTTTCCGCCAAACGGGACTTCTGCGAAGGTGACAACACAATCCTTTGTGAAGGCATCGGCTTGTTCGGCGAGCTTCTTAGCGCGCTCGAAGGTATCGGAGGAGGCGCGCATCTTCTTGGTCTGCTCTTTCTCGGTCTCGATCAGCAGCAGATCATCCACCGACAGCGCGCCGGTGTCCGTGTCGTAAAGCATTTTTGCGATGCCGAAATTTCGCAGTGAGCCGTCAAGGCCCGCAATTTTGATCTTCAAGGTCAAAACCTTCCGTAGTTGGGGTTATTTTCATAGGCCTTGTCTGCCTCTTTTTTCTCCTCGAGCGCCTCGACGGCCGCGTCCTCATCCTCTTTGATGAGGCGAGCTCTGACTGTCGAAGCGATCTCCTTGAAATCCTCGCACTCATCGATGCCAAGGGCTTCGGATAGGGACGAGCCGACGAGGGGAAACACATTGTCCATTGCCGGCTCGTCCACGTCGGCCCAGGCGTATTCGCGGGTCTCGGTCGGAATGGCTTTGAAGATGAGCTGGCCCTTGGCGCCGAGATAAAAGCTGTCGATGAAATGCTCGCTCCCTGGCAGCAGCGGTTTTGTCCGGTAGCCGACCTGGTTGCCGTTTTCGAGCTTCATCACCGAACGCTGGTGAACGCCCTCAACGGCGAAGGCCTCATCGATCGCTTTGATCGCTTCGATGATACGATTGCCGACGCGAGTGGTGAGAGCCTTTGCCTCTTCGCTGATCGGCGTCTTGGGTTGCTTTGCCATTCATTCCTCGTTAGTCAATTTTTACTGACTACTGAATAGTCAGTTTGGCCTTGGTATTTCGAAAAATTTACTTGGAGATCGCAGCTCTAATGGCAGCGTG
>NZ_CP119569.1 GCF_029277445.1 Pararhizobium qamdonense | reverse complement strand
CGCATGTTTGGGATGGCCCCGAAGCGAGACTCTGTCAAAACAAAGCACTTAGTCACAATCACCTGATGGCTTTTATCGCGTCCGCTTATCTAAACGGGCATTCGGGTCAAGCTCTTTCTCTCTGATCTTTGACGGCCTGATCGTTCACGCGGTTACGCTTCTCTTCGCAGTCTATTGGCTCCGTGTCGTTTGAAGCGGTTGCACGCATGCATGGGATCGGGGTCTGGAATGCATTGCTTTGAGACGCGCTCGAAGCGCAGTAGACAGAACCGGCTTTATCCATCCCGTCGTCCGTATGGGACGATTCGGCCAGCATCGGAATCGTTGGCTGTCTGTCTTTTGCTGCAGCCTCCTAAGCGAACCGGAATTCCGTACCGTCGATCCACATGCGGCGGAGCAAGACCGCAATCGGGCAACAGCGACGATAGCTCTCCGCCTGCCTTTGGTTTTCATGAGACGCATACCCCCGAGGAAGGAAGCGGCCGGACCATTTAGATTGAACCTTAGGTCACCAAACGGGTCAAACCGAAATCTGGCAACTACGACCTGGCCCAGGCTACGATGCTGTTGATGACGCGTTCTTGAGCATGGGGCTGGCCCTAGGCCCCTACTGCAACCTCATCGCGACCGGCCGGATATCATTGGCGTGATACCACACGAAATCGGATTACCACTGACCCCAGCGCTAACGTCTATAGCTACTTTGGTACGCTCCAGTAATTGCTGACGCGTGCAACACACATCGGTCAGAAGCGGCACTGGACGATGGCCGCGAGCTATATTTAGTTGCCACACCGAGATCGATTCAGACTGGTTTTGGGTTAAGGAACTGTCTAAGATGGTTCCATGATGCAGCAACTCAATAGCGGCGACCTGTCCTACCGCTTCACGGCAAACCGGCTCTGCCTCGATTTCCTTGCGACGAAAGGTGAGGTTGGCCACCGGGATATTGAGCGAATTGGCACGCCTCAGGCGTATTCGAGCTGGATTGCAGCCGCAGGCATTCTCGACCGAGACGTTTTCGTCGGACCTGCCGATGTTGCAGATGCCATCCGGTTCCGCGAACTGTTACGCTCCTATTTCAGCCAAATGGCGAGAGGGCTTGCACCTGATCAATTGACCATCGCGGAAATCAACGAGGCTGCTCGCCGTCCAAGTCCACGGTTCGAGTTGAATAAACTGGGCGTTGCGGTAGCCAAGCGCGCGGACGTCGCCGGTCAGGCAGCTTTATCGTCCGTAGCGCGCGATGTGCTCCTATTGGTGTCGGAAAACCTGCTTGGGCGCGTCAAGCAGTGCAGCGACCCGACCTGCAACATGTATTTCCTTGATAACAGCCGAGGGAACAACCGTATCTGGTGCGCTACTGTCGGCCGCGGTTGCGGGAACAAAGCAAAAAAGCGTGCTTTTAGGGCGCGAAAGCGGGAACCGGCTTAAACGGTTCCTATTCCGCCCGGAGTTGCAGGCGGCCGGTCGCCTCGCTGATTAGCATCGCGGTACGTGATAGATGCGCTTCCATAAGCTGGCATGCACGTATCGCATCGCGGTCGAGGCAAGACCTGGCGAGTTCGTCGTGCTCGACAGCGACGTCGCGGTGATCATGATCGACGGGCATCGACAGTCTTCTGTAGCGTTCTGCTCGATTGAAGAGTGTCTGCCTGATTCCTAGCAGGGTCTGATTGCGACAGCCAGCTACCAAGGCGATATGAAAGTTTGCGTGCGCTTCGCTCCACGCTGCCGACATTTCATCCACTGTACCGCTCTGCTCGCGTGGCGTTGCGGAGAGCCGGTACAGCGCCGCGACTAGATTGCTTTCCCAGGCCAGGTCGCCTTGACCGATCGATAGTCGCAGGCAGGCCGATTCGATCTCGATTCTTGCCTGTGTCAGATCGAACATGTCGTTAACCGAGACACCGACGACCTGAAAACCGCGCTTCGCATGGGCATGTACAAGCCCTTCCCCTTCAAGCCCCGACAGGGCCTCGCGTACCGCGCCGAGGCTGACGTCGAACTCCTCACACAGATCGCTGATAACGATCCGCTCACCTGGATTGAGCTGGCATTGAAGGATGCGGTGCCGCAAGGCGTTCCGGATCGCCGCACCATGGTTTTGTTTCGCGTTTGAGAAGCTCGATTGGGTCATAATGCCTTTATAGGGGTTCGCGCGGCAAAACATATTTGCAAAATAATAATATATTATCAAGTTGACAATAGTGAAATCGTGATGCTACTGATTGCGTACCACAAGAGGAGGCACGCCATGAAATTCATGGTCTACAAGGATAGTATCGGTACGAAGGGCCTTGCGGTTCTCGTCGGTAACGATTGGCGCGGAGAAGCGGGAACCAATCAAGACAGTTCCCTCTTGGATCTTGCGCTTGCGGAACCTAGCCAGCGGGCTGACATTCTCACCCACTTTGCGGCGCGTCCGGTGATTGATCTCACTGAGGTCGAGCTGCTGCCGCCGATCAGCGATCCCGGCAAGATCATCTGCGTCGGCCTCAATTATTCCGACCATACTGATGAAAGCGGCTACAAGCAGCCCGATCATCCGACGCTGTTTCCGCGCTTCGCTTCCAGTCTGATCGGCGCTGGTGCTCCGATCATCAGGCCGCTGATTTCCGAGGCGCTGGATTTCGAGGGTGAGCTCGTCGCTGTCATCGGTCGTGGTGGTCGCCATATCGACAAGCGTGACGCACTTGAGCACGTCGCTGGCTATTCGATCTTCAACGATGGCTCGATCCGCGATTTCCAGCATCGCACTCCGCAATGGACGCTTGGCAAAAATTTTGATGGCACCGGCGCCTTTGGCCCAATCTTCGTGACGGCCGATGAGCTTCCGGCGGGGGCAAGAGGATTGCGCATCGAAACCCGCCTCAATGGCGAGGTTGTCCAATCGTCCAATACCGACAAGCTAATCTTCGATGTGGCGACGCTGGTATCGACGATCTCTGAGGCGATCACGTTGGAGCCGGGCGACGTTATCGTCACCGGTACCCCCTCGGGCATCGGTCACGCCCGCACTCCGCGGCTCTACATGCGGGCTGGTGACGTCGTGGAAGTCGAGATCGAGGGAATTGGTATCCTGACCAATCCAATTGTCGACGAGGTGGCGCCGCTTCAACGCGTCGCCGTCTGAGCCGGGGAGGGAGGACCCGATGACGGCAAATAGAGGAATTTTCGCGGCAGACGGGGTTAGTGGCATTCTGGGTGTCCACTCGCTCGACACGTTCAGCTTTCATGTCCCTGACCTTGCAAAGGCGGACGAGTTCCACAAGTCCTTTGGCCTGGTGACGCGCCAACGTGACAGCGGGCTGGAGCTCCTGACGCAGGGCAGTGACCATGTCTGGGGTCGGATTACGGAAGGGCGAAAAAAGGCGCTCTCCCATCTGAGCTTCGGCATCTACGAGGAGGATCTCGAGCGCTTTAAGTTGCACTTCAAGGCCAGCCAGATCCGCCAGATTGACCCGCCTACCGGCTACGAGTCCAATGGCATCTGGGTGCGTGATTTTGAGGGAACGCTAGTCGAGCTCAAAGTTGCGGTTAAGAGTTCCCCCGACCAGAAATCGCATGGCGTGATGATGTCTTCGCCTCCCGGTATCGCCGGCGCGCCGAAGCGATCAGCTGCCGGAATCGTGTGGCCGACGCGCATGTCGCACATCCTGCTGTTCACCTCGGACGTCGATCGGGCGATCAAATTCTACACGCGGGCCTTCGGCCTGGGGCTCTCAGATCGTGCCGGTTCAGATATTGCCTTCCTGCACGGGCGACACGGCAGCGATCATCACATGATCGCCTTCGTTAAGTCTTCAGCGCCGGGCATCCATCATACCAGTTGGGATGTCCCCAGCATCCAGCAGGTGGGCCTTGGCGCCATGCACATGGCCGACAAGGGGTTTTCCGACGGCTGGGGTCTCGGGCGACATGTGCTGGGTTCTAATTACTTTCACTACGTCCGCGATCCTTGGGGAAGCTACGCTGAATACTCCTGCGACATGGACTACATTCCGCGGGATCTCGACTGGGAGGCTGGCGACCATGATGGCGAAGATGCTTTCTATGTCTGGGGACCGAAGCCGCCCGCAGATTTCGCAGTGAACCACGAAGCCGGCTGACGCCTGACGACTACGAAAAATTTCCATGGGCAGCAGCTCTCAATGGTACCGCTTCGCGGTGCCACTGCTTGCGGTCGCCCCTCTGCAGCTCGGCCGCTGCAAAACACACATGAAACGGAAGGTACGGATATGACGGTGGAAAGCGCCGCCTTTGCAACCCTTCGGCGCTTCTACGACGCCGAGACCATCTACCTGGCACCCGGCGGTGGAGATTTCGCACCGATCGCGGCGACGCTTGATCCTGATTGCGTGCTCTATCAGCCCGCTTCGCTGCCATATGGCGGCGAATGGCGCGGGCCGGAGGGTTTTCACGCATGGATGAAAGCCTTCGGCGAAGTCTGGTCGCATCTCGAAGTCCGTGATCCGCAATTTTATCCGTCGGGTGAAGACGTCATAGTCAGCCGCTCGCATGTCTATGCAGTGTCGCGTGTGACGGGCCAAGCAGTCGATTGGCCGTTGATGCAATTCTTCCGGATTAAAGATGATCGCATCGCTGAACTGCGCCCGTTTTACTGGGACACGGCAGCACTGCTTGATGGGATAGGAGCGGGGTCATGAGCGGAAATGTTATCATCACTGGCGCAAGCTCCGGAATCGGCCGGGCGACCGCACTCTATCTTGCTCGTCTCGGCTACGACGTCGGGCTGACTTATGGATCTAACCCGGAAGGCGGGGAGGAAACTGCAAGGAGGATCCGCGCCGACGGCCGGCGAGCAGAGGTTGTCCAGATGCGGCTCGACGATCCGGCGAGCATCGAGCATGCGCTGCAGGACCTGATCGGTCGCTTCGGCACGGTCGAGGCCTTCGTCAACAATGCCGGCACGCTTGCTTTTGCCCCCTTTACAGAGTTGGCGCTGATCGACTGGCGCCGAGTGATTGACGTCAACCTCACCGGCAGCTTTGTCGCGGGCCAAGTGATTGCGCGGCACATGATCGAGAAGGAGATCGCCGGACGAATTGTCAACGTCTCCTCGGTGCACGAGGCGATCCCGCTGATGGCGGGAGCTGCCTATTGCTCGTCGAAGGCGGGCATCGGCATGCTGACGAAATGCATGGCGATTGACCTTGCCCAATACCGCATCCGCGTCAACGCGATCGGCCCAGGGGAGACCGCAACTCCGATGATAGGCGTGGCCGAGGGGGAGGACATTCTTGGACGCCACCGGCCCGAGACGCCGCTCGGCCGCCCAGGAATGCCAGACGAAATGGCCGAGGCAATTGCTTACCTCCTGTCGCCGCAGGCTCGGTTCACGACGGGAACGACGCTGTTCGTTGACGGCGGCCTGACGCTGATGGCGGCAATCGGCAACCAGAAGACAATTATGCAATCGATGGGAGAGGGCGCCTGACATGGGCATTTTAGACGGACGGATCGCGATCGTAACTGGGGGAGCAGGCGGGGTGGGCTCAGCCGTCGCCGCACTCTTCGCTCAGGAAGGCGCCAAAGTTGCGGTTTTTGATATGAAGGAAGAAGGGCCGGCTGGCGTCGACCTCTATCGTAGGATCGATATCTCCGACGAAACCGCCGTGCGTGACGCCGTGGCCGATGTGAATGCCAAGGTCGGACTACCCGATATACTGGTCAATGCGGCAGCCATTACTGGTACTGGTGCACAAACACATGAAGCGACTGCCGAGGATTTCGACAAGGTCTTTGCTATTAACGTCAAGGGCACTTTCCTGTGCGCCAAATACCTGATTGGCGGCCTGCTTGCCGCCGGTATGCCGGGAAGCATCGTCAACATCTCGTCCACCTATGGCGTAGTCGGGAATGCTGACATTCCACTCTATCACGGCACTAAGGCAGCCGTGCGGCTGCTCTCGAAGTGCGATGCCGTGACCTATGCCGAAAAGGGCATCCGCTCAAACTCTGTCATTCTCGGCTCGACGCGCACTGACATGACGGTCGCGGCGATGAATGCCAGCCCTGAGGGCGCTGAATACGTGCGCAATCTTATAGCGGCGCATCCGATGAAGCGGCAGGCGGAGCCGATCGAAATCGCCCGTGTCATCGCCTTTCTGGCCTCCGATCTCGCCTCGTATGTGACGGGTGCGGATGTGCCAGTCGATGGGGGCTACACGGCCCAGTAATTTCTGTTTCGTAGGGGAGGACGTAACATGCAATTGAAGAAATATATTACAGCGCTGGCAATTTCCGCCGTGTTAACACCTAGTCTAGTGTTGGCGCAGACGACGAAACTGGACGTTGGCGAGGGTGTGAGCGTCAACGTTAAGAATGAAGGCCCGCTGAAGATCGCCTTTTTCTCGGAAGGGGCCAACAACTCCGCCATGCAGGCAAGCATTGACGGCGCAAAACGCGCCGCCGAGGAACTCGGCTGGCAGATCGACGTCTTCGACGGCAAGTTCGATGCCGTCACTCAGCTCAACCAGCTTCAGAATGCGCTCAACCGCAACTACGACGCGTGGGTGCTGAAGGCTGTCGAAGGCAATACGATGTGCAACATCGCCACGAAGGACGCGCCGGAAAAGGGCGTACTGGTGGTGGTCTCGGTGCTGTCGATCTGCGGCCGCGGCGCCAATGAGGGCGAGGCGCTTTGGTCGCCGGGTACGCTCGCCTATGTCGGCGGTGCCGAAACGCCAAAGGCTTTCTTCCAGGTTCTCGACCGGATGGGGCACGAAAACCCCGGCCCCCAGAAGCTGGGCGTCTTTACCGGCCCGGAACTCAACCCGATCACCAAGAACCACGATGCCGCGCTGAATAAGTTTCAGGCAAAATATCCCGAAATAAAGGTCGTGGCGGTTGCGCGCACCGACTATTCGACGCCCTCGGCGCTCGAAAAAGCTGGACCGATGGTACAGGCCAATCGCGACATAACGCTCTATTACACGGCGTTCTCAAACCTCGCCAAAGGCCTTGCTCCCGTTCTTGAGCAGGCCGGTCTCGCCGGCAAGGTAAAAATCTATGACAACGGTGCGACGGCCTGGGCGATGGACGCGATCAAGGACGGCACGATCACAGTCTCCAGCGCCAACCGGCTTGGCTCCAACGCCTACAACGCGGTGATGGCTATCGACCGCGCCCGTAAGGGCGAAAAACTTCCTCGGGCGATCGGCGATCTCGGCGATCCCCTGGTCGATGGTGAGCCGCCGGCCGATCCTTACCTGATCGATGCTGGAAACGTCGCGAACTACAAGCCGGAAGTCGAGTGATGGACGCGGCCGGGATCAGGAACGCCTCAACGGCTGCAAACCCGCTGTTGTCGCTTTGCGGACGGCGGGCCCTGGTGACGGGCGGTGCGGGTGGCATTGGTGCCGCCATCGTCGAGCGTTTTCGTGATCTTGGCGCCAGTGTGGGTATAATCGATGTGGCCGTGCCGGAATATGAGGCTGGTGCTGACCGTGCTTTTGCCAGATCGGATATCACAGATGAGGGCGAAGTCGGCCAAGCATTCGAAAACCTGGCGACGAGGCTCGGAGGTCCATTCGATATTCTCGTCAATTGCGCCGCGATCGCAGGCAGCGGGCGACCGACGCATCTGGCGGTTGAAGAGGATTTCGATCGCGTCTTCGCCGTCAATGTGAAAGGCGCCTTCCTCTGCAGCCGCGCGTTTATTCGCGATCGACTGGCAAGGGACCATACGGGCGTGATCGTTAACGTCTCGTCGATCAACGGTGTGATCGGTAATGCCGATATCCCGCTATATCACGCAGCCAAGGCGGCGATGCAGCTTCTGTCGAAGTCCGACGCCGTCACCTATGCCGATCGCGGTATTAGAGTGAATTGCGTCCTGCCGGGGTCCACCCATACTGAGCTCACTTTGAAGGCACAGGCAGAGAGCGATGACCCGGAAGAATATGTACGCAAACTCATCCGCGCCCACCCGATCGGGCGGCAGGCGCGGCCGGAGGAGATCGCCAATGTCGTAGCCTTTCTGGCTTCGGATGCGTCCACCTTCATAACGGGTGCCGAGATCGCAGCCGATGGCGGCTACACCGCCCAATAATTTTATCGTGGAGGAGGATGTCATGAGGAGTTCGAAATGGATAAAGCAAACGATATTGGCCGGTGCGGCAGTCGCGATGCTGTCTGGTGTGGCACGGGCGGACGACGTCTCGATTGACGTCGGCACCGATAAGCCAGTCGTCGTCAAGAAGGGTGGTCTCAAGCGCATCGCCCTGTTTATCGAGATGGCAACGAACACTGCGGTCCAGTCGACCGTCACGGGCGCCAAGGAAGCAGCGGCACGCCACGGCATTACAGTCGATGTGTTTGATGCGCGCTTTGACATCGGTCGTCAGGTCAACCAGATGCAGAATGCGCTGATCGGTGGCTATGACGCTTGGATCGTCGCGGCGATCGAGGGCCAGCAGGTCTGCGACCTCGCTGCAAACCAGGCACCGCAGGCCAATATTCCCGTCGCTGTCGTGACGATGGCAATCTGCGGTCGCTCGACCAACGAGGGAGAGGAGATGTGGTCTCCGGGCACGCTCACCTATATCGGCGGCAACGAGAGCCCCAATGCGTTCAAACGGGTCATGCAGCAGATGGTCATTGACCATCCGGGTCCGCAGAAGATTGCGGCACTCACCGGCCAGTCACTGCATCCTATCACGCTTGCCTTCGACAAGGCGCTGAAGGAATTCCTGACCGCCAATCCGCAGGTGACGCTGGTTGCTGAGCATCGTACCGATTATTCGCCCGAACAGTGCCAGCAGAAGGTGCAGACGACACTTCAGGCGACGCCGGACCTCGATGCCGTCATCGGCGTATACACCAACATGTCCAAGGGTGCGGTTCCGGCCGTCGAGGCGGCAGGCCTCTCGGGCAAGGTGCGTCTTTACGAAGCCGGCGGTACCGTGTGGTCCGTCGATGCGCTGAAGTCCGGCGCAATCTCGGCCACGACAGGGTATTATCGGGGCACGGCCGCCGATACCGCCGTCGAGTCGTTGGTCAAAGCCTTTAACGGCAAAAGCGTTCCGCGCGCCGCGATGAACGACGGTCACCCGCTGATTCAGGGCCAGGACGCCGGACAAGTCGGCGTGGTCACAGTGGCCAATGTCGACCAGTACACGCCCCAGTCTCCGTGAGGACGCCATGATTGAGAACAATGAACAATGCGTACTGATCGTCACTTTTGACGCGAGGCCGGGACAGAAGGAGGCGTTCCGCGCCCACCTCTACGCCCTGGTCGGGCAGATGAAGGCCGAGCCCCATTTTGTCAACACCATCGTGCACGACGATCTGGATAAGCCAGAACGTCTCGTCCTCTACGAAATCTGGTCGGGCAGCCGCGAGCGTTGGCAGCGCGACGAGCCGCTGAAGTCTTATCGGAAGGCCTACGAGCAGGGGCTCGGAGACCTGCTCGAAAACCGCAGTGTGCAATGGATGACGCCGGTGGCCGAATGGGGCAGCAGTCTCACGCTGAATGGGAAGGATCATTGATATGAAACATGCATGGCTTCTGGCCCTTACGCTGGCCGCAACTCCCGCAGCGGCCAAGGAAATCGCCGTAAATGTCGGCCTTGAAAAACCTGTCGTTGTCGACACGGACAAGCCGCTGAAGCTCGCCCTGTTCATCGAGATCGGCACCAACAGCGCGGTGCAATCGACGATCAAGGGTGTGAAGGCGATGGCCGAGAAATATGGCTTTTCCTACGACGTATTTGACGCCCGCTTTGACGTGGCACGACAGATCAACCAGATGGAGACGGCGCTCTTCAATGGCTACAATGCCTGGATCGTCGTGCCGGTTGAGGGTAGCCAAGTCTGCGACATGGTGACTAAGCGGGCCCCGGCCGAAAACGTGCTGGTCGCGCACGCCACCGGCACGGCCTGCGGCCGCTCCTCCATGGAAGGCGATGAGCTCTGGTCGCCCGGCACGCTCACCTATGTCGGTGGCAACGAGACGCCGAGCGCGTTCAAGGCGATAATGGAAAAGGCGATCACTGACAATCCGGGTCATCAGAAGGTCGGTATCCTGACTGGTCCGAACCTCCACCCGATCACCGTCTCCTTCGACAAGGCGCTGGCCGAAGTCAAAGCGGCGCACCCGGATTTCGAGGTCGTGGCAGTCCATCGCACCGACTATTCGCCGCCGGACAATCAGATCAAGACACAGACCATGCTGCAGGCCAATCCAGACCTCAACATCATCGTCGGCGCTTACACCAATATGTCCAAAGGTGCCGTGCCCGCCATCGAGGCGGCCGGCAAGCAGGGCCAGGTCAAGGTCTACGAGGCCGGCGGAACGGAATGGTCCGTCGATGCGCTGAAATCGGGCGCGATCCAGGTAACAACGGGCTTCTATCGCCAAACGGCAGCCGAAGCCGCAGTTCAGGCGATCCTCGATGCCCGTGCTGGCAAAACCGTACCGCATGTCATCTTGAATGACGGCCATGCTCTTATTCCAGGTCAGGAGAGCGGAAAAGTAGGACTCGTGACCCGCGACAATCTCGGCGCCTACACGCCGGAATCGCCCTGACCGCCGGATTGGAGAAGCAAGCCATGGATGTCAGTGTTGCACGCGCCACGCCCGCCATACGCCTAAGGGGTGTGTGGAAGTCCTTCGGTGCGATTGAAGCTTTGAAACCGGTGTCTCTGGATGTCGGGAGTGGGCAGATTCACGCCTTCGTCGGTCAGAACGGCGCTGGCAAATCGACGACGCTCGGCATTCTGGCCGGCCGGATACCTGCCAGCGGTGGTGACATCGAAATCGGCGGCAACAAGGTTGAGCTCGGCGATCCTCGCCGCGCTCGTGCTGCCGGTGTGGTAGCGATTTATCAAGAGCTGACAATCGTGCCGGCGCTTTCAGCCGTCGCCAACGTCTTCCTCGGCCAGCCCTATTCGCGAGCCGGTCTCCTGTCCGAGGCCGCGATGCGGCGCCGGTTCCAGGAACTGACCAGCCGGCTGGGGGTCAAGATCCCCGCCGAGGCCGAGGCGCGCAACCTGTCAGTCGCCGACCAGCAGACGCTCGAAATCCTGCGCGCCATCGAGGCGAATGCCCGCATCATCCTGTTCGACGAGCCGACGACATCTCTTGCGCCGCCGGAACGCGAGGCGCTGTTCAAGGTGATGCGCGACCTGCGCGCCGAGGGCCATACGCTGATCTACGTGTCGCACAATCTCGATGAAGTCCTCAATATTTCCGATGCGATCACCGTCTTCCGCAATGGCCGGCTGATCGAGACGCGCGGTAAGGAAAAGTGGACGAAATCGCAGCTCGTCGCCGCCATGCTCGGCGAGGAGATGGGAGATGTCTACCAGCGGCGCCCAGCCTCCAGGCCTGCTGCCGGAACTGCGGCCCTCAGCGTCAGGGAATGTTCGTTGCCGGGCGCGATCGGTGGCATCGACTTCTTCGTCCGGCCTGGAGAAATCCTCGGCATCGGCGGCCTTGTCGGTTCCGGCCGCACCAGCCTGCTCCGTGCTTTGGCAGGACTGGAGCCACAATCCTCGGGTATGATGGACATCGACGGACGCAACGTCGCCTGGCCACGAACGCCGCGGGCATCGCGCCGGCTTGGCATCGCGCTCGTTCCGGAAGATCGCAAGCACCAAGGTCTCGTGCTCGGCCTGCCAGCAACCGAGAACGTCACGCTACCCAACTTCGGTTCCGTGGCGAAATTCGGCCTCGTTGACAATCGGCAGATGGCGGAACGGTCAGCCGTCGCAACAACGGCTTTTGGCTTTGATAGCCGCCGGCTCGGCGCCCCTGTCGGGACGCTCTCGGGAGGCAACCAGCAAAAAGTGCTTCTGGCACGCTGGGCCTATGAGCGGCCGAAAATCCTGATGGTCGACGAGCCGACACGCGGGATCGACGTCGGAGCCAAGGCGGAGATCCTCGATTCCTTGCGTGGCTTTGCCGAACAGGGACTTGCGGTCATCATCGTCTCGTCGGAACTTGAAGAGATCTGCGCGCTCGCCGACCGCGTCCTCGTGCTCTCCGAGGGGCGCATGGTCGACCATATCGATTCCGGGCGTGCCGAGCTATCCGTGCATCTCGTCCTGAACAGCGCCTTCGGCGTGGAAAGGCATTATCATGACTGACACACTGACAACCGCTCCCTTAGCGATCGCGACTACGCGCAGGACGAGCTACACCGATCTCGCGCTTCGCTATGGTCTGCTTATTGTGCTTCTTGTTCTCATTGCCGTCAGCCAGGCGCTCTATCCTCGCTTTCTCGACCCGCAGAACATAAAGAACATTCTGAGCCAGAACGCCCCGCTCGGCATCGTCGCTGTCGGCATGACATTAGTCATGATTACGCGCGGCTTCGACCTGTCGGTCGGCGCCAGTTATGCGGCCGGTGCCACGGTGTTCGCTAGCCTCGCGGTCGCCGAATGGTCGCTCTGGTTTGCCGCGGGTGCGACGCTCGCGGTCGGGCTTGCCGCGGGGCTGATAAACGGCACGATCATCACCCGTATCAATGTCAACCCCTTCGTCGCCACGCTCGGCACGACCTCAGTCTTCAGCGGCCTGGCGCTGCTCTATTCGAACTCGTCGCCTTTCGTTGTCTCTGACAAGGCCTTCGCCGTGATCGGCCGCGGCGCCTTCCTCGGCATTCCGATCAGTATCTGGATCCTCGGCGCGGTGCTCGTTGTCGGCGAATTCGTATTGCGTCGAACGGTTTACGGCCGCTCACTCTATGCTATCGGCGGCAATGACGAGGCTGCCAGACTGGCCGGCCTTCCGACCGCCTTACTGCGCACGTCTACTTATGTGGTGTGCGGCGTCTGCGCAGCACTCGGCGGTATGATTATCGCTTCGCGCCTTTCGATTGGCCAAGCAGATATCGGTTCTTCCATGGCCCTCGATTCGATCGCGGTGGTGGTCATCGGCGGCACATCCCTGATGGGTGGAGAGGGATCTGTCTGGCGTAGCGCGATCGGCCTTCTAATCGTCGCAGTGCTCACTAATCTGCTCGACAGTCTTGCGGTTGATTCCAATTACCAGCTCGTCATCAAGGGCACGATCGTTATCGTAGCGGTGGCACTTGATGCTTTTGCCCGGTCGCGTCGTTGATTGGATAATCAGGTCGCCGCCGGCGACTTGATTATCACTACAGTCCTAGGGTTTGAACGCTGCTTCCAGGTAGTCGAGGAAGACCCGCACCTTAGGAGGCACGAATTTTCTGGTGCGATGGATAGCATAGATGGGATCGATCTCGTCATTCTGCATGTCGGGGAAAAGTTCAACCAGTCGACCAGTCCTAAGGTCTTCGCGCACTGCAAATTCCGTGAGTTGAGCAATGCCCGCTCCATCGCATACCAGGGCGTGAAGCATCTGGCTTTGATTGGCAACGATCCGACCGGAAATCCTGAGGTATTGGATCGAGCCGTCCCCATCCTTGAACGACCACGGACGGTGGACGATGGATGGTGTGAAGTTTAGGCACTGGTGCTGTGACAGGTCGGCAGGCGAAAGCGGTGTTCCATGACGGTCGAGATAGGACGGCGCCGCACAGATGATCCATCGTGTTCCGGAAAAGCGGCGAGCGATTAGCGATGAATCCGGCAATGGCCCAACGTGAATTGCGATATCGACCCCTCCACCCAAGGGATTGCCAGGATCCATGGATAGATGGATGTCGAGCTGAATCGCGGGGTGCCTACGACAGAATTCTGGAATGACCGGTGCCAGTTGGGCGACCGCGAATGCCGGCATTGAGCGGATCCGAAGTGTGTCCTGCGCCAGCTTTCCTGCGAAGACGGAAGCTTCAGTGGCTTCGATGGCGTCGATTGCCTGAAGTGCCGCCTCATGAAAGGCGCGTCCCTCCGCAGTCGGTGTGACAGATGCACCTGACCGGTTGAACAATAGCACGCCGAGCCTGTCTTCGACACGCGACACAAGCTTGCTGACGGCAGAGGGTGTCATGGCAAGCTTGCGTGCCGCTGCAGAAAAATTGCCTTCGCTAACGACGCTGACAACAACGGAATATTCGCTGCGAGGATCCATTCGACATCCTATGAAATTCATTCACACCTAGTTGGAATGTTTGCATCATAGGCATTTCAGCGGTTGAGTGGTAGCTCTGATTTCAGGAGACGAGAATGTATTTAAGCCGGCTCCGCGACGGCGAAACGGCCGGTTTGTCAGATTTGCTTGAATATAGTGCCGGGCGGGGAGCCTGGTGAGGAGTGAGAACAAATGTCACATGCAATGAATGACGTGGCGAGGACCTCCGCCGACCAATCCGAGACTGTTGAGACCTATGATGCCATCATCATCGGCGCCGGCTTCTCCGGTCTCTATCAACTGCATACGCTGCGCGATCAGCTAAACCTGTCTGCGGTTGTGTTCGATGTCGCGGACGACGTTGGCGGCACTTGGTACTGGAACCGCTATCCGGGGGCACGCTGCGACTCTGAAAGCTACTACTACTGCTATTCCTTTTCGAAGGAATTGCAGGAGGATTGGCGCTGGACAGAACTTTACCCGCAGCACGATGAGATCCGCCGATACCTTTCACATGTCGCCGATCGCTTTGATCTGAGGCGCGACATCCGTTTAAAGACGCGCGTTGAATCCGCCGTCTTTGAGGAAGAAACCAATACCTGGTTGGTCTCCATCGATGCCGGAAAAAGCTATCGATGCCGGTTCCTCGTTTCGGCCGTCGGCGTGCTGTCTTCCACGAACGTCCCAAAAATTTCCGGTTTGGAACGCTTTAAAGGCGAGTGGTACCACACCGGCAACTGGCCCCATCAGCCAGTGGATTTTTCCGGTAAGGCCGTTGGTATTATCGGTACAGGCTCGACCGGAATCCAGGCGACCCCGGTCGTCGCCGACCAGGCAAAGCATCTTACTGTTTTCCAGCGCACCGCAAATTACAGCGTCCCCGCCCGGAACCGGCCCTTGTCGCAGGAAGACCAGCAGTGGATACAGGAGAATTACGACGAGATTCGACTGAAAGCTAAAACCTCCAGCAACGGCCATCCATTCGACGTGAACCAGCAGTCCGCGCTTGAAGTAAGCGAGGAAGTTCGCCGCCAACGTTACGAAGATGCCTGGAAGGCAGGTGGGCTTCGCTTCCGGGCTTCCTACAAGGATCTCCTGCAGGATAAAGCCGCCAATGACACGGCTTCCGAGTTCATCCGGGAGAAAATTCGGCAGGTCGTCAAGGACCCGGAAACCGCCGAGAAGCTAACTCCAAGGGACCATCCCTTCGCATCCAAGCGGCCTCCGATCGACACCAATTATTTCGAGACCTTCAACCGGGACAATGTCTCGCTTGTCGACGTCAAGACAACGCCTATTGTCGAAATCACCGAGGCAGGGATTAAAACGTCCGACGCGGAATATCCGCTCGATGTCATCATCTTCGCCACTGGTTTTGACGCGATGACTGGCTCCCTGCTTAAGATCGACATCCGCGGCGTTGGCGGGCGGAGTCTCAAGGAGACCTGGGCGACCGGACCGCGAAACTATCTCGGGCTACAGGTCCCGCATTTCCCGAACTTCTTCATGGTAATGGGTCCAGGAAGCCCCTCCGTTCTGACAAACAATCCGGTCGCGATCGAGCAGCATGTCGAGTGGATCCGCAATTGCATCGGCGACATGATGGGACGAGGCCTGACGCGCATCGAACCGGATCTTACTGCGGCTGACAATTGGGTCGATGAAGTCAACCGCGCCGCGAACAAGACGCTGCTGCCGATGGCAAGTAGCTCCTGGTATCTCGGCGCCAATGTCCCGGGTAAGCCGCGTGCCTTCATGCCGTATGCCGGCGGAATGGCCTACTACGCCGACCTTTGCAAGGAGATTGCCGGTGACGACTATCGCGGCTTCATTACTCGCTGATCGGGAGAGCTGCATGTTACGGCCAATTAATCCCGACGTCAGGGCAATGGTGGATGCTGCAATCTCAGCTAGCGTGCCACCTCTGGAAAGTCTGCAGCCTCAGGTGGCGCGCGCCAATTACGCCGCCACCCGGCGCGCCGACCAGCCGGCGCTTGCGCCCGTGACATCGGTGCTCGACATTGAGATAGCCGGTCCATCCAACAAGATCGGATTGCGCGTAATCCGTGGGCTTGATAGCCATGAGGCGCTGCCTTGCCTCGTCTATTTCCACGGGGGCGGCTGGATGCTAGGCAGCCCGGAATCGCATGAGGGAATTTGCCGGACACTCGCGCTAGCAGCGCGATGCTGCGTTATCTCGGTCGATTACCGGCTGGCTCCCGAACATCCGTTTCCGGCTGCGGTTGAGGATGCCGCCGCCGCGTTTCGCTGGATAGCCTCGAATGCCGACACCCTGAAGATCAATGGCAGCATGCTCGCCGTTGGTGGAGACAGTGCCGGTGGTAATCTCGCGACCATACTCGCGCTTATGGGGCGAGACAGAGAATTACCCGAGGCGATCTATCAACTGCTGTTCTACCCCGCTGTTGATTTGCGCCTCGGGACTGCGACGTTCGAAAGCGCGGCAGAAGGGATGCTGGTGTCGGCTACGACCATTCGCTGGTTCGTGGATCACTATATTCCTGGAGACGCCGACCGCAGCGACTGGCGCGCCTCGCCAATCCTGGCAAAGAGCCTTGTGGGACTGCCGCCTGCCTTCGTGCTGACGTGCGGTCTTGATCCGCTCGGCGAGGAAGGCAGGCAGTATTCCGCTCGACTGGAAGCAGAAGGAGTCGCCGTCACGGCGCTCCATCTTTGCGACCAGCCACATGGCTTCCTCAATCTCGGGAAGGCAATCGGCGCAGCTAGCGGAGTTCTCGCCTACGCCGCCTTCATGCTGACCGAAGCATGGAGACATTCCGGTTCACGACAACTCGTCGGTGAGACGACATGACCATGTGAAAGTTAGTCCGCATCTGCGGGCCGCACGTCCTTTGCGACAGTAAGGGCAACTCTGGGAGGAGACACATGACCAACAGCATGAAAACCATCGGCCGCAGGGATTTCCTGAAAGCTGCCGCAGCAACGACCACCGTAGCCGTAACCGGCTTCCCGTACGTCGCCAAGGCCGACGCCAATACGATTAGGATTGGCATGACAACAATCCTGTCGGGCCGCGTTGCGATGCTAGGCAACACGGCACGTGCCGGTGCAAGCCTTGTCTTCGACGCGGTGAACCAGGCCGGTGGCATCAACGGCAAAAAAATCGAATTTGTGGTGCGCGATTCGGAAGGCAAGCCGGACGTCGCAGCCAAGCTTACGCGAGACCTGATCAACTCCGAAGGATGCGAAATCATTCTAAGCGGCGAATCGTCGGCTGGATCCTTTGCTGTACAGGAAGTCATCCGCAGCTTGCCTGTCCTCTGTGTTCACGCCGAAACAGAGACCTCGTCGCTCACCGCCGACCCGAAGCTCTTCGTCAAGACGGCGTTCCGTTCCTGCCGCCAGGGAATTCATGATGCCGTCGTCGGCGGGATCTATGCCTCGAAGCTTGCCAAGGAAAAAGATCTGAAGCGGTGGGTCACGTGTTCGCCGGACTATGCCTTTGGTCGGGACAACACAGCTCAGTTCATAGAGCTGGTCAAAATGTACGAGCCCTCTATCGAATTCGTCGACCAGACATGGCCGAAGCTTTACGCTCCCGACTACACCGAAAGCATCACTAAAATCCTGAGCCAGCAACCGCAGGCGATCTATTCCGCTTTGTGGGGCGGCGACCTCGTCGCCTTTGTCGAGCAGGCTAATCTCTACCGCTTGTTTGACAATACGACGATGTTTTCGACCGCGATCGGCGACACGCCGGTCCTAACTGCCATTAAACAGCTTCCGGAAGGGATTCACACCGCCTACCGCTACAGCCGTAAGTCACCTGACACGCAGGAAAATCGGGATTTCGCCGACTCCTTTAAGAAGTTGATGGGTTACGATCCGACGGGGTGGGGATGGGAAGCGAATGTCGGCGCAGCTTTCATCGTCGAGGCGCTGAAGCGCACGAACGGCAAGACTGATGGCGCGGCGCTCGCGTCCGAGCTGGAAGACATGACTATCAAATCTCCGCTCGGAGTGAACGGTGAAATCACCATGCGCGGATCAGATCACACTATCATCAACTATCCCGTAGCATGGTCCCAAACCGTGCGGAAGGCTCCTTACCTCGATAACTTTGTCTCTGTCGAGTGGAGCAAAATCCTCGAATTCGAGAAAGAATGGCAGAAGTCCAAGGGCTACATCCAAGGCTAACGCCATCACTTTCATCGTAGGGGTAAAACAACATGGATACAGATGCGCTATTTATGTGCCTGAGCAGTTCGGCATGTGCGGCCACCCAGATTTCAACTGCCTTCATTATCGGAATGCTCTTGTTCCTGGTTGCGTCCGGACTGTCGCTGATCTTCGGCGTGCTCAATGTTACGAACTTTGCTCATGGGGGACTCTATATGCTCGGCGCGTATTTCGCGCTGAGCACCTTTGAGGTCACCGGCAACTTCTGGGCGGCACTGGTCGTCGCGGCCCTGGCGACGGGTGTCGTCGGGATCATTCTGGAACGGCTTGTCATAAGTCGCATCTACGGTGCCGATCTTCTGATGCAATTGCTGGTCTGCTACGCCCTGACGCTGATTATGGATGATGCGGTCCGCTTCATCTATGGCAGTGAGTACAAGATGATGGGCATGCCACAGGTCTTCGACCTACCCCCCGTGGCAATTGCGGGCGGGTTCGTGCCCAGCTACTATCTGTTTATGATCGGCGCATCGGCGGTGGCGGGGCTTGCCCTCTGGTTCGTCATCAACCGTACACGGTTCGGCAAGGTCGTGCGGGCGCTTGCGATCAATCCGAAGATGGTCAGCGCGCTCGGCATCAACACCACTCTCCTCTATGCCGCAGTTTTCGGTGTCGGCAGCGGCCTCGCCGGACTCGCGGGCGGACTGGCTGCTCCGATCCGCACGCTGACACCCGGCATGGGGCTGTCCTTCCTGCTCGACAGTTTCATCATCATCGTCATTGGAGGCATGGGTTCCATCGGCGGAGCCTTCGTAGCCTCGATCCTGGTCGGCTTCATCAAGGCCTTTGGCGCGATCGGCTTTCCACTTTTCACGGACGGACTGATGTTCGTCATCATGGCCATTGTGCTGATCCTCAAGCCGCAAGGCCTGTTTGGAGAAAGGAGCGCGCTATGATTTCCAGTCTCGCGACCAATATCGGCCTCGCCGTTCTCGGCATAGCGGCCTTCGCCATACTTCCCTCGATCTTTCCCGGTGCAGCCGTGATCGACTTTATTATCTACGTCGCTGCCTACGGTCTTTTGGCGATGTCGTTGAACATGCTCGTTGGCCTGACAGGGCTGGTGGCCTTCGGGCATGCGATCTTCTTTGCGTTCGGAGCCTATTCCTTCGGCCTGCTGATGCAGAGTGGCAGCGTTTCAATACCTGCCGCGGTGCTTCTGACCGTTGTCGGATCCGCGCTCCTCGCCGCCATCACCGGCGCGATCTGCGTGAGGCTGAAAGATGTCTATTTCTCCTTCATCACGCTTGCCTTTCAGATGGTGTTCTACAGCATCATACTCACCTGGGTCGGGTTGACAGGGGGAGACCAGGGTTTGCTCGGAGGCATTCCGAAGCCGGTATTTATGGGGATCGATCTTACCAATGGATACACGCAGTACCTGTTCTGCATCACGCTGTTCATGGTCTGCGCCGCCATCATGCGGCAAGTCTGGCAGTCGCCCTTTGGCTATACGCTGCGTCTGATCCGGGACAACGCAACACGTGCGGATTTTCTCGGCGTAAACGTCTTTGCGATGAAGCTGGCAGTCTTTGTGCTATCGGGCGCGATGGCGAGCGTCGGTGGCATCATCTTGGCGCTATTCGTATCCGGCGCCTATCCGGAATTCGCCTTCTGGACCACGTCGGGCGATGCGATCTTCGCGCTCATGCTCGGTGGCACCAAGCTGTTCCTCGGGCCTTTGTTCGGTGCCTTCCTGCTGGAATTGATCGAGCACTTCGTTCGTGCCCACACCGAGTACCAGAACTTCGTGCTCGGCATAGTCATTCTGCTAATCGTACTGGGGCTGAAGCGAGGTATAGCGGATCACCTGTACGACCTCGCGGTCAAACTGCGAAAGCGAGACCGGAAGCCCGTAGCTGTCACCAAGCTTGCGGAGGCTCCCGATGCTTGAGATCCAGAACATATCCAAGACATTCGGAGGGGTGAAGGCGACGCAGAACGTCTCACTAATTTTCCCCGAGGGGTCGCTGAGCGCAGTGATCGGACCGAACGGTGCGGGCAAGACGACCCTGTTCAACCAGATCACCGGCCGCATCCGGCCGGATTCAGGAAAGATTATCTTTGAGGACCACGACCTTGTCGGGCAATCAAGCCTGGCCGTGACCCGGGCCGGTGTGGTGCGTGCCTTCCAAGTCGCCGCGCTTTTTCCGACGCTGACTGTGCGAGAATCCTTGGCGGCTGCGGTCACCTCGCGGCAAAAAGGCTCCTGGGACTTGTTCGCCCGCTTCCCTGCGAAGCCGGCGGAGACGCGTGCCGATGAAATTGCCGAGATGCTCGGCATGTCCGATAGGCGCGACATCCTGTCGAAGGAACTGTCGCACGGAGACCAGAAGCTGCTTGATATAGGTCTCGCGCTCGCACTGGATCCCAAGGTCCTGCTTCTCGACGAACCGACGGCCGGCATGGGCCCGGACGAGCGATGGCGCATGATCGATAAGGTTCACGCTCTCTGGAAAACTCAGGGACTGACGATCGTATTCATCGAGCACGACATGGATATCGTATTCAAGATCGCCCAGACCATTCATGTGCTTTGCTACGGTGCACTTCTCGCTAGCGGCACGGCAGACGAAATTCGCCGGAACCAGAAAGTTGTCGACGCCTATCTCGGCGCCGAACACCATTCTGTTCAGGGTGCCAAGGAGGTGCAGGCATGAGCGATGCAATACTAACGGTTGGGAATGCCAACGTCTTTTACGGCGACAGCCAGATCCTGTTCGGGATGAGCTTCTCGGTTCATAAGGGGCAGGTGATGGCGCTGCTCGGTCGCAACGGGGCCGGGAAAAGTACGACATTCAAGGCAATTGCAGGTCTAGCGCCACCGCGCAATGGCGCGATCACGGTTTCGGGCCAACAGCTTCGCGGACGCGCTCCATATACGATTGCACGTTTAGGCATCGGCTATGTTCCCGAAGACCGGCAGGTTTTCCCCGACCACACCGTGCAAGACAATCTGATGATTGGCGCCAAGCGCGGCACGGACCGTCGAATGCAGTGGACGCTGGACCGCATCTACGAGGTGTTCCCGCTTCTTGCCACCATGAAGACGCGCCGTGCTGGACTTCTCTCGGGTGGCGAGCAGCAACTGCTCACCATCGCCCGCACTCTGATGGGAAATCCAGATGTGCTGATGCTGGACGAGCCAAGCGAAGGGCTCGCACCAATCATCGTCCAGTCGATCGGCAAGCTGATTGTGACGCTGAAGGAGCTTGGGGTCACCATTCTCCTTGCCGAACAGAATATGCATTTCTGCCTCGGCGTAGCTTCGCATGTGACGATTGTTGATCGCGGGCGCGCCGTCTATCACGGTACGATCGAGCAATTGCGAGCCAATCAGGACATCAGCCAGCGTTATCTGGCGCTGTGAGCAAAGCCATGCCGATAAAGGAGACAGCCATGACAAGCTTCCGTCCCAACGACTTGACCGGACGAAGGATACTGATCACCGGAGCCGGTGGTGGCATTGGAGCTGCTTCGGCGCGCCTGTGCTCTGCGCATGGTGCCGAGGTTGCGCTCGTCGACATCGCAGATGTCGATACCATCCGCAGGACAGTAGGAGAGCTAAGTGGCCCTGCGACTTTCCATAGCTGCGATACGAGCAGCAAGGATGCGGTCTCGCGGCTTTCCGGAGCAACTGGGCCGGTTTACGGCCTGGTCGACTGCGCTGCGATCTGCCCTCCCGACGACTGGATGGACGAAAGCTGGGATGAGGCATTGGATCGGACCATCGCCGTTAACATTAAGGGGCCGGCCAATCTGACGCGAGCCTACTATCCGAAGATGGTCGAGCAGGGTGGAGGGCGCATCGTCCTGTTTGGTTCCGTTGCTGGGTGGATGGGCGGGCTGCGCTCTGGACCCCACTACGCATTTACGAAAGGCGGCATCCATGCCTTCACGCGTTGGCTGGCGCAGCGAGGCGCCGAGCATAACGTGACCGTCAATGCTATCGCGCCGGGCCCGATCGATACACCAATGATTATGGGGCGTGGCTACGAGCCAGACGCAGTTCCTCTCAAGCGTCTCGCAGCGCCTGAGGAAGTTGGAGCCTTTGTCCTGCTTCTTTGCGCACCGGGCGGTGGATTTGCTTCAGGCGCAATCTTCGACGTCAACGGCGCGACCCATCTCCGATAAGCGCCGGTCGTCCAGAGAAAAGAAGAGGAGAAGCAAAATGGGTGAAAATCGTTTTCAGACCGTAGCCGTGGTTGGGGCAGGTCTGGTCGGCCTCGGCTGGGCAATTGTCTTCGCCAGAGCTGGTTTGAACGTTCGGATTTTCGACGGCATCGCGGATATACGTTCCCGGGCTCTTGCGCGGATTAGCGAGAGCCTTGCCGATATGAAACGCCTTGGCTTGATCGGCGACGTTGATGCCGTTCTGCAGCACCTCCATGTTGTTGAAACCTTGCCCGAAGCGGTGAGCGACGCCGACTACGTTCAGGAGTCGGTGCTTGAGCGCATCGACGTGAAAATGGACGTATGTCGGGAGATCGCGTCTGCCATGCGCCCGGAGGCAATCTGCGGAAGTTCGACGTCAGGCATTCCTGCATCGCAGTTCACAGCTGACATACCCTGGCGCGAGCGCTTTCTCGTTGTGCATCCCGTTAATCCACCGCATCTCATTCCGTTGGTCGAACTTGTCGCCGCCCCTTGGACGGAGGCCGGCGTAGTGGCTCTGGTTCGCAAGGAAATGCAGCGGATCGGCCAATCGCCGATCGTCATCAACTCGGAAATCGAGGGCTTCGTCCTCAACCGGCTGCAGGGCGCCCTGCTGAACGAAGCTTGGGCCCTCTATGCCGAAGGCGCGGCCAGCCTGGCAGACATCGATGCGGCCGTCTCGCAAGGGCTTGGACGCCGCTGGTCGTTCATGGGACCGTTCGAGACAATCGATCTCAACGCGCCAGAAGGCATCGCCGACTACGCGCGACGCCTTGCTCCCCTCTATCATTCAATCGCCGCTTCTCGCCAGCCGGAACGGTGGCCCGACGATGTTGTCCAGCGCGCCGAAGCAGAGCGGCGGGCCGCTCTTCCACAAGATGGTCTAGCCCAGCGCTCCCTCTGGCGCGACCAGCGTCTGATGGAATTGAACGCGACATTCGTCGCACGGGCCGTCCCGACGTCAGATCGGGCCTGACTTTCCATCCCGGCGTGCACGCCGGCTACCGGATCAACGATCAACGAGGATGACGATGGCGGACCGCATCGGCAAGGAATATGACTATATCGTGGTGGGGGCCGGCACCGCCGGTTGCGTGGCCGCCGAGAGGCTTTCGCGCGACGGGCGGCATTCCGTCCTCGTACTCGAAGCGGGCGGTCTCGACAACTGGATTTGGTTTCATATTCCGGTTGGCTATCTCTTCGCCATTGGCAATCCGCGTGCGGACTGGATGTTCAGGACCGAGGCAGAGGCTGGCCTGAATGGCCGTTCTCTTGCGTATCCGCGTGGCAAAGTCATCGGCGGAAGTTCTGCGATCAATGCAATGATCGCTATGCGCGGACAGGCTGCCGACTATGACGGCTGGCGCGATCTCGGACTAACTGGTTGGGGCTGGCAGGACGTCATGCCGGTGTTTCGCGATATCGAGGATCACTTTCTAGGGGCTGGGGAGTTTCACGGCACTGGCGGCGGTTTTCGCGTGGAGCCGCCGCGCGTTAGTTGGAAGATCCTGCAGGCCGTCGCCGATGCGGCGGAGCAAATGGGTATTCCCAAGGTCGGGGATTTCAATACCGGCAATAACGAAGGATCCGGCTATTTTCACGTCAACCAAAGGCGCGGCCGCCGCTGGTCGGCCGCGCGGGGCTTTTTGAAGCCGGCGCTCAAGCGTCAGAACCTGCATCTGGAGACGCATGTGCTGACTGACCGGATCGCTTTCGACGGCCATCGGGCGGATACACTGCACTGTGTTCAAGGCGGCAACGCCTTCGCGGTGAGGGCGCGGGCCGAGATTGTCCTATGCGCCGGGGCGATCGGCTCTGTCCAAATTCTCCAAAGATCAGGTATCGGTGGGGCATCCCGTCTTCGGGAGCTCGGGATCGACGTCGTGGCAGATTTGCCCGGTGTTGGCGGCAACCTTCAGGACCATCTTCAGCAGCGCGCTATCTATCGCGTCAGTGGCGCTCCGACGCTGAACACGATGTACCGTTCCATGTTCCGGCGTGGGATGATGGGTGTCGAGTATGCGCTGAAGCGAACGGGGCCGCTGACAATGGCGCCTTCGCAGCTTGGCATATTCACCTGTTCCCGTCCAGGGATTGACCGGCCGAACATCCAGTTCCACGTCCAGCCATTATCGCTCGACAAGTTTGGAGACCCTTTGCATGACTTTCCGGCGATCACGGTGAGTGCCTGCAATTTGCGCCCGACTTCGCGGGGGCAGGTGGCGCTGCGCAGTCGCGATATCAACGACAAGCCGATTATCGCACCAGCTTATCTGTCGACGGAAGAGGATCGCACAGTCGCAGCCGATGCAATTAGAGTCACTCGCCGATTGATGAGCCAGTCCGCTTTGAAGCCGTTCGAGCCCAACGAATATCTTCCGGGGCCTTTGGTCTCCAATGACGACCTCGATCTTGCGAAGGCGGCGGGCGACATTGGGACGACGATCTTCCACCCAGTCGGGACCGCGAAAATGGGTGTGAAGACCGACGGACTGGCCGTAGTCGACGAGCGCTTGCGCGTCATCGGCCTTTCGGGTTTGCGGATCGCGGACGCGTCTGTCATGCCATCGATCGTTTCTGGCAACACCAATACGCCAACTGCAATGATTGGTGCAAAAGGTGCGGCCATGATCCTTGCGGATGGCCTCCGCTGATGATTGGGATCAGGCCGTGCGGCGCATGACGAATTCGCCGGCAAGCAATCGAGTAACGCCCGCGTCCGAGGGCTTGATGTTGGGGTCGTCAATCAGCCTGAGCGCCTCCTGCACCATCCGCTCCACTGGCTGGCGGATCGTGGTGAGCTGGTAGGAATTCCAACTCGCCATGGGGATGTCGTCGAAACCGACGATCGCCAGGTCCTCGGGGACGCGCACCCCGCATTCGCGCGCCGCATCGATCACGGCAAGCGCCATGATGTCGTTGCAGCAGAAGATCGCGTCCGGTCGTTCTGCCGAGGACAAGAGCGTCATCCCGGCTTGATATCCGTCCTGGTAGTTGAAATTTCCATGGACCTGCGCCTGCACGGTGCGGCCTGCCTCGTGCAACACATCGCGAAAGCCGCGCGCTCGTTCTGCATGGGTAGAGGTGTTGGCAATGCCGCCAACAAAACCGATCCTTCGACACCCGCGATCGAGCAGCAGCCGGGCGACGTCCCGCCCGCCCTGATAGTTGTCGCAGGCCACGGCATTGGTGCGGATATCCCGCTGCACGCGGTTGAGAAGCACTACCTTGATCTGGTGCTGCCGGCAGGCGCGCGCCATGTTGGAAGTGAGGTAGGCAGAGGTGACGATGATCGCCGATGGCCGCGCTGCGAGGATACGGTCCGTAGCAGAATCGACCGTGTCCGAGGCCGCCAGCGCATAAACCAGCAACTGGCGCCCGCTGCCCTGCAGTTGCCGGGCAAGGCTGTCGAGCACGGTCGGGTAAAAAGGGTTGAGCAAGTCGCCGGCTACCAGCGTGACGGTTCCCGCTGCGATCACCTCGGCCGTGCGCCGGGCCGGGCTGATATAGCCGAGCTCTTCGGCTACTGCGAGAATGGCGCGGCGTTTGGCGGGTTCAATAGGCGCACCGGGCGTGAAGGCGCGCGAGACCGCCGAGATCGAAACGCCGGCGGCATGGGCAACCTGTTTTGCGGTAGGCTTCATGAAACCTCAGTGAAATTTTTTCACATCATTGATGAAAACTTGCATTACCGCTTTAGCATCATATTCTCGTTTTCGAAAGGGAGATCACTCATGACCATTACCTATCTCAAGCGCGGCAAGCCCGAGGCAGAACGCTCGGCAGACGACAGCGAGGTTCGCAGCACGGTCGAGAACATTCTGAAGGACATCGAGGCCCGCGGCGACATGGCCGTGCGCGAGCTTTCGGAAAAGTTCGATAAGTACTCGCCGCCGTCGTTCAAGCTGTCGCCCGGCGATATCGAGGCACTTATGAACAAGGTCGCGCCACGCGACATGGAAGACATCAAGTTCGCCCAGGCGCAAGTTCGTAACTTTGCCCAGGCGCAGCGCGATTCCATGCGCGACATCGAGGTCGAGACTCTGCCAGGTGTCATCCTCGGCCACAAGAACATCCCGGTCCAGTCGGTTGGGTGCTACATTCCGGGGGGCAAGTTTCCCATGGTCGCCTCGGCCCATATGTCAGTGGCCACAGCCTCCGTGGCCGGTGTGCCGCGCATCGTAGCTGCGACGCCTGCCTTCAAGGGCGAGCCTAACCCGGCCGTCATCACCGCCATGCATCTGGGCGGCGCACATGAAATCTATGTGCTTGGCGGCATTCAGGCGGTCGGCGCGCTGGCGATCGGCACAGAGACGATCGCGCCCGTCCACATGCTGGTCGGCCCGGGCAATGCTTTCGTGGCGGAAGCCAAGCGCCAGCTCTACGGCCGCGTCGGCATCGATCTCTTCGCCGGCCCGACCGAGACCATGGTAATCGCCGACGAGACCGTCGACGCCGAAATGTGCGCCACAGACCTGCTCGGCCAAGCCGAACATGGTTACAACTCGCCGGCGGTGATGATCACGAATTCCCGCAAGCTTGCCGAAGACACGCTCGCGGAGATTGAACGCCTGCTGGCCATTCTGCCGACGGCCGACACGGCCTCGAAAAGTTGGGTCGACTACGGCGAGGTCATCCTCTGCGACACCCATGAGGAAATGCTCGATGTCGCTAACGATATCGCCTCGGAACACGTGCAGGTAATGACCGATCGCGACGACTGGTTTCTGGAAAAGATGCATTCCTATGGTGCGCTGTTCCTTGGACCGCGGACCAACGTCGCCAATGGCGACAAGGTGATCGGCACCAATCACACCCTCCCGACCAAGAAGGCAGGGCGCTATACCGGCGGTCTCTGGGTCGGCAAATTCCTGAAGACGCATTCCTACCAGAAGGTGCTGACCGACGAGGCGGCCGCCCAGATCGGCGAATATTGCTCTCGGCTGTGCATCCTGGAAGGCTTCATCGGCCATGCCGAACAGGCCAATGTCCGCGTCCGCCGCTATGGTGGCAAGAACGTCCCCTATGGTGCGGCGGCCGAATAACGGCTCGGAGGGAGAACCCATGTCGATAATCTTGCCGCAAACACCATCGTTCCGGCTCGACGGCAGGACGGCCCTCGTTGCGGGGGCCACCTCCGGGATCGGCCAGGCGGCGGCTGTCGCGCTGGCCGAAGCCGGGGCAAAGGTGACGCTTGTCGCCCGCTCGGCCGACAAGCTGGAGCAGACGGCCAAAGCACTGCAGGAGAGGGGGCTTTCGGCTGAAACGCTTGCCCTCGACGTACAGGATGTTGCGGGAACTGAGCGGACCATTGGCACCCACGCGCCCTTCGATATCCTTGTTAACAGTGCCGGCATTGCCCGCCACGGCCCAGCGGTGGAGACGACGCTTAACGATTTCGATGCCGTTGTCGGCCTCAATCTGCGTGGCGCCTATTTCCTTACCCGCGCGGTGGCAAAAACCCTAATCGCGGCCGGGCGGCCAGGCTCGCTGATCAACATCTCTTCGCAGATGGCCCATGTCGGTGGCATCGACCGCGCCGTCTACGCCGCCACGAAGCATGCGGTGGAGGGCTTTACCAAATCCATGGCGATTGAATGGGGCCACCATGGCATCCGGATCAACACGATCTGCCCCACTTTCATTCGCACGCCGCTTGCAGAGCAGACCTTTTCCAACCCCGAACGGCTTCGCTGGATAGAGGAAAAGATCAAGCTGGGTCGCATCGGGGAGGTCGAGGACATCATGGGACCGGTCGTTTTTCTGGCATCCGATGCCGCGGCGATGATCACCGGAACTGCGCTGATGGTAGATGGCGGGTGGACCGCAGATTGAGAACAAAGGGAATGAGACAGCTATGAAGATCGGGACGCCCAAAGAGGTGTTTTTGAGTGAGGCGCGCGTCGCGATGACGCCGGACAGCGCGGTTCAGTTGCAGAAGCTCGGCTATGAGTGTGTGATCGAGACCGGTGCCGGCAAAGCAGCCGGCTTCTCCGACGACGCCTATCGGGCTGCCGGTGTAACCGTTGTGGATGGGGCCGAGGCGCTCTTTTCGTCGGTCGATGTGATCGCCAAAGTGCGGTCGCCAGAGGCCCGCGAGGTCGACCGGCTTTCCTCAGGCAAAACGCTGATCTCCTTATTTTATCCGGCGCAGAACAAGGATCTGCTTGAGCAGGCGAAGTCGACCGGCGCCAATGTCATTGCCATGGACATGGTGCCGCGCATCAGCCGAGCCCAGAAGATGGACGCCCTGTCGTCGATGGCCAATATCGCCGGCTACCGCGCGGTGATCGAGGCGGGCAACAATTTCGGTCGTTTCTTCACCGGCCAGGTCACTGCTGCCGGCAAGGTGCCGCCGGCCAAGGTTCTGGTCATCGGCGCCGGTGTTGCCGGTCTGGCCGCTATCGGCACAGCGACCTCGCTGGGTGCGATCACCTATGCCTTCGACGTGCGCCCGGAAGTGGCCGAACAGATCGAATCGATGGGTGCGCAGTTCGTCTATCTCGAATTCGAAGCGAACCAGGACGGCGCCGCAACCGGCGGTTATGCCGCTCCTTCGTCGCCCGAGTTTCGCGAAAAGCAGCTGGCCAAGTTCCGCGAACTGGCGCCCGAGATCGACATTGTCATCACCACGGCGCTGATCCCGGGCCGTGATGCGCCCAAGCTGTGGCTGGCCGACATGGTGGCTGCGATGAAGCCGGGTTCGGTCGTCATCGACCTTGCCGCCGAGCGCGGCGGCAATTGCGACCTGACCGTTGCCGACCAGAAGATCGTGTCGGAGAACGGCGTGACGATCGTCGGCTATACCGACTTTCCGAGCCGCATGGCCGCCCAGGCATCGACGCTTTATTCGACCAATATCCGCCATATGATGACCGACCTGACGCCGGCCAAGGACGGCGCGATCGTGCACAATATGCAAGACGACATCATCCGCGGTGCGACCATTGCCTTCCAGGGCGAGATTACCTTCCCGCCACCACCGCCGAAGATCCAGGCGATCGCGGCGGCCAAGCCGAAGGAGAAGGTCAAGGAACTGACGCCTGCGGAAAAACGCGCCAAGGAAGTTGCCGCGTTCAAGACGCAGACGCGGAACCAGGTCGGGCTGCTGGTGGTGTCCACGCTCCTGCTGCTCGTAGTCGGTGCCTATGCGCCGGAAAGCTTCATGAGCCATTTCATCGTCTTCGTTCTCTCCTGCTTCATCGGTTTCTCGGTGATCTGGAATGTCAGCCACTCGCTGCATACCCCGCTGATGGCGGTGACCAATGCCATTTCCGGCATCGTCATTCTAGGTGCGCTGCTGCAGGTTGGCTCCAGCAACTGGCTGGTGGTGATCCTGGCGGCTTTGTCAGTGCTGATCGCGACGATCAACATCGTCGGCGGCTTCCTCGTGACACGGCGCATGCTCGCCATGTTCCAGAAGTCGTGATCGGAGAGGGGAAAAGACTATGACAATCGGTATCGTATCTGCGGCCTATATCGCCGCCGCTGTTCTCTTCATCCTATCGCTCGGCGGTCTGTCCGGCCAGGAAAGCGCCAAGCGCGCCGTCTGGTATGGCATTGTCGGCATGGCGCTTGCGGTTGCCGCCACCGTATTCGGCCCGGGCGTCGGCAATTGGTTCATCATCCTGGTGATGATCGCCGGCGGCTCGGTCATGGGCTACTATGTCGCTGCCCGCGTGCAAATGACGGAAATGCCCCAGCTTGTGGCGGCGCTTCACTCCTTCGTCGGCCTTGCCGCTGTGTTCATCGGCTATAATGCCGAACTGGAACTCGGCACTGTTCTGGCGCTGAAGGCGGCGGGCGGTGACCTGTCGACACTGGCCGGTTTTGCCGAGAAGCTCGCCCACAAGGACATGGTGGAAATCGCCATCCTCAAGGTCGAGGTTTTCCTCGGCGTGTTCATCGGTGCGGTCACCTTCACCGGCTCGGTCGTTGCTTTCGGCAAGCTGGCAGGCAAGGTCGATGGCAAGGCAAAGAAGCTTCCGGGAGGCCATTTCCTCAATGCAGGGGCGGCGCTGATATCGATCATCCTGCTGGTGATGTTCTTCAACGGCGCTGGCATCTGGACACTGGTGCTGATGACGCTGCTCGCCTTCTTCATCGGCTATCACCTGATCATGGGCATCGGCGGCGCCGATATGCCCGTGGTCGTCTCGATGTTGAACAGCTATTCCGGCTGGGCAGCCGCTGCCATCGGCTTTTCGCTCGGCAACGACTTGCTGATCGTCACCGGTGCGCTGGTCGGCTCCTCGGGTGCGATCCTCTCCTACATCATGTGCAAGGCGATGAACCGCTCCTTCGTCTCCGTCATTCTCGGCGGCTTCGGCGGCACCACGGGACCGGCGATGGAGATCGAGGGCGAACAGATCGCCATCGATGCGGAAGGTGTTGCCAATGCGCTGAACGATGCCGACAGCGTCATTATCGTGCCGGGCTACGGCATGGCGGTTGCCCAGGCACAGCAGGCGGTCTCGGAGCTGACCCGCAAGCTCAGGGCAGCCGGCAAGACCGTGCGCTTCGCCATCCACCCGGTGGCTGGCCGTCTGCCGGGCCACATGAACGTGCTGCTCGCCGAAGCCAAGGTGCCCTATGACATCGTCCTGGAAATGGATGAGATCAACGACGATTTCCCGACCACGGACATCGTCATCGTCATCGGCTCCAATGACATCGTCAATCCGGCGGCGGAAGAAGATCCGAATTCGCCAATCGCCGGCATGCCGGTGCTGCAGGTGTGGAAGGCCAAGCAGGTCTTCGTCTCCAAGCGCGGCCAGGGCACCGGCTATTCCGGTATCGAGAACCCGCTTTTCTACAAGGACAACACTCGAATGTTCTATGGCGATGCCAAAAAAAGTGTCTCGGAACTCCTCGCGACGATCGGGTGATCTGGCTGAAGCAGAAAGCGGAAAGACCGGAGTGGGTAGTATTGGCGGTCGCCCCGTTGTCATCGGCTATACGATGGCTGCGGCGCCATCGATTTACAGTGAGTGCTCCCGATTCGGGCTCTGCGCTAGTCGTGCAAACGCGCCGGACGGGCGGTCTATCCTTCCGTCGCGTTGGCGAGATGGTTCAATACTGTTGAAATGAACGCACGAAGACGCGGAAGACGTCTTAGGTCCCGGTGATATCCCATCCAAATCTCTCGCGCTGGCGGGGGCATCGGCAGTTCAAGTCTACGGATACCCGCGATCTGACTGCCGACTACCCGAGGAAGGACCGCAATTCCAACACCTTGCCTACACATGCGGCCTTGGACGTTGCGGTTGTTCGATTGCAAGATAGTTCTCGCGTTGGGGAAACTCTCAGTCAGCCAAGCGATATCGGGGAACTGTCCGGTCGACGTATCGTGTGTAATCAGCCGAAAACCGGTCCCGTCGCCATATTCTGGATCAGGCGACTCCTCAGCGATGTAGACGCCGTATTCCAGCCTGAAGAGACGTCGCTGAACAACATCGGCGGTGTTGAATGGCACAATACGGAAAGCTACGTCGGCCTCGCGCTGGGCCAGATTAAACAGGCGTGTGCCTGTCAGGATCTCAACGTCGACATTTGGGTAGGCATTCGAAAAATCCGCCACAATGGGAGGCAGCACGTAAGCCCCGAACCAATCTGATGATGAAACGCGCAGGCTACCTTTGAGGTCCTGCTCCCGCCCAGCTAGCCGTCGCTCCATGGCCAGTGCGCTCTCTTCCATTTGCTCCGCCAGCGGGATCATCCCGTGGCCCTCTTCGGTCAAGACGAGACCGTCCGCAGTCCGCTGGAAGAGCGTGTAACCAACCGCCAACTCCAAGGCGCGCAGGCGCCTTCCAACGGTCGGATGGCTCGTCTGCAAGGAACGGGCGGCGCCGCCGAGCGTCCCGGATCGCGCCACAGCTAGAAAGACTCGGATGTCACTCCATTCCATTGCCACACCCATACAAAACTGAACGCCAAGAATACAGTTATGTCACTTAAAGAACAAATCTAAGCAATCTAAATTTACATTGTCTGGAGGCGCTACCCTCTAAGGATCAACGGATTGGTGAATACGGCCGCCAGGTGAACACACGTAACCTAGCTGCGGAAAGCACACGGAAGCTCGTCCAGACATAGCATTGAGAGTTTCTTGAGGGCTCGCATCATGTGGCGACCCCGTCCGGTTGCTCATACCAAGGACGTCGCTGATGATCACAAAGTTAGTAACCTATGCAGGCGTTGAGCAAACACAGTTCGAGCGCGACCGTTGGATCAACATGCACCTCCCGTTGGTGGGGGAAAGCTGGAGACGTATGGGCGCTCATTGCCGGCGACTTCTTCCGAAAGGAAATGGCACCGGTTTATCTCGTTTGGTGCCACCAACTTCGTCGATGAGGCCGCCATGTAAGCGGCGCACACTCGGCCGGAGACTGTTCAGGTCATGGCTTACTCCGAGATTGCTAATGCCCACCAGCCAAAGCGCAACATCTTGAAGCCGCTCTGGGCAGCGCCTTGATGCAATTGAAGTTGAAAGCCATGAGTTCCAGCAAACTGCCATCACCACATTTGTCCCGTTCGGTGACCGAACCGAACACCACTGCCCCCGACCCTCGACGTTGGGCGATGTTTACGGTGCTCTTGGTCGGCGCTTTCCTGCCGCCGCTTGACTTTTTCATCGTCAATGTGGCCTTGCCTTCGATACAGCAGGATCTGGGAGCGTCTCCGTCTGTCGAGCAGCTGGTCATTTCCTCCTACGCCGCGCTCTATGCTGTTACCCTAATCACCGGTGGGCGGCTCGGCGATCTCTTTGGCCGAGAGCGAATGTTCGTCAGCGGCCTGATCGGTTTTGCTTTCGCGTCCATGCTCTGTGGTCTTGCATGGTCGCCATGGGCCCTTGTGTCTGGGCGAGCACTGCAAGGCCTAACAGCCGCCGTGATGGCCCCGCAGGCCCTCGCGTCGATTCAGGCGATATTTTCTGAGAAAGAAAAGCATCTGGCGCTCGGCCTCTTTGGTGCCGTGTTCGGTCTGGCGTCCGTTGTCGGTCAGGCCTTGGGCGGGATTCTAATCTCCTTGGATGTCTTTGGCCTTGGATGGCGAGCAATCTTCCTCGTCAACCTACCGGTGGCATTCCTCGTTGTTCTCTTCGCCATCCCACTGCTTCGCGAAACGCGCGCCCGTGATCCGCGCAAGCTCGATCTGGTCGGCACCGGGCTCTCGATAATGACGCTGGCGGCTCTGATCGTGCCGCTCATCGAGGGCAGGGAGGCCGGCTGGCCGTTATGGGCATGGCTGTCACTGGCCGTCGTTCCCCTCCTAGCGGGCGCCTTCTGGCGGTCTCAGGGCAAGCTTGCACGTTCTGGTGGTTCTCCGCTCCTTGACCCCAGAGTCTTGGCTGCGCCCGGACTGGCTCGTGGACTGACCGTAGCGTTGCTGTTCTACACAATCTCGACATTCTTCCTGCTGTTCTCGGTGTACCTGCAACAGGCTGTTCACACGAGCGCGCTTGATGCAGGTCTTTTCTTTCTACCCTACGGTTTGGGCTATCTAATCGGCCCGCTCACTTCGCCATCGTGCCGGCGCGTATTCGGGCCATTTCTCACTCCGCTCGGCATGAGTCTTGAGGCGATCGGTCTCTACAGCATCGCCTGGGTGGTCGGTGCCACAACGCCGGGTGTAGTGCCCGATCATACATGGCTTGTCGCACTTCTTTTCCTGACTGGGTTCGGCCAAGGTCTCGCGACCCCCGGCTTGATGCACATGGTAATCGGCCGTGTATCGCCAGACTTTTCAGGGATGATCGCCGGGGTGACGAGCTCTACCCTGCAGGTAAGCGTTGCACTCAGTGTCGCGGTAATCGGCGGCGTCTTCTATGCACTCAGCGGAGAGGGCGCCGATGCTGGACAACTCGCTCACGCCTTCGTTGTTGCTCTCCTTATCATCGCTACCAGCCAACTCGTCGGCGCAGGTCTAGGCCTGACGATCGCCCGGCAGCCTACATCTGATCCCGCTCAACTCTCATCTAAACAATAGGAGATAAAACATGCAGATCGGATTTATCGGTCTCGGCAGTATGGGCTCGGCAATGGCCCTTAATCTGGTGAAGGCCGGCCATGATGTTCGGGCCTGGAACCGTAGCAAGGTCGTGCAGGATAGCGTTCCCGGGGTGACACTTGTCGAACTCGCCGCGGATGCATTTCAAGCGGACGTCGTCTTCACGATGCTATCCGACGACCCTGCAATTCGAGAAGTGATCCTCGATGCTGGCTTGCTGTCAAGTGCGCAACCGGGGCTGACCCACGTCGTCACATCGACAATCTCGGTGGCATTCGCTCGAGAACTGGAGCTACTGCACGAAGAGGCAGGCCTTGGCTATGTCTCCGCACCGGTTCTTGGGCGCCCGAACGTAGCGGCGAGTGGCCAGCTCAACATTCTGGCAGCCGGAAAGGCCGATGCAGTTGCAGTCGTCGAGCCGCTCCTTGCTCACCTAAGCAAAAAGGTCTGGAAGTTAGGGGAGAACCCAGCTCGGGCAAATACGGCAAAGCTTGCCTGCAACATGATGATCGCCATGGCAATCGAGGCGATGGCTGAGGGTGTCGTATTGACCGAGAGCATCGGGCTCGACCGTGCGGATTTCTTCGAACTCATCCTGGGCACCCTTTTCTCGGGCCGGGCCTATGAGAGCTACAGCAAACAGATCACCGAACAGGCCTTTGAGCCTGGTTTCAAGGCCAAACTTGCACTCAAGGACATGCGCCTTGCGACTGAGGCTAGCAAGGAGATCGGACGTACCCTCCCGATGCTTGAGGCTGTCCGCGAGGGGCTCAACAAAGCCGTCTTGGCGGGCCTCGGCGAGAAGGACTGGTCGATCATGGCCGATATGACGGTTCGTGGCGCGGACAGCTTGGCATCGTCTGAAACCAATTCGGAGACAAACTCATGAAAACTTGGCTCATCACAGGCTGCTCAAGCGGCTTCGGACAGCGGCTCGCCCTTGCAGCAGCAAAACGCGGCGATCAGGTTATTGCGACAGCTCGCAATGTCGAAACGATCGAAAAAATGGCTGAACCTTTCGGCGGTCGGATGATCACCCTGCCGCTCGACGTGACGGATGCAGCGGCGGCCACGGCCGCAGTGGCAATGGCGGTTGAGACATTCGGCGGCTTTGATGTGCTCGTGAACAATGCCGGATACGGACTCTTCGGCGCAATCGAGGAAGGCACGCCCGAAGAATATCGGCCGATGTTTGAAGTGAACGTCTTTGGTCTGATCGAAACCACCAGAGCAGCGCTGCCCGTCCTGCGACGTTCGGGGGGAATAATCGTCAACATGTCGTCTGGTGCTGGCATCGCGGGCAGCGGCGGAGGCGGGTACTACAACGCGGCCAAGTTTGCCGTGGAAGGGCTTTCCGAAGCGCTTGCCGGCGAGCTGAAGGCGTTCGGGATCCGCGTGGTGATCGTCGAGCCCGGGCCTTTTCGCACCGATTTCCTCGGCCGCTCGATTACGATGGTGGCCAACGAGATGCCTGAATACGCCGCAAGCTCCCGCAAACACTATCGCGAAACCAACAGCGGCAAACAGGCGGGCGATCCCGAAAAGGCCATCGCCGTGATCCTGCAGGCAGTCGATGCCGACAAGGCCCCGCTTCATTTGCCGCTCGGCCCCGTCGCTCATTCGATCGCCGAGCGAAAGCTGGCGTCCTTTCGCAGCGATATCGACGCCTGGCGCGACATCACCATCGCCACCGATTTCGATCAGTCCTAGTCGCTGGCCGCAATCTGCTTCAACTCTCACATCAACTGGACAATTATCATGTTCGCAACTTTAAATGGGTTTACCCAGCAGCTGGTGCCGGTCAACGGCATCAAGATCAACGCTGTCACGGGGGGCTCCGGTCCGCCGATCCTTCTGCTTCACGGATGGCCGGAAACCTGGTGGGAATGGCACCATGTGATGCCGTTACTGGCCGAGCATTTCAGCGTGGTGGCCATCGATCTGCGCGGAGCGGGTTTTTCCGACTGCCCCCTCGGCGGCTATGACAAGGCGACGATGGCGCGCGACGCGCATGAGGTCATGATTGCACTCGGGCATGAACGCTACGCCGTGTGCGGCCACGACATTGGCGGAATGGTGGCATTGCCTCAGGCCGCCATTTTTCGCGACGCTGTCACCCACCTGGCCGTCCTCGATGTTCCGCTTCCAGGCTGGACCCAATGGGAGGCGACCATTGCGAAGATCTGGCACTTCAGCTTCCATATGAACCGCGACCTGCCCGAACGCCTCATCCGTGGTCGCGAGTACGACTATATTTCGACCTTTATGGCGGAGCGGTTCTACGATCACAGTACCTTTGATACGGCGGACATCGAGATTTACGCAAAAGCGATGGCTCTTCCCGGCCGCACGCGTGGTGGTATGGAATGGTACCGTACGTTCGCTGCGGATCACGCGGCTGCTCTAGAGTACAAGAAGCACCCGCTTGACATACCAGTGCTGGGTCTAGGTGGAGACAAGCGCTTTGGTGCGCAGATGGTCCCCATGCTCAAAGAGTTTGCCAACAATGTAACAGGCGGCTCGATTGCGCTGTGCAGTCACTATGTCGCGGACGAGCGGCCGAAGGAAGTAGCGGCAGCTCTAATCGACTTTCTCAAGCCCAACTAAAACCTGTACGGCCCCATTGTGGGCCGGTCGGATTACAACATTGCAGGCGAATTATGCCCGCACCCATCGCGTTCAATCGACTAAACACGAAAGGAAAACTGTCATGACCGCACCAGTTATTCGCGGCGTTAATCATATCGGCATCACGGTGCCTGACATTGAAGCTGCAAAATCGTTCCTCGTGGAAGCTTTCGGCGGCCAAGTAATCTATCAGTCCTTCGGCCCGCAGGATCCGCCGCGGCAAGGACCCGAATTCGAGCGTGCCACTGGTGCTTTCCCAGGAACAGTCGTGCGCGCGCAGGCGATGGTCAAAATCGGAACCGGACCTGACATCGAACTCTTCGAAATGCACGGCCCCGAACAAGCGCAGCCGGTTAGACCGAGCGATATCGGGATCACGCATTTCGGCGTCTACACCGACGACATCGAAGCGTCGGTAGATCGCTTCGAAAAGGCCGGCGGCACTCCGCTTACCGCGCCGCGCGCTATTCCCTACGCAACTGAAAAAGGTCATGGAAACAAGGTCTGCTATTGCCGCACGCCATGGGGCACGATGATTGAGTTCATCACCACTCCCGACCGCATGGGCTATCACGACCAAACGGATCTGCGCAGGTGGCAGGACGAGGAATGAGCGCGCATCTGGAAAACACGATATCACGTCGCAGCTTTATTTCGCTCTCCGCGATTGCTGCGGCGTCGGCGCTGGCAGGGTGCACGTCAACCTCCGGCGCCCGCCAGATAATAGGGCAGCAGGTTTTGTTGCCCGAACCCATCCGTGCCGTCCAGCCGTCCCCCGCGCCGACGGATGCCGAGCTGGCGGTCATGTATGGCCCGATCGAGGACGGCGGCTTTCTGATCCCGGCGGTTCCTTACAAGCAAATCGATCCGCGTTATTATCGCCAGCAGGTCATCGATCCGACTGGCGAACGCCCCGGCACCATTGTCGTGGACACACCCTCGCGCTTTCTCTATCTCGTCCAGCCGGGCGGGACGGCGATGCGCTACGGCGTCGGAATCGGCCGCGAGGGGTTCGCCTGGCAAGGCGATGGCGTCATCCAGTGGCGTCAGAGATGGCCCCGCTGGAAGCCACCGAACGAAATGGTCGCGCGTCAGCCGGAACTAGCAAAGTATTCGATCGAGAATGGCGGAATGGAGCCGGGCCTGAAAAATCCGTTGGGTGCGCGTGCGCTCTACATCTTCGCCGGCGGCCAGGATACGCTCTATCGCCTCCACGGCAATCCGCAATGGCGCTCGATCGGCAAGGCCGTTTCGTCGGGCTGCCTACGCCTGCTCAACCAGGACATCATCGACCTCTATGATCGCGTGCCGATCAAGGCGCCGATTGTGGTCAAGCAGTAAGCCAAGATTGCCGTTTCTCCCCTGTCAGGGGAGAGGCACGTCCCTTGGGCGAATCTCAAATGGTGACTCGTCCTAAAAAATGCATGTGCCGGGCGAAAGCCTCTGAGAGAGAGGGGTGCCCGCACACTGATCAAGACCTGTTTCGCAACACAAATATCGAGGAACTACCGACCATGTCGATTTTCAGAAAAGCAGTTGTGGGCCTCACGGCTGTGCTTTTGTCTTCTGCCGCCGTAACGGCCCCAGCCCTAGCCGATGCACGAAACATCGTGCTGGTCCATGGTGCGCTGGTGGACGGTTCGGGCTGGCGCGGCGTCTATGACATTCTGACACGTGACGGCTACAATGTCAGCATTGTCCAGCAGCCGCTGACGAGCTTGGACCAGGACGTAGCAGCCACCAAAAGCGTGCTCGACCAGCAGGACGGCAACGTCGTTCTCGTCGGTCACAGCTATGGGGGCACGATCATCACGGCAGCAGGTGATGATCCCAAAGTCAAGGCACTTGTCTATGTTGCAGCACTGCAGCCTGAAAAAGGTGAAAGCACCACGCAGTTGCTCCAATCGATGCCGTCACCGACCAATGATATCAAGCCGACAAAGGATGGCTTCCTGCTTGTTGACCAAGCAAAGTTCGCTGCTGATTTTGGGGCGGATCTGCCCAAGGACCAGGCCGAGTTCATGGCCCGCTCTCAGATGCCTGTTGCCATCGCCGCCACCAATGCGCAGGTTTCAGTTGCCGCCTGGCACGAGAAGCCGAGTTACGGCATCGTTGCGAAAAATGATATGACGATAAACCCGGACCTGGAACGTTGGATGTACAAGCGCGCTGGTTCAACTGTCACCGAAATCGAGGGCAGTCACGCAATTTACATCTCTCAGGCCGCTGCAGTTGCGAAGGTCATCGAGGGGGCCGCGGAAGCTGTCGACTGACAGTAGGGAGAGCGCAGTAGAATCTGCAAATTCGCCAACTGAATTGCATTTGGAGATGTAACGCAGCTTGCGGGTTTGCACGCACTCTTTCTCAGTGACGCGGTCGCCGCACCAACGATAAACGTTCTTATCAGAGAGACCAACGCGGTCCATCATCGCGTTCGATGCAGCACCGGGCATTGATAGCGCCATCCAGCAGACCTGTGCCTGTAGGATGCTTCAATCTGTTCATAGCGGCAGGGCTTGGATCTCTTTGCCGCCCATTTTGATCACGGAGTCAACGTGGTGGGTCTTAAATGTGAGAAACGGCCCCGCGCGCCGGGGTTGTCGGTCCCGGGCCCCGGCGTTGTCGTCGCTATGCTGGCCCTCCTGCGGCAACCCGTTTTAACCGGTCTTGCGGGAGGCGAACGGCTTTCGCAGTTCCTGCTGCAGCTGGTATGCCCTTTCCTGTCAGGCAAGGCCTGGGCTTGCTCCAACTCCAAATCGACTGGTCGTTGCGGGGATATGAAGGCACCAAGCTCGGATACCTGATCGGGCAGGCGGGCTATCTCCATGATGGTCACCGGACTGTTGATGAATGTTTCGCCCTCCTGGAGGTCCCCGCCCGAGAGGCTGATGGATCGGCTTCCACCGCGTTCGCGGAACTCTACGAAGCAAGCCAGAGGTCGCGTGTCCCGATCTTTGCCGAGAACAGTCCCTTCGACATGAAGGATCATTTGAAGGCGCGAGGCTATCGCTGGTCTGATGGAAGCGACGGCTGTCCGAAATCCTGGTGGCTCGAGGTGGGCAAGGAAGCGCTCGATGATGAGCTCCGCTATCTCAGGGCCGAAATCTACCGATATCCCGATGCCGATCCACCAATCAAACGCCTGACTGCCTTCGACCGTTTCCGGGCTTGATGCTATCCCTTTAATCAGCCTCCTCGAAGACCCATGCTTTGGACGCATGGCCGACCTGAGGCCTTGTGCCTTATCGAATGAGGGCCAAGAGCCTATATTCCAATCACCGAAACGACGTTGGAACCAAGGCATGGTTGCTGGCGTCAAGAGACCTCACGAAAGGTGATCATCATGAACGTAGCACGCTCCTTCAACAACTGGCGCAAGTACCGGCAGACCGTTACCGAACTCGGCCGCATGAGCTCGCGCGAACTGCAGGACCTCGGTATCAATCGTGCCGACATCCACAGCGTTGCCCGCCAGTCGGTCGCCCGCTAAGCGGCTCTTTCGAAGCTATCAGACTGACACTACGCCCGCTGATGACGCGGACGTTTTTGTATGTGCTCTCCCACCCCGGGACTTGGTTCGGGACTTCTGAAGCCGCCAAGTATCTTGCGTTGCTTGCATAGCTGCACTGCAGCAAAGTCTGTTTCGTGTGCGGCGGAAACTGGTAACTTGGTCTCATCGAAACGATGCACCTCCTCCCGCAGAGCTTCGAATTCAGACGGCCCACTCCTCCTCCCAAGGGGCGTCTGTCGGAACAGCGGCACTCCTCCTCCCAGCCGTAGCTCGGTTCTTTTCGGAAAGCCTGCCGCACCTCCTCCCGCGGTAGGCGTTTTCGTTTTCAGGGCCGTAGCATCAAAGGTCGAGAGCGAGCTGTGGTTTTGTCCGCTCTCTTCGGTGTTGAGCGACGAAAGGGCAATTCCCAGCATCCGCACCCTCCGTCTGAACGGGGCCACAGGGGCGAGCAGGGGCTCAGCTATCTCCAAGATCATGTCGGTATCCGAGATCGAAGCAGTTAACCGACGACTTGCTCCTTGTTGAGGAAACGCTCCAGATCCTCAATGCTCGTCATGACGGCTTCGAAATCAGGCGGTGTAGCAAAGATCATCGCCGACATTCTGTCGTAGTCGGTCGCCAGTTTCTTGCGCATATCGGCCGTCGGGACCAGTCGGAAACTGCCCGGTACGGCCCGATCATAGTGATGGTCCGGCGCGCGGAACATCAGTTCCTTGTGCTGCCGGCACGCTTCGGCAAGATCGAGCATGGATGCGGTTGCCTTTCCGTAGTCTGGATGTGTCCAAATCTGGTGAACATCGTAATAGTGGCGCGAGTATCGATTGAGGTCGGGGACCTTTCTTTCCGCATTCTGATCGGCATTTCGCTTCTCGGTCATTTCCGTCATGGCATGAAGAATGAGGACCTTTTCCCAGAACGTCCGTTCCGGTTTGACAGTCATCACATTGGAGATAGTGAGATCCGAACCCGCGGGCATTTCGGATGCGATGTAGGGGATAATCTGCCGCGTCTCGGCTGGCACCGGATCCGGGCGTGCCCCGCCTTCGATGCGCACCGCTGCCTCGACATAGCCGCCGCTCGTATCAAAGACACTTCTGTATCCCAGCACCAGGACGTCGAGTGCGTCCTTCTTCCGGTAGGGATCGTACCCGAAGCCGAGCGTGAAATGTCCCGTCTGTCCGATCTCTCCTTCGATCGCAGCAATTTCCTCCTCCAGGGAGCTTTTCAGTGGCCCGGAAATGTATTGCCGCGCCGCTTCGTCCACCTGCTCGGCCAGAGCCTTCTGTTGCTGAGTGACGGAGGGGAGCGCGGCGATATCGGCCTCAAGCGGAACCTTCAGGTCCGCCTTGTATATACCGATGTCTATGTCCTCGGAAAAACGTTGGATCAGGCCATGGGCCTTGCTGAGGCTGGTGCCGCCCTTGAAGTAGAGGCCGATTGCATCACCCTTACGTCGGTTAAACAGATAGTCGAGCGCCCAGCAGACGTAGAGATCCTTCTCGATATTTTCGGCACGCGTCTCAAGATCAGATGCAGCGGCGGAGAACAGCGCTCTCTGCTCATCGGCGCTTGAGCGAAGGACGTCAATGAAGCTCTGGCGCATGTTCAGCCTTCCCATCCTGGCCCAACGGAGTGTCGTCATCCTCCGGGGGCTGCGGGACGCGTGTTATCGTTTCTATCGCCTGGTACATCCAGGCAGGGATGGCGTGGATGTTTTCGCGCAGATCCTCGACGATCGGCCGCCTGTGCGGGCTTCGCACCAGATAGCGGACGATACCATCGACAACGGTCTCCAGGTTGGATCGCTCATCGCGAAACCAGTGCAGGGCTTGGATCACCCGCATAGCAGGCCGGCCTGCCCAGAACGCGGTCTTTGCCGAAATTCGCTTGAAGTCCAGGATATAGATGACCGGTTTTGTGGCCTTCGTGTCACCGGCATTGGCCTCTATCTCGATTGTTCGAGGATACGTGTCCGCATAGATCGTGGACCGGGCCGGAACGGCCGTCGTCAGGCCAAGATCGTTGGCAGCCGTCATGCCGTCGACGCACACACGGAGCTTGTCGCGCCGTGCGATCGCGTCGATAAAAGAGCCGCGTGGCGGAAACACCATCTTGCTGGTCAACTGGCTGATGGCCGGCTTGTCATAGAGACCACGATGAGGGCGTCGGATGTCGCCGCGGTTTGTCAGCCTCTGCAGTGCCTTTTCGACCGCGTTCGGTGTTGCGATATCCAGGAAATCCGCGCGTGACCAAACGCCCGAAGGCGCCGCGCCGGCGATCCTTTCGTGAATGCGTTCGAGAGTGTCCGATGTGGGATCCGGCATAGCTGTCCTACCTTCTGGCCGAAGATTATATACAAACTCTGGTCACTGGCAACAGGTATGCTCATACTGACCAATGTTTATATCTAAATATTGGTCAGCGCGCAATCTCCATGGCTGGCTCGAAAATCAAAACTGAAATCAACGAGCGGAGTTCGACATAACGGATGTATTGTTGGCGATCATTGCACATGGCGAGAACGAGGCCCCCACAGTCGGGGGTAACGCTAACTGTAGGGCCTCGGCGCGTGACTCTTCTCCCTTCCGGCTTTCACCCTTCACGCATTCAATGACGACGACGGTCTGCCACCATCAAGCGTTGCTGCACAGTTTCTCTTTCTGAAAGCGGCAAGCAGCAACCGTCCAACACCTTCATTGTATCGGAACCTGCTGGTCGCCTGATCAACAAGCGGCAGGGCAATTCAGGCCGAGCGCAATCATGCACCACCCATCGGCGTTGCCAACCCAGCTCTCTTGTCTGGCATCCCTAATTCAGTCCCGTCCTTGGACGGTCAACCCGCAAGGGGGTTCGCGAGCGAGCTGCGACCTCTCTGGCTGCGCCGCCGAGGTGACCGCGGCCAGGCCCGGATCAAACGGGCGCCATCGAGCGGGGATTGGCCCCGCCACCGGATGGAGCCTCACATGTCGGATCTCAGCCTCGCACAAAACCACGCACTCGATCTTGCCCGGACCCTGATGGTCCCGGTCACCCTCTTCGAAATCGATGGAGAGATCGGCGTCATGCCTTCCGCCGAGTATGACGGCGATGAAGACGCCATCATCAATGAATATGACCCATTTGCCTATGGATCGCCTCATTGAGCCGATTGCCCCTTCGGGGGGAGCGCGTGCCGCTTGCGCTGTTGCGCGCGCAAGGGAGGCTTCGCCGCGAGCTTGTCCGGCAGATCTGCACATTGCGAACCGCGCCCTTGCGCGCTTCCATCTTCGCGGCCTGGGCGCCGACAGCCGCAATAGTCAGGAAAACTAAAGGAGGTGATATGGAAAAGAAAGACATTGAGGAAATGCGCGCCCGCGTGGGCTGCGTAGCTCTCCTTGAGCGAGAAGGCTTCGCGATAGATCGGAAAGAGAGTACGAGCCGGGCGGTAAAATTCCGGCGCGACGACGACATCATCATCGTCATCCACGACGACAGGGGCTGGTTCGACGCACGTTCGGATGCCAAGGGCGATGTTTTCGCGCTCGCAAGCCATCTGCGCGGAATCGGATTTACGGAGGCCTTGACGATGGTTGGCCATCTCGTCGCGTTTCAGCCCACCGCGCCGACCTGGGAAAAGCCTCTTTATCAAACGCAAATGGTGGCTCCCATCACTGACCGCTGGAACCATAGAAAACGGCCGTGGCGCGCATCGGCGACGTGGAACTACCTTCGACAGATCCGGGCGCTGCCACGGCAGGTCATCTCCGCAGCGATCGATGCAGACGTTCTGCGCGAAGGACCCTACGGCTCAATGTGGGCAAAGCATGTCGATGAGGCTGGCGCCATCATCGGCTGGGAGGAGCGCGGTCCGGACTGGCGAGGGTTCTCCACCGGCGGAGCCAAGGCGCTCTTCCGGTTTGGAATGAATGACGCTCGTCGGGTCTGCGTCACAGAGGCGGCGATCGACGCACTCAGTCTTGCTGCAATCGAGCAGACAAAGCCAAACACGCTTTATGTCAGCACAGGTGGCGGCTGGTCGCCGTTGACCGCGCAAGCGTTGGAGACATTGGCTTCCGGGGAGGGCACGTGGCTTGTGGCCGCGACCGACAACAATGTTCAGGGCGAGGTTTTTGCCGACCGCCTGCGCCAGACGGCGGACTACGCCAATTGCGATTTCTCCCGGCTGAGGCCGCGATGTGAAGACTGGAATGAGGAATTGAAGGAGAGGAGGGAGAGAGGAGAGCTGCCGCATACGCGGGAAGCCGCATCAAGGGTGAAGCTGCCGCCCGCCTGACGGCGGCCCTTGACCCGCTGCCCGCGAGGCGCCGGCTGAGGAGGGGTGATCAAAGGACTGAAAGAAGAGGTCGATCAGGCTTCCGCTTCGGTCCCCAACCCCAAAGGAGCAGCCGATGTTCAACCCTCCCACCATCCATAAAGTGTTCGAAGGCGTGGCCAGCCGCCACGAAATGTACGCCCTGTTCAATCGCCACAGCCAATCGCCGTTCGACGATAACAGAATAAATGGCACGCGCTATGTCGGCGAGTGGTTCGAGATATCCGAAGCCGATCACGATCATATGTTTGAGATCCTACCGCCGCTTTTCTATCGCGGTGACATGTTCGCCATGCGCGAGTTTCTGGCCGCCAGCGTCACCAGCGTATTCTTCGCGCTGCCGATCGATGATCGCTCCCGCTGGTTTCACGGCTATTGCGATCTGGGCGATCGTCAGTCACCCGATCGCATGCGTTCCGAGATCATCACCCGCGAATCCCGTCCGGTGCGCGCCATGAACCGACAGGAAAAGCTCGATCATATCTGGAGCGCGACCGGTCCGGATTTTCGTGGTTATGCCGACGCTCGCTTTCCAGCCGATCTGCGCAATCGCCAGATCGTGCTCGTCTATCCCTCCGCTCAGGGGAAGGTCTGGAAACTGCTCGACGATCTGACGGACGAGGAGATTGCCGCCAAACTGCCGGTGCAGTTCCGCCTTCTGCCGGAAACCATCGCTGCCTGACGGCATCCTTCACCTCCCAATCTCACCGTTCGCAGCCTAGCAACACCGCATCTTCCCGCGAGTTTGCCTCGGCGCGCCACCTCACAGGAGTTTCCAATGGCGCATGACGGTCCTTTCACCTTCGACCTGTTCGGTAACACAGCTCTCACATCCGGTTTCGATCTCGGTTTGACGGGTTTCGCAGCAGAGTTCGGGGACGATATAGATATCGACCCGCCACCATCGACGCCGGCGCCAGCCGCTCCAGCCCGCAAAGAGCCGAAGCCCGCACCGCAGATGCGGACCAAGGTCGATTTCCGGCTGCAGGGTTCTCGCGGTCTCGGCAAATCCTGGCGCGATCGGGCGCGTGACAACATCGCCGCCATCCTGCTGGCGAACGAGATCGAGCGTCACGGACTGCCGGCCCGGCCTGACCAGCAGGCGAGGCTTATCCGCTTTACAGGTTTCGGCGCGTCGGACCTGGCCAATGGCATTTTCCGCCGTCCCGGCGACGAGGCATTTCGCAAAGGCTGGGAGGAGCTCGGCGGCAATCTCGAAAGCGCTGTTGCGCCCGGTGATTACGCGTCTCTGGCGCGCTGCACCCAATATGCCCACTTCACGCCGGAGTTTATCGTTCGTGCCATCTGGGCAGGCTTGATCCGCATGGGCTTAAAAGGGGGACGCATCCTGGAACCGGGCATCGGTACCGGCATGTTTCCGGCTCTGATGCCGGAGGCGGTCTCGGCGGTCAGCCATGTCACCGGTATCGAGCTTGATCCCGTCACCGCCCGTATCGTCCGGCTGCTACAACCGCGGGCCAGGATCATCACAAGTGATTTCGCCCGGACGGATCTGCCAGCCCATTTCGATCTGGCGATCGGCAATCCGCCGTTTTCCGACCGCACGGTGAGAAGCGACCCGGCTTTCCGCTCTCTCGGTTTTCGGCTGCATGACTATTTCATCGCCAAGGCGATTGATCGACTGAAGCCCGGCGGGCTTGCGGCTTTCGTCACCTCGTCCGGCACGATGGACAAGGCCGACGCCCGCGCCCGCGAACATATCGCCGGCATGGCCGATCTGATTGGCGCCATCCGCCTGCCCGAAAGCAGTTTCCGGGCAGACGCCGGCACGGATGTGGTCGTCGATATCCTCTTCTTCCGGAAGCGTCATGCTGACGAGCCGGCTGGAGACGATAGCTGGCTCGATCTCGCGGATGTAAAGGTGGAAGGTGAGGGCGACAGCGTCCGTATCAACAGGTGGTTCGCCGATCATTCCGACATGGTGCTGGGACGGCATGCGATCACGTCAGGTCCATTCGGCGAAGCCTATACATGCCTCCCTTTTGACAATGACCTCGAAACGATCTTGAACTCTGCAGTCAGTCAGCTGCCCGCCGGGATTTACGACGGTGAAGCTTCCACAATCGACTTCGCCCTTGAGGACGAAGTCGCGGAAGCCATGGCAGAGCGCCTGGATGATCCAAAGGTGCGTGAAGGCAGCTACTTCATTGGCAAGGCCACGGCCTTGATGCAGGTGGTGGACGGGGTCGCTGTTCCAGTGGAGGTCAGGAAAGGTCGGAGCACCGATGGCATCTTCGCCAAGCACGCTCTCATTATCCGCAAGCTCATCCCGATCCGCGATGCGGTCCGGCTCATTCTCAAGCTTCAGGAACGCGACCAGCCCTGGCAGAAGGCGCAGGTGTCGTTGCGCATTGCTTGGTCGAGTTTCGTGCGCGAATTCGGCCCGATCAACTTCACCTCCGTCTCGACATCGGAGGATCCGGAAACCGGTGAAGTCAGGGAGGTCCACCGCCGGCCGAATATCGCACCTTTCCTCGACGATCCCGATTGCTGGCTGGTGGCCTCGATCGAGGACTACGATCTGGAAACCAATACCGCCAGGCCGGGTCCAATCTTTACCGAACGGGTGATTGCGCCGCCACCGGCGCCCGTGATCACCTCGGCATCAGATGCGCTCGCGGTTGTTCTGAACGAACGCGGTCATGTCGATCCCGATCATATTGCCGAGCTGCTGCACCGCGACGTCGACGATGTTATCGGCGAACTGGGGGAGGCAATCTTCCGCGATCCGTCCAATGGCTCCTGGCAGATGTCCGATGCCTATCTGTCCGGTGCAGTTCGCTCGAAGCTCACAGTCGCCCGGGCTGCGGCTGAGCTCGATCCGGTCTTCGCGCGGAACGTGACGGCGCTTGAGCGTGTCCAGCCGTCCGATCTCCGGCCTTCGGATATCACCGCCCGCCTCGGCGCGCCGTGGATCCCGGCCGATGATGTCGTCGCCTTCGTCAAACAGAGGATGGAGGCCGATATCTCCATTCATCATCTGCCGGAACTGGCGACATGGACGGTCAATGCCCGTCAGCTCGAATGGTCTGCAGCAGGCACGACGGAATGGGGCACGCACCGCCGCCATGCCGGCCAGCTGCTGTCCGACGCTCTCAACTCCTCCGTGCCGCAGATCTTCGACACGGTCCGCGACGGCGAGACCGAACGTCGGGTGTTGAACACGGTGGAGACGGAAGCCGCCAAGGAAAAGCTCGCCAAGATCAAGACGAGCTTCCAATCCTGGATCTGGTCGGATCCGGATCGCACCGACCGGCTGGCGCGGGTCTATAACGACACGTTCAACAATATCGCGCCGCGATCTTTTAACTGTGATCACCTGCAACTCCCCGGCGCCTCAGGCGCCTTTTCTCTTTATGGGCATCAGAAACGCGGGATCTGGCGGGTTATTTCGGCAGGTAGCACCTATCTTGCCCACGCGGTCGGCGCCGGCAAGACGCTGACCATGGCGGCCGCGATCATGGAACAGCGGCGGCTGGGCCTGATCAATAAGGCGACGCTGGTCGTGCCCGGCCATTGCCTGGCGCAAGCGGCCCGCGAGTTTCTCGCCCTTTACCCCAATGCCCGGATCCTGGTCGCCGACGAAACGAACTTCGTCAGGGAGAAGCGCCATCGCTTTCTGTCGCGGGCAGCAACCGCCAACTGGGATGCCATCATCATCACCCATTCGGCGTTTCGGTTTATCGCGGTGCCCTCGGCCTTCGAGGCGCATATGATCCAGGATGAACTGGAGCTCTACGAGGAGCTGCTCACCAAGGTCGAACGCGACGACCGGCTATCGCGCAAGCGCATCGAGCGCATGAAGGAAGGTCACAAGGAACGGCTCGAAGCGCTGGCCACCCGCAAGGACGATCTGCTGACAATCTCCGAGCTCGGTATCGACCAGATCATCGTCGACGAGGCGCAGGAGTTCCGCAAGCTGTCCTTCGCCACCAACATGTCGACGTTGCGCGGTGTCGATCCGAACGGTTCGCAGCGCGCCTGGGACCTGTTCGTCAAATCCCGCTTCATCGAGATGAAAAATCCGGGTAGGGCGCTGGTGCTGGCGTCGGGCACCCCGATCACCAACACGCTGGGCGAGATGTTTTCCGTCCAACGGATGATGGATCCGGCAGCATTGTCGGAACGGGGTCTGCACGAGTTCGACGCATGGGCTTCGACCTTCGGCGATACCTCGACCGAACTCGAATTGCAGCCGTCGGGTAAATACAAGCCGGTCACGCGCTTCAGCCAGTTCGTCAACGTGCCGGAACTCATCGCCATGTTCCGGTCGTTTGCCGACGTCGTGCTGCCGGCCGATCTCAGGACGTATGTGAAGGTCCCCAATATTTCCGGTGGCAAGCGCCAGATCGTTACCGCCGAACCGACGGCCGCTTTCAAGGCCTATCAGAAACAGCTGGATGCGCGGATCAAGGCGATCGAGATGCGCGATGGCCCGGCCAAGCCCGGCGATGACATCCTGCTCTCGGTCATCACCGACGGACGTCACGCCGCCATCGATCTACGTCTGGTCGATCAGGCCATAGGCAACGAGACCGCCAACAAGCTGAACGCACTTGTCACGAACACCCACCGGATCTGGCAGGAAACGGGGGAGGCAGAGTATCGTCGCAAGGACGGCAAGGCGTTCGACCGGCCGGGCGCTGGTCAACTGATCTTTTCCGATCTCGGCACAATCTCGGTCGAGGCGACGCGCGGTTTTTCCGCCTATCGCTGGATCCGCGATGAGCTCGTCCGCCTTGGCGTGCCGGCTTCCGAAACCGCCTTCATGCAGGACTACAAGAAATCCGACGCCAAGCAGCGGCTGTTCAACGACTTCAATGCTGGCAAGGTCCGCGTACTGATCGGCTCCTCGGAAACCATGGGCACCGGCGTCAATGTTCAGGCCCGGCTGAAGGCGCTCCACCACCTCGATGTGCCGTGGCTGCCCTCGCAGATAGAACAGCGCGAGGGCCGGATCATCCGCCAGGGCAACCAGCATGATGAAGTCGATGTCTTCGCCTATGCGACACTCGGCAGCCTCGATGCTACCATGTGGCAGAACAACGAGCGCAAGGCCCGCTTCATCGCGGCGGCACTGTCCGGCGACACCAGCGTCCGCCGGCTGGAGGACATGGGCGAGGGGCAGGCCAACCAGTTCGCCATGGCCAAGGCCATCGCGTCCGGCGACGAACGCCTCATTGAGAAGGCCGGGCTCGAGGCCGAGATCGCCCGTCTCGATCGGCTGCGGGCCGCCCATATCGACGATCAGCACGCGATCCGCCGGCAGATCCGCGACGCCGAACGGGATATCGAGTTTTCCAGCCGCCGGATCGCGGATGTGGGCAACGACATCGACCGTTTGGTTCCGACCGCGGGCGATGCATTCATGATGCAGGTCGTAAGTGCCGAATTTGACGAGCGCAAGCTCGCCGGCCGCGCGCTGATGAAGGAGATTCTGACGCTGGTTCAGCTACAGCAGGAAGGCGAAGCCATTATCGCCGCCATCGGCGGCTTCGATCTTGCCTATCATGGCGAGCGGTTCGGCAAGGACGGTTATCGTTACGACACGTTTCTTCAACGCACCGGTGGCGACTACGAGATCGATCTTCCGGTGACCACGACGCCGATTGGTGCCATCTCCCGGCTCGAGCATGCTCTTGGCGGGTTTGAACATGAGAGTGAGAGCCATCGCAATCGGCTCACCGATGCCAAGCGACGGCTCGCCTCCTACACGCCGCGTCTGGGAGAGAGCTTCTCGTTGGAAGCCGAGCTCGAACTCAAGCTGAGCCAACTCGACGAGATCGAAAAGGATCTGGCGGCAACCGCCGACGAACCAGAGGAGGATCGCCAGGAAGCCGCGTGAACAGCGGCATACCCACCGTCACTTGAAACGAGGTCGGCCGATACACATCTATCGGTCATCACCCGTTTCGATAGTTTTCTGCAGTGGCGATTGCCGCGCGTTTGAAACTGTCCGGGTTGGAAGGGCGCTCCCCGAAAGGGTCGAGCGCCCTTTCGTTTTTTGGCCTACAGGCGCTATTCCGGGAGTTTGTAGATCGCTGCGTTGTCCTGTTGTTCTCGCAGACCCTTGTACGAGGCATGCCGCAATTTGCCATCGTCGGTCCAGGCGCGATATTCGATCTCGGCAATCAATGTCGGTTGAACGAAGACGACCCCCTTTTTATCGACGGCAAGCGGCGCGCGCTTCGTCTTCAGCGTGTCCAGCATGCGGCGCAGTTCGATAGTGTCTTTCTCTTTAAAGCCAGTTCCGACCGAACCGACATAGACGAACGCGGCACCCTGGTAGGCCGCCAGCAAGAGGCTGCCAATCCCGCCGCGTGCCGCAGAGGATGGCTCGTATCCGACAATCACAAAGCTTTCGCTCTGGATGCATTTGATCTTCAGCCAGTCGCCAAGCCGGCCCGAGCGGTAGGTGCTGTCGCGGTGCTTGGCGATGATGCCTTCCAGGCCGTGCTCGCGCGCGGCCGCCAGAAGTGTCGCGCCATCCGCTTCGACCTCCTGCGAGACGCGGATTGCCCCCTCGCTTTCGCCGATCAGATCTTCCAGCAGGTGACGGCGTCCGGAAAGCTCCATCTTCGTCAGGTCATGCCCATCGAAATACAACAGGTCGAATGCGTAGAGGATGGCATCGTCGGAGGCTCGTCTGCCCCCGCGCCCGCCGAGCGAGCGCTGCAGCGCCCCAAAATCCGAGCGGCCCTCGGCATCGAGCACGACAGCTTCCCCATCGAGAATGGCGGTCCCGACGCCAAGCTTGCGCGCAGCGGCGGCGATTGCCGGAAACCTGTCGGTCCAGTCATGACCGCCACGTGTGATGATCCGCACCGAGTTCGGTTCGATATGAACAGCCACGCGATAGCCGTCCCATTTGATCTCATAGATACAGTCCGGTCGTGAAGGCGGCTTTGCCTTCAGCAGCGCCAGGCACGGTTCGATGCGATCTGGCATCGGGTCGAAGGGAAGCTGCGGCTGCGCCGGATCGCGTCGTTTGCGTGGTCGCGAGCGGATCGGGAGATCCGTCTCCCGCAAAAGCGGCTGGGATTTTTTGCGCGGCGGCTTTGTCATGGCCAAAGTTCAGCAGCAATTGCTTAAAATCGTGTGACATCGCCGGGAAATGGAGGGGAGGACGACGAGGGAGGAGAAGAAGGGGGCAAGGCAACCGGTTCGCAAGGACGGTCCAACGGCTGCCGGTTCCCTCAATCGCGCCGGTCGCAGACCGGGCCAGCTTGCCTCGCAAGGCAGGTGTGCCTCGCTCCTCCGCAAGCCAGGTCTGCTCCGGCGCAATTGCAGCCGCCGGCCCGTCCTGCGGTTCGGGAAATGTCTTCGAAAAGAAGATGAGGAGGCAAGGACAGTCCGTCCGCCCGAAACTCAAGAGGTTATTCCCATGCAGTTGATTACAGCCGATCCGCGCAGCCTGAAGGACAATCCTGACCGGTCCCGTCAGTCGAAATCCTCACCCCAGTCGGATGCGCTACTGTGCGCATCGATCCGGGCCATCGGCGTCGTGCAGCCACCGATCGTCAAACTCGATCCGGAGGGCGGCAACAGCTACGTTATCGTCTTTGGTCACCGCCGCGCTGCACAGGCGATCGCTGCGGATCTCGTGGAAATCCCGCTGCTCCTGGCCGATCCATCCGACGATCTTGGTGCCATGCAGTCCTTTGCGGAAAACATCGCCCGCGAACCGCTAAACCCTGTCGACCAGTGGCGCGCTATCGAAAGGCTGGTTGCCCTGGGATGGACCGAAGAGTCGATCGCCATGGCGCTGGCGCTTCCGAGCCGGCAGATCCGCAAGCTGCGGCTTCTGGCCAACATCCTGCCCGCCATGCTCGACCAGATGGCGCGAGGCGACATGCCGAACGAGCAGCAGTTGCGCACGATCGCCGCCGCCGGCCAGGACGAGCAGGCCGAGGTCTGGAAGAAGTACAAGCCGAAGAAGCAGGATCCGCAGGTGTCGTGGTGGGAGGTGGCTCGCGCACTGACCAGAACCCGGATGCTCGCCAAGCACGCAAGCTTCGGCGACGATCTGACTTTGGCCTATGGTATCGTCTGGGTCGAGGACCTGTTTGCACCCGCTGACGAGGACAGCCGCTATACCACCGACGTCGAGGCGTTTCTCGGGGCGCAGCAGGAGTGGTTGGCCAACAATCTGCCCAAGCGCGGATCGGCCATCGAGGCCAACGAATATGGCCAGGCCAAGCTCCCGGCCAAGGCGCAACAGGTCTATGGCAAGCCCGGCAAGGGTGACCTGACCGGCTGGTATATCAACGCGCGCGACGGCTCGGTTCAGTCGGTTGCCTATCGCATGCCGGAGGCGAAGAAGCCCAAGCTGATCAAGGATGCCGATGGTGTCGAAACCGTCGTTGACGAGGTCGAGGTAACCAAGGCGCGGCCGGACGTGACCCAGAAGGGTGTCGACATGATCGGCGATCTACGAACCGATTCCCTGCACGAGGCGCTCGCCCGTGCGCCGATCGAGGACGATACGCTGATGGCTCTGCTCATTCTGGCCTTCACCGGCACGAATGTCACGGTTGCCAGTGGCGCATCGGACAATCCTTATGGTCACGCCAAATGCGGGCCGCATGCTGCCCGACTGATGGGCGAAGACGGCAAGCTGTCCTTCGATCGCGAGACGCTGGTTCAAGCTGCGCGCTCGGTTCTGATCGAAGTCCTGTCTCTGCGGCGCAACCGCTCCGATAGCGGACTGATCGCCCGTATTGCCGGGGATGCGATCAGCGCCGATCAATTCCTGCCCAATATGGCGACCGAAGATTTCCTCTCATGCCTGTCGCGCACTGCGTTGGAAGCCACAGCGGAAACAGCAGGGGTCCCCGGCCGGATCAAGGTGAAGGACACCCGTACGGCTTTGGTAGAGCATTTTGCCGAGGGAAAGCTGGTGCATCCAGCAGCGCTGCTGGCCCCATCCACTGAGGAGGTGCGGTTGTGGGTAGGTCGCTACGCCAGCGATGACAGCGGATTGGCGGATGCCGACGACGTTCCCGATACGCTCGAAGATCAGCTTTCCGGTGGTGAGATTGTGGACCATTCTGCCGCCGAGGAAGAGGCGGACGAAGGTTTCCGCGGGGCTGCCGAATAGCACTAGGCATCAGGATCTGAACCAACGCCGCTGGCTGATGCCGGCGGCGTTTTCGTTTCGAGCAATCAAAAGGAGTTTGTCATGGCTGAGATCCATGATGACATGGCTGCGGAAAAAGCGGCCCATGAGACTGAACTACGGACATTGGATCGGCCGACGATACAAGCAGGAGCATCGACGCCTTGGGGCGTGGCACAGGGCTCGCGGCTATTCGCCGACGGGATCATTCTGCATTCGACTGCCAGTCACGGCGGTTTCCATCTCGCCGATGTTTCCAATGCTGTAGTCCATCCCCTCTATCGTAATGACAGCAAATTTTACGAAGAGGATTGTGAATGGGCGAAGGTCGCCCATGCTTTCCCCCAACTGTTCACCGCCTATGAGCGACGTCTGGCCGATCGCACACTTCGCGACTATTTCCCTGATGCCTACGAGCGCGTCACGGGCGCAATACTGAACGGCAGTCAGTCTCACATGCGGGACAGGCAGGAATTCGAGAGCCGCCATCGCGATGACTGGGTCGTCATCGCGGCCCTCAATTCCGATCATCAGCCGGGTTTCGTCGAGTGCATCGCGACGCTAGGTGGGATCCGAGGCGAGACCGGCGAACGACGGTTCCTGGTTCCACGCTCCGACTACGTGATCGGCCGACATGGCTTCGTCATCCATCCACTGAAGCACCAGCCATATGACGGTCCGTCCAGCTTCGTGACCTGGGCGGCAAGGCAATGACTGCTGCGTTCACAGACAGCAGCGCTCCCCGAAATCAGGTGATTGATTTCATCGAGCTCTATCGCAGGATCTGGGTACGGCAGCAGGATTGCCGGTCCCGGCGGGCAGAGCGGACAAGGCGAACGAAGGCGCGTTGGAAAGCAAGGCACGGCATGGCCTACACCAGATCACAGCACGCATATCAACGGAGCCGGGTGAGAGTGGAAAGCCCGTCCAATTCGAGGGTGCGGTGACGCTTTGATCGAAGCGCGCCCGCAAGCACGGGGCAACCATCCTGGCGCTGACTGTGATGGGACCGGGATTTGTCAGTGGCCTCCGTGGGTGAAGCGGCGTTGCCACGGTCGGATCGGCGATGGCGATTGCATCATGCTGTCGTGGACCAGATCGTCGGCCGGCACAGCGCCTCGGTTTTGCTGCGGTCTGACATGGGCGCGTCCCGGTCAAAGGCCGTGTGCCACGCCGCGTTGCGGCAGGATCATCGCCTCGTTGCAGGGCAGGCCCGCGTCTGTCGCAGCCCGCTTAAAGGCGGGCAGCACCATCCGCAAACCTTCCCCGCTCCTCTTAGCAATGCCCTGACCTTGGGCCGGGCCGCTGGTGCCCATGTCCTTTTGCCCGCACCCGAGGGGCTGAGCCGGACGACAACCGGCACCCCGGGCTTCGCTGAAACATCGCTCATAAAGGATCCGATCATGGCACCGCTCAACCGCTCCACCCAGAAAAACCGTCCGGCCAAATCCCAGCGCGCAACCACCCTCGAGATGGTCAGGCACGCCTGCCCCGATACAGCCCAGGCACTGCGCATCTCCGAAAGCTTCGGCCTTGCCCTTATCGACAGCGACGGAATCCGCGACCTCCATCGCGGGCAGTTGATCGAAAGCGCCGATGCCCTGAAGGACGGCCTAGCCGAGAAGGCCATGCAGATCCACATGCAGCGCATCGTCGGATCCTTCGTCGGCTCCGCCTACGGCGCCGGGCAATTCTACAGCCGGGCGGTCACAGAAGCCCGCGATCTCACCACGAAACTCTCCAACGATGCCAGAGATGAAGACCTCGACGGTCCGGTGGGCTTCGACAGCCGCGCCCAGCGCAAGCGCGAGTTCGCAGCCGACATGGGCCTGCAGGCCCACGTGCTTCGCATGGCAGCCGAAGGTGCGGTCTCCGCCTACGAAGACATTACCGGAGAGACCTGGAAGCCCTATGAGCGCACGGTCGAACAGCCCGCCAACTCGATCGACAGACAAGCCGCGACTGCCCAGATGTCAGCCTTCGAGTAGCCGAGCCGCGGGGCTTCGGCCCCGCTTTTCTCCAATGCCCGCAACGCCGTTGCGACCTGGTTCGGAAAAAAGAAAAAAGGGCCGACGGAAAACCGCGGCCCATAAAGTGTGAAGGTCATGGACCTCCAGAGGGGAACAGCTGCTGCGGCGGAACTGGGAGGAAGCCGCCATGTGCATCAGCTGAAGTCTGTATGCACGAATTTTCACCACGGCTGCACCTAGTTTTTGTGCAGTGCAGCTATGCGTTGGCTGCTTCTTTCACATGCGTTGCCGGAGGAATCCGGTGAGGAGCGGCGCCTTTCGCAGTCATAGATCCGTCAAAACCTGATGGAGTATACCGGCACATCGGCCCCTTATTATCGGCGGACGAAAGCACAAACTTCATGCTGCAGCCCTCGCTCGCGAAAAGGCTCCTGGCGGCATTCCCACATGCCGATTGAAGGCAACGCTGAAGGCGCTGGTCGAACCATAACCGACGCGCTGGGCGATGTCGGCCATGGCAACGTCCTCGCGGAGATACTCTTTTGCCAGTGCCATGCGCCATCCCGTCGCGTATTCCATCGGCGCAACACCAACTTCCTTGCGGAAACGATCGAAGAACGTCGAACGAGACATCGCAGCCTTCTGGGCAAGCGTTTCCACAGTCATGCTGCGACCCGGATCTGCATGGATACGGCGCAAGGTTGGTGCCAGAAGCGGATCGGCCATGCCACGCAGAAGGCCTGGCGGGGCCTTGGCACTTGCGGCCGATCGTATTGCATCGATGAACAACACTTCGAGCAGCCGGTGAAGAACCATCTCACGCGCGGCACGATCAGCCCTCGTCTCCTCGTTAATCATGCGGGCCAGAGCCATCAGTCTCTCTTCGCCATGGACATGAATGACCTCCGGCAACAGCGATACGAGAAGAGCCTTGTCATCCGAGCCGAACGCACAATGCCCGACTAGTGCCTTGATCTCTGCCGGCGCTTCCGGATCGCCCAGCCGGAAGACACCGGGGCTGGTTTCCAGACGTTGGGCAAGCGCGCCTCGTCGCGGCGGCTCCATGCTGCTCATCGTGAACGAGAAGATCTTTGGGACCAGGACGAAGTCGCCAGCGGTCAGAACCATCGGCTCACGCCCGGCAATCGTCATCAGGCAACGGCCCTCAACCACGGCGCAGTAGAAGGGGCTTCCAAGCTCCGTGCGCTCAACCAGCCACCGACCGCCGCCCGTCACCAGCTTTGAGATCGACGGGCTCGGCTTCAACAAGGAAACAACTTCGGCAACCGGATCGGTCATCAATTCGGACTTCCGCTAAATAATCTCGGACATATGCATATAGCAGGTCCGGGTGATCAGGTCCATCTTCAGCCTAGTTAAATCTCAGGAGACGGAACATGCCAAAGATTCTTATCACCGGTTGCTCGTCCGGTTTCGGCCTCGCCATCGCACAGAAATTCTCGAACGCGGGGTGGGATGTCGTCGCAACCATGCGCACGCCGCGAAACGACCTTCTTCCTTCGAACGACAGGCTCGGAATCCTGCCACTGGATGTGACGAGCGCCGACAGCATCGCAAACGCGGTCGAAGCCGCCGGCGCGATCGACGCTCTGGTCAACAATGCCGGCGTCGGTATGCTCAATGTGCTTGAGGGCTCGGAGATGTCGAAGATCCGCGAACTGTTCGAGACAAACGTCTTCGGCGCGATGGCGATGACCAAAGCCTTTCTCCCGCAGATGCGGGTCCGTCGCTCAGGCGTCATTGTCAACGTCAGCTCTGCCGTCACAATAAGGCCGTTGCCCGCGCTCTCGGTTTACAGCGCCAGCAAGGCGGCCCTCAACGCCTTTACGGAGAGCCTCGCGCTCGAAGCGGCTCTGTTCGGCATCCGCGCCAAACTTGTTCTGCCTGGCTCGGCGCCGACGACCGGCTTCGGCAAGAATGCTGTCTCGCGCATGGGCATGGAAATTCCGGAGCCATATACCGCCTTCGTCGATGACTACATGACGAAGCTGCGTTCGGGCACAGAGGTCACGACAGCGGATGCGGTTGCAGAGGCCGTCTGGCGGTCTGTGACAGAGATCGACGCGCCGATGAAGATCCCCGCCGGCGCCGACGCGGAAACCTCGTACCGCGAAGCGGGTCATCTGCTCGCCTGAACATCACCATCCGAAATCCACCTTTAAAGGTCCAGACCCATGAACCATCTGATCAATCTCGCGAAGCACATTCCAACACCTGAAGCCGCTCTCACCGTAGCCTACACGCCGATCCGTCTTTCGATGCCGGGCCGCCAGGCGCTGGAACTGCGTCTGACCGCTCCCGCAAACGGCGACAAGCTGCCGATCGTGCTGCTGTCGCATGGCTACGGCCCATCCAACTACATCCCGTCAAAGGACGGTTACGCTCCGCTTGCCCAGTTCTGGGCGGAGAGAGGATTCGTGGTGATCCAGCCGACGCATGCGAGTTCACGGGTCAGCGGTCTGCCGTCGGACGCACCGGGCGCGCCGTTCTTCTGGCGCGAGCGCGTCGAGGAAATGAAGGCGATCCTCGACCGCTTGACTGAGATCGAGCAGCAGGCGCCAGCCGTCGCCGGCCGGATAGATCATTCTCGCATCGGCGCGGTCGGGCATTCACTTGGCGGCCACACGGTTGGACTCCTGCTCGGCGCGCAGCTGGACGGCGAGGATCTCTCTGACCCGCGTATCTCGGCAGGCGTTCTCTTGACGACGCCGGGACGCGGCGGCAAGGATATGACCGAGGAGAACGCCGCACGGTTTCCGTTCTTCGACGTCGACTTCTCGACGCTGACGACACGCACTCTGGTCGTTTGCGGTGATATGGACAACCCACATTTTACAGCACGTGGCCCAGAATGGCATGCGGATGCTTTCCACGATGGGCCGGGCGCTAAGGCAATGCTGATGATGCACGGCGTGGGACATGGCCTTGGCGGTATCGCCGCGCTGGACGCCAAGGAAACGGAAACAGAAGCACCGGATGCGCTGGAAGCAACACGGCGCCTCACGCTCGCCTGGCTTCAGACCGCGCTCGGTGCGGACGTGAGCGCCTGGCCCCGAGCGTGCCTCGCGTTAGAGCATGAGGCCGCACCGCTTGCGACGGTCACCGACAAGCAGTTGTAGTCGCCGAGGCAGGTGGCTCGGTTGAAGCCGTGCCAACGACGAGAGACCGGGCGCCACGTGCTGGCGCTCGATGCAATCTGCAGCATCCGTGGGTAGCGCGGCAGAAATCCTGAAGTTCGGAAAGCATGCCACCGTCTCGGCCGCCATTCAGCCAGCGTTCGGCCCCCCGGGCGGAATGGGTTTCAGTCCTGGGTGCAGATGTCTTGTCAGCAAGCGTGGCATTTGACTTTAGCTTTCGATCAGGGTGGTTGGGCGCTCAGCGATGCAAGTTACTTCGATCACGCGCAGATGACGCATAGTCGTATGCCTTGATCCGCCAAGCTGGCCAAGTCCACTGCGGTCTCGATGGGGCATGTCTGACCAAAGACCGCCTCGCGAAGCTCGTCTCGATCGGCATCCGCAACGGCCGGATCGTTTTCTTCCCCTGTGCGCTGAAGCGCCCATTCCTCGCGAGGCAAGAAAGCCTCTCCCTTGGCCGTCCTCCACTCCGTTTCGGCCCTTCAGGTGCAGGTCGATCGTCCCCGGTCCTGTCGACTGCCATCGAGATCCTATGAGTAATGGCGGCGATCTGTTTTGATCTGGTTGACGTCAATGCCGTTGCAGAAAGGAGCAGGACGATGTCGCAGGATGGTGTTTATGCAGCAGGAACTCCCCAAAGAGAGCTCGGGGCGATTTTCACCTCGATCGAATTGAGCAAAAAGACGTGGCTACTGACCTCGATGTCACCCGGCGCCGGTGAGAAGATGTCTCGTCACATTATTGCCGGTGGCGATATCACCGGCCTTTTTGCCCAACTCACTATGTTGCGGCGAAGGGCGTACGACCGAACCGGCTCCGATTATCCGTTCGTCATTATACAGGAGGCCGGCCTCGATGGATTCTGGGTCCACCGCGCGCTGACGGCAGAGGGCTACGAGAGCCATGTCGTTGACGCGGCCTCCATTGCAACATCACGACGCAAGCGGCGGGTGAAGACCGATAGATTAGACGGCGAGAGTTTGATCCGAGCGTTGCTCGCCTTCAAGCGGGGAGAGCCGCGGGTCTGCTCGATGTTGCGCGTGCCGACCCCGGATGAAGAAGATCGCCGTCGCATCGTCCGGGAGCGGAAAGTTCTGATGGAAGAGCGTATTCGACACAGCAACCGTATCAAGGGTCTGCTCTTCTCGCAGGGGATCACTGGCTACGATCCCCTGCGACGTGATCGCCGCGAACAGTTGGAGACGCTTCGTACGGGCGATGGGCGAGCTTTGCCGCTACACATGAAACGGCAGGTCTTGCGCGAGATGACCCGCATGGACCTGCTGATCGACCAGATCAAGGAGGTTGAGGCAGAACGTGACGACATGCTTGCGGAGGAACGGCAGTCGGCTCGCGAAGTGGTATTGCTGTCGAAGGTCGTGGGTATCGGGCCAGAGTTTGCTGCAGTCCTTTGGGGTGAGGGCTTGTTTCGACGGTTCGACAATCGGCGGCAAGTCGCCGCCTACGCGGGGCTTGCGCCAACGCCTTGGCAGAGCGGATCGATTGACCGGGAGCAGGGCATTGGCAAGTCCGGGAACCCTCGGCTTAGATCGACCCTGTTGGAGATGGCCTGGCTTTGGTTGAGGCATCAGCCCGCCTCAACGCTCAGCCGTTGGTTCAATGAACGAGTCGCGCAAAATGGCGGCCGCTTCAAGAAGGTGATGATCACGGCACTGGCGCGCAAGCTGGTTGTGGCGTTGTGGAAATATGCCAGCGCGGGCGTCGTGATCGAGGGCGCGGTGGTCAGACCGTGACCGTTTAAGCGCATACCAGTTCGGCACAGGCCTGATCAGCCTCGCCGGAACCAGGTGGACGACCGCATCGCGGCTTGGCTTCAAATGCCGTCATCGAGAATGGTCTCGTCCTCCTGAGCCCTAGCCGCCGTAGGCGGGATTGTGGTGCGGCCGTTGAAACGGCGACCGGATATGAGGTTGATACGTGCAGGGCGCGCGGATCAAGAAACGGGCTCAGACCGAAGGTTCTAAAGGCGAATTCGATGCGCCACCAGTGCCGGTCCATGGTTGGAAGATCGTTGTCCAGCATCGTTCTCGTGAGAGACCGGTGTCCGGAGCGGCCCCTTGCGACCTCTCTTCAGGCTGGTCTGACGCCAATCTGTCCTGATCCTGCAACGGCTTCGCCGAACTTCTTCCCCTGCGTCGTCGCCGCATTCCTCGCGAGGCAACAAGTCCGGCTTTCGCCGTCCTACGCTTAGCGCTGCGGCCCTTGGGATGCAGTCGGCCTGATTGGCGTCTTACGACCGCTATCGAGGCCGCAAGGGGCGGCTTCGGCAAACTCAGTCAGGAGAATGACAATGGCTACCATCGGAACCTTCCAACAATCGGGCAACGACTTCAGCGGCGAGATCGTCACTCTTTCCCTCCAGACCAAAAACGTCCGCATCGTTTCCGATACGCGCTCCAGCGGCGAAAACGCTCCCAGCCACCGCGTCTTCGTCGGCCGGATCGAAATCGGAGCCGCCTGGTCCAAGCAGTCCAACGAGGGCCGCAACTACCTCGGTCTCAAACTCGACGACCCGAGCTTCACGGCTCCGCTCTACGCAAATCTGGTCGAAGACGAAGATGGCAAGGCCTTCAGCCTCATCTGGTCGCGGCCGAACCGCCGGTCCGGCGACTAACCCCTCCCAACGTGACGCCCTACACCTGCGGGGCGTCACGAAAACCAGCCACTCACAGCTCGAAACCGTAGCTTGACGAGTGGCTCCTCATATGAGGCCGCGATGGACGCGGCCCGAACAACCGAAAAGGAATACGACAATGGCAACCATCGGCTCTTTCACCACTTCCAGCAACGGCTTCTCCGGCACCATCAAAACGCTCAACCTCAACGTCAAGGCAACCATCCGCGCCGTCGAGCGCACTTCCGAAAAGGGCCCTGACTACCGCATCCTCGCCGGGGCTACGGTCGAATTCGGCGCAGCCTGGAAGAAGACCTCGAATGAAGGCCGCGACTATCTCTCGGTCAAGCTCGATGACCCGAGCTTCCCGGCCCCGATCTACGCCACGCTGATCGAGGTCGAAGGCGAGGAAGGCCTCTCCCTCATCTGGTCCCGGTCGAACCGGGACTAATACCGGATGCCCCGCCGCAAGGCGGGGCTCTCCACATCAAGGATCACTTGTTCAGTGCATCCTTGAGCGCCTTGGCAGGCGCAAAGGTCAGTTTCTTCGAAGCCGCCACCGTCATCTTCTCTCCGGTCGCAGGATTGCGACCCTCGCGCTCGGGCGAAGCCTTCACTTTAAATTTGCCCAAGCCAGGGATCGAGGTTTCTGCGTCGGAGCCTGCGGCATCGGCGATGGCCTGGAACACGGCCTCGACAATGCCTTTGGCCTGAACCTTCGTCAGGCCATTGTCGGTTGCGATCTTGTCGGCAATTTCATTGGTGGTGGTCATGGAATTCCTCGCATCTTTGTCAAAGATGAAAACGTGTCAGCTTATGACCGGATTGTCATCGGCGAGTATGGGGGCGAGGGTCAGATCCGCTTGATGTCCACATGTGGTTTCGGCTTGTAGCCTCGTTTGCGCTTTTCGCGAAGGACGTCGAGGAACAGGTTGATGGCCTGGCTTTCGCTGTCGAACAGATGCACCATCTGCTGCCCGCGCGTTCCAATCCGGCCCCAGGCGCGCACCAGCGACACCTCCCCGAACAATGTCGGCTGCACAGCAAGCGCGTAAAAGCGCGCCATGTTCTTTTCAGGCGCGATGCGCTCGACATAGAGGTGGTAGGGCTGCGTGATCATAAGAGCAGAATTGCGCGTTCGGAATCTGCCGTCCAATGAGAGTTTTGAATCGGATGGGCATTATCGATTCACAATGTTGATCCATTTGTTTCGGATCATTCGCACCAGCTCCGGCGTGATCCTTCCCACTTCCGAGCCAAGCCTTCGGCGATGAGAATATCGCCGACCGATCGCCGGTCCCGGTAGACGATCCTGAGCTTTCGGCCAAAGCGGTCTTCTTCTCTGGCGCCAATCTCGAACGAGAGTGGACCCGAATTGAGGATGTCGAGCAGACGCTGTTTCGCCGCAAGGCCACGCTCGCGTTCACGCTCGCATCTCGGCGGGCTGAGCTCCGGCGTGTCGATGTCGGCAATCCGGATCTTTTCACCTCGAAACCAGAAGGTATCGCCATCCACCACGCAGGTGATCCGTTGCCCGCTTCCGCAAACTGAAAACGCTGAGCTCGAGCTCTTCGGCTGCTGTGCTGACGCCGCAGATGCAACGAGGCAGATGACCATGGCGGATAGGGCGGCGACGGCCGGCAAAATTCTCAAATTCTCGTCTCCTTAATTCTCGGGCGCGGGATCCGTCTCATTGGCTTCCGACCCTTTTATGGCTTGCCTGTGAAACCGGTTTTCGCCGACGGACGCGCTCATATCCTTCCGCCTGAACCAGATGGCCCGACCGCAGCGCAGCGGTGCATTGCCCGCGGTAAAGACGATCTGTTCATCACCGCGCATGCGCAGCACTTCGTGCGGCAAGATCAGCGGGCGGCGGGTGAGTTGCTTCGACCGTGAGCGTGACGATCCCTTCATTCCGGAAGAACGGTTCGTCTGGTCGACCTCGACCGTGGTGTCGCCGCATCGCTTGGATATGTATTCGGCCGTTTCCGGGTCGTTGATGGCCGCGAACGAAATCCATGATGCAGACTCGAACCATTTCGAGCTGGCGTCACGACCGCCATAGGCCTCGCGCATTTGCCCGATGGACTGAAAGATCAGCGCCAGGCTGATGCCGTACTTGCGTCCGGCGTCACGGGCCGTCTCAAGAATGCGCAAATAGCCAAGGCGCGCCACCTCATCCAGCAGAAACAGGGTGCGGCCCGCAACCTCGCCATTGCGATTGTAAATCGCATTGAGGAAGGAGCCGATCACCACGCGTGCCAATCCCGGATGCGACTCCAGGACCTTCAGGTCAAGTGCGATGAAGATATCGGTGACGCCAGTTGCCAGCTCGTCGGTCGAGAAACTGTCGCCGGACACGAGGGCGGCATAGTTCGTATAGGAGAGCCAGTGCGTCTCCTTGACCGCATTGGCGTAAACGCCGCTGAAGGTCTCCGGCGTCATGTTGACGAATACGGCGACGTTCTCGCGCACGAAAGTGGATTCCGACTGTTCGTAAATCCGCGTCAGCCGCTCACGCAGTTTCGGCTCAGGCTCGGAGAGGTTTGACCGGACACGGCGCAGCGTCTGGTCTTTTGCGTCGGTATGCCCGGACAAGCAGACATCGGCGATCAGCGCGGTCAGCAACTGCATGGCCGATGCGCGGAAGAAGTCGTCGCGTGCCGAGGCCGCCCGTGCATTGTCGGTCATGATCCATGTCGCGACCGCGACGATGTCCTCTTCCTTGGTACCGCCGAACCGGCCGATCCAGTCGAGGGCATTGAAGCCGGTCGCAGGGTCGCCGGGATCGAGCACGATTACCTTGCGGCCAGCCTTGCGCCGATGCTCAACGACCATCGGCGCGACCTCGCTCGACGGATCGAGCACGACGAGCCCGCTGCCCCATTTGAGCGCAGTCGGGATGGTCACGGATGTCGTCTTGAAACCGCCCGACCCGGCAAAGACGATGCCGTGCGAAGAGCCAAAAGAACCGTCGAAGCAGAGCAGCGGCGACTTGCCGCCGGCACCCCAGCTCTGCGGATTGTCAGTACGGAACGCCACGGCCGCGACACTGTCGCGATCGACGCGGTATCGCTCGCCGACGACGAAGCCTCCCGCATCGGGAAACAGTTTTCCGGCCTCCTGCATGGCCATCCAGTTGGCATCGCCATGCACGGCACGTTTCCCACCGATCCGCGTTGGTCCGGCCTGTGCAAATGCGGCGTTGCCTTTGATTGCGACGCGCAACGCAAACACCCCGCCGAACAGTGAGGCGCTGGCGCCGACCATCGTCGCCGGATCGGTATAAGCGAGAACTGATTGTCCCGCTGGCAAGCTGCTGGCGATACCCGCGAGCCGGATTGCTTCCCGGGCAACTGCGATGACGATGACCGCACTGTTTCCGGCAAGCACGCTAAGTGCGGCTGCCTTGATATTGGACGATCCATTTACGGCAAACAGCGCAATCACCCCGATTGCGGCTGCCGCAACGTAGGGGAGGGCGAAACCGGCGCGCCCGAGCAAGAGCTTTGTCTGCGCGAAAGATCCAAAGCCCGCGAGCCGGTGTTCCAGGCCGGAGGTCGCGAACATGATTGCGATGATGATGACCGCCGGCATGATCGACAGCAAAAGTCTATTCGCCGTCATGACCGAATGCCTCCGCACCGATCGTGGTCAGTCGCGCACGCTCCGCCTCATTGCCTTTGGTTCGTTTGGCTGCATCAATCAGCAGCCCCAGCAGCAGCGCCCGCTTCTCGTAGCGCAGTCCTGCTTTGACGATCAGGCCACCGAGCTCGATTTTCTCGCGGGTGTCTTTCTTGCGGGCGTCGGTCGTTATCGTACGGGCCATGCGTTCAAGCCTCACGACCGCTGCCCGCAGCAGTCCCAGTCTCGATCGTCGTGACTGTCTCGCCTGCGGTCCTGCCGTCACCGGCATTTCTCTTCCCGGTCGAAGCCGCCTTACCTCCGCGAAACCGCCCTGCAATCTCCTCGAACACCACCTGTAGTTCGGTCTCCTCGATCTCGATCTCACCGAGACCGGCCTTCAGCGCGATCCGGCCGATGCGCTCGGCCTCGCGTGTCTCGGCTTGTCTCAGCTGATCCTGCAATCTGGCGATTTCTTCCCTGATCTTCGATGATGGTTTCTTCATTCCGGTCGCATCTCCCTGGAAATCTTGCGGCGTTTGTCTCGCTGCAAGATTTCCTCAAAAGCACTTCCGAAGGAATGTGCAGATCTGCACGTCGGCAAAGCCGACACTTTGGAGGATGATCCCGCCGTTCCGAAGGAGCGGATCCAAGGGCGCAATTATACGTCGCGATGCGACGCCTTGCGCAAAGGCCTGGGTAAGGGCCGACTGTGGCCTGACCGCTCCGGACGAACGACGTTCGAACCGGGAGCTTTTACCGCCGTGGCCATCGCCCATTTCTCAGCCAGCATCGTCAGCCGCGGCTCAGGCCGCAGCGTGGTGCTGTCTGCGGCCTACCGGCACTGCGCCAAGATGGAATACGAGCGTGAGGCCCGCACCATCGACTACACCCGCAAGCACGGCTTGCTGCATGAGGAGTTCATGCTCCCGACAGATGCCCCGAAATGGGTGCGCAGCCTTATTGCCGATCGATCTGTGTCGGGGGCCGTTGAAGCCTTCTGGAACAGGGTCGAAGCTTTCGAGAAGCGTTCCGATGCACAACTCGCCCGCGACCTGACCATTGCCCTGCCGCTGGAGCTGTCGCCGGAGCAGAACATCGCCCTGGTCAGAGATTTTGTGGAGAAACACATCCTTGCCAAGGGCATGATCGCCGACTGGGTTTATCACGACAATCCCGGCAACCCGCATATCCACCTGATGACCACCTTGCGCCCTCTGACCGAGGACGGGTTCGGGTCGAAGAAGGTCGCCGTCACCGGGGACGACGGTCAGCCGGTCAGAACCAAATCCGGCAAAATCCTCTATGAACTCTGGGCCGGTTCGACGGAGGATTTCAACGTCCTGCGCGATGGCTGGTTCGAACGGCTGAACCACCATCTGGCGCTTGGCGGCATCGATCTACGCATCGATGGCCGGTCTTACGACAAGCAGGGCATTGATCTTGAGCCCACCATCCATCTTGGTGTCGGCGCCAAGGCGATCGAACGCAAGGCAGAGCAACAGGGTGTTCGTCCGGAGCTCGAACGGATCGAGCTGAACGAAGAACGCCGCTCGGAAAACACCCGCCGCATTCTGAACAATCCAGCCATCGTGCTCGACGTGATCACGCGGGAAAAGAGCGTTTTCGATGAACGCGATGTCGCCAAGGTTCTGCATCGTTATGTCGATGACCCGACTGTCTTCCAGCAACTGATGTTACGCATCATCCTGAACCCGGAAGTCTTGCGTTTGCAGCGCGACACGATCGAGTTCGCGACCGGAGAAAAGGTGCCGGCCCGTTATTCGACACAGGCAATGATCCGGCTGGAAGCGACGATGGTGCGGCAGGCGTTATGGCTGTCGAACCGGGACGGTCATGCTGTCTCGGAAGCAGATCTGGCCGCAACGTTCCGGCGGCATGAACGGTTGTCGCAGGAGCAGAAAACCGCGATCGAGCGGATTGCCAGCCCCGCCCGGATCGCGGCCGTCGTTGGACGCGCCGGCGCCGGCAAGACCACGATGATGAAGGCTGCCCGCGAGGCGTGGGAACTGGCCGGATATCGTGTCGTCGGAGGCGCGCTTGCCGGCAAAGCGGCGGAGGGGCTGGAAAAGGAAGCCGGGATCCAGAGCCGCACGCTCGCGTCGTGGGAACTGCGTTGGAACCGTGGTCGTGACGTTCTTGATGACAAAACCGTCTTCGTCATGGACGAAGCAGGTATGGTCGCCTCAAAACAGATGGCCGGCTTTGTCGATGCCGTCGTCAGGGCAGGCGCCAAGATCGTTCTGGTCGGCGATCCCGAACAGCTCCAGCCGATCGAGGCGGGCGCTGCCTTCCGCGCCGTCGTTGACCGCGTCGGTTATGCCGAACTCGAGACAATCTATCGCCAGCGCGAGGACTGGATGCGCAAGGCGTCGCTCGATCTGGCTCGGGGCAACGTGGAAAAGGCGCTGACCGCTTATGATGCCAATACGAGGATCACCGGAACGCGCCTCAAGGCCGAAGCAGTCGAGCGGCTGATCGGTGACTGGAACCACGATTACGATCAGGCAAAGACAACATTGATCCTCGCGCATCTGCGCCGTGACGTACGCATGTTGAACGTCATGGCGCGCGAAAAGCTGGTCGAACGCGGCGTTGTCGGTGAGGGTCACTCGTTCATAACGGCTGACGGCATCCGCCAGTTCGACGCCGGTGACCAGATCGTCTTCCTGAAGAACGAAACCTCGCTCGGCGTCAAGAACGGCATGATCGGCCACGTGGTCGAGGCCGCGCCAAACCGCATCGTCGCTGTGACCGGCGAAGGCGAGCATCGCCGGCATGTCGTAGTCGAACAACGCTTCTACAGGAATCTCGATCACGGCTATGCAACGACCATTCACAAGTCTCAGGGCGCCACTGTCGACCGAGTGAAAGTGCTGGCGTCGCTCTCGCTCGACCGGCATCTCACCTACGTGGCGATGACCCGCCACCGCGAGGATCTCCAACTCTATTACGGGACCCGGTCCTTCGCCTTCAATGGTGGGCTTTCCAAGGTTCTTTCCCGAAAGAACGCCAAGGAGACGACGCTCGATTACGAGCGTGGCCAGCTCTATCGCGAGGCGCTCCGCTTTGCGGAAAACCGTGGCCTGCACATCGTTCAGGTGGCGCGAACATTGCTGCGCGACCGGCTCGACTGGACGCTGCGCCAGAAGACGAAATTGGTCGAGCTTGGCCAGCGCCTTGCAGTCTTTGCAGAACGTCTCGGTCTGCACCATCCCCCGAAAACCCAAACAATGAAGGAGGCCGCGCCCATGGTCGCAGGCATCAAAACATTTTCCGGTTCCGTCGCCGATACGGTGGAGCAAAAGCTCGACACCGATCCAGCCCTCAGACAACAATGGGAAGAGGTTTCGACCCGTTTTGCTTACGTCTTTGCCGATCCCGAGACTGCCTTCCGGGCGATGAACTTCGATGCGGTGCTAGTGGATAAGGTAACGGCCAAACTGGCGCTTCAGACGCTAACGACCGCCCCGGCGTCGATCGGACCGCTGAGGGGCAAGACCGGCATTCTAGCCAGCAAGACTGAGCGCGAGGACCGTCGCGTTGCAGACCTCAATGTTCCGGCCCTTAAGCGCGATCTTGAGCAGTATCTGAGGATGCGCGAGACCGCCGTGCAGCGGCTGCAGGCTGACGAGCAGGTTTTGCGTCAGCGCGTGTCGATCGACATCCCGGCGTTGTCGCCGGCAGCACATGTGGTGCTGGAGCGCGTGCGTGATGCGATCGACCGCAACGATCTGCCGGCGGCCATGGCCTATGCACTCAGCAATCGCGAAACTAAGACTGAGATCGACGTGTTCAACCAAGCCATCACCTCACGCTTCGGCGAGCGTACCTTGCTCACCAATGCCGCGCGCGAACCCTCCGGAAAGCTCTTCGACAAACTCTCCGAAGGGAAGCAGCCCGAGCAGAAGGAGCGTCTGACAGAGGCCTGGCCGATCATGCGCGCGTCCCAGCAGCTCGCCGCTCACGAGCGCACCGTCCAGACCCTGCGGCAGGCCGAGGATTTGCGTCTCGCCCCGCGCCAGACGCCGGTGATGAAACAATGAGGCGGCGGCTTCTCCTGTTCCTGGCCGGCGCGGGCGGGGCGATCGCTGGTCTAGCGGCAGTCGCATATATGGGCGGCTTTCGGTTGAACCTGACGCCGAGCGAGCCGCTTGGGCTCTGGCGTATCGTAGCCCTGCAGCGTCCGATCGAGGTCGGCGATCTCGTGTTCATCTGCCCACCGGCGACCCCGTCATTCGAGGAGGCACGGCGCCGCGGCTATGTCAGGCGTGGCCTCTGCCCCAGTGGCTTTGCGCCGCTGATCAAGACAGTGGCGGCGCTTCCCGGACAGCATGTGAAAATAGGCGCAAATGTCACTGTCGACGGTAGGCCTCTCGCCTCATCGATCGTTCGAGCGAGCGATGGCGAGGGCAGGCCAATCACACCGTTCAGAACCGGCATCGTGCCACTGAGAAATCTGTTTCTTCACTCATCCTTTGCGAGCTCCTATGATAGTCGGTATTTCGGGCCGGTTCCCGACACGGGCCTTCTCGGCCTGGCGCGGCCGGTCCTCACTTTCGATCCATAAATGGCGGCGATCCTGCCTGCTCATCGCCGTATCTGTCGCTTACGGCTGGACGGCCTGGAGCGGTCATGTTCTGGCCATTCCAGTCGCTGTGTTGTTTCCGACGCTCTGGGCGATGTCGCCGTCGCGGCTGACGGCGGTGCTCGTGTCGGCCGGATATTTTCTGGCTGCGTCGCGTGGGTTGCCGCAGGGCGTCGCCAACTTCTATGCCGCCGATCTCTGGCCTGGGCTTCTGCTCTGGACAGCTGCTTCGCTCTCCTTCGCCTGCGTGCATGCGGCGCTCTGGAAGGCGCGACCGGAAGGCAAGTGTCCGGGAGTAGGTCGAACGGGAATGGCAATGGCGGGGCGCTATCTGGCGGCGGCGATGCTCTTAGGCCTGCCGCCCCTCGGCATCACCGGCTGGGCACATCCGCTGACCGCTGCAGGCGTACTCTTTCCGGGATGGGGATGGTGGGGGCTGGTCGCGATGACAGCCGGCCTCGCGATGATGACATCGCAATATTGGCCGGCTGCCGCCATCGCCCTGGGAGGATTCTGGCTCTGGTCCGCCGCTACATGGACATCACCGAATGTACCCGAGGGATGGAAGGGCGTCGACCTCGAACAGGGTGAGAAACTCGGACGAGACGGCTCGCTCGACTATCACCGTGACCTGATCGCAACGGTGCGCGCGGCGGCATCAGTGAAAACCCGGTTCATCGTTCTTCCCGAAAGTGCGCTGGGCTTCTGGACGCCGACGGTGGCAAAGCTCTGGAGCCAAGGCTTGCGAGGCTCGGAGCTCACTGTGATCGCCGGCGCGGCCGTCATCGATCCGGGCGGCTACGACAATGTCATGGTGAAGGTTTCGGCTGACGAAGCTCGAATTCTCTATCGCGAACGCATGCCGGTCCCGGTTTCCATGTGGCAGCCATGGCGGGCATGGACCGGGCAGGGCGGCGGAGGAGCCCGCGCCAACCTCTTCGGCAATCCAGTTGTGCAAAGCGACGGCCAGAAGCTCGCCGCGCTGATCTGCTACGAACAGCTCCTCCTCTGGCCGGTCCTGCAGTCGATGCTGCATTCCCCCAGCGCAATCGTTGCCCCGGGCAATGGATGGTGGACCGCAGGAACGTCTATCGTCGCCATTCAGAACGCGAGCGTGATCGCTTGGGCAAAGCTGTTCGGACTGTCCGTCGTCACGGCTTTCAACAGATAAGGAATTGTTTGCGATGGTCGATGCCGCCCTCATCAAGGAATGCAGCGATCCCGGCCTGAAGCCGGCGATCGTCGAACAGTTCATCGATCGGGCAGGGGCACCGGACCCGCTCGAGGTCACGGTCCGCTCCGGAAACCGGGTGGTGCTCGTGCCCAGGCCGAAGACCGCCGAGGAGGCGTTGGCGCTGATACGAGACAACCTCGGTCGCAATACCGTTCGCGTCGGGATCACACAATATCCCGCCGGGCTCGGCATCATGGAGGCGGGCCAGCTGAAACCGGACCTGGTCGATGCTTGCGAGAACATCCGCATGGGCACCGCGTTGTTCGCCAAGGTTTATCGGATCGTGACCAAATGGTACGGCAACCCGACCGAGAGGCAAGTCCTGCCGCAAGTGTTCGACGATGCGATCATCGCCTGGCAGACGGGATATTTCGAAGGAACGGCGGTGTTTCGGGCGGACGATCCAGGCAATGTAAAGCTCGCCCAGCCGGAGCCGGTGCGGCGCGATGGCGCCGGAACGCAAGCCGGTCTTTCGGAGGATGAGGCTAAGTCCGAAACGCCAGCCGAAGCGTCGGGATCCGATCCCAACAAAGCAGGGATCAGGATCGACCTGTCCGGCATTGGCGCAAAGCGCTGACGTCGCCGTATCTGCAGATCTGCCGCAATTGTTCATCGATCGCCCTAGCGAAAACAGCATTCGCCCATTATAAGAACGGGCAGGGCAGTACGCGCTGCCCGGGGGTGTGGAAACCCTTCCTAGCGGTTGGCGCCGGCCGATACGGCGCCAGAATCCTCTGACCATTTGGCCGGGGGCCTGTGACGTATGTCCAGGCGCCTCGGTGCTAAAGGTCTCAGGACTGTCTAGGACGGTTTCCAACCCCCGGCTTGGGATCAGAAGATTAACGTTTGCGGGGGCGCACCGCGGACAAAATCTAAGGGTTGGATCACTAATGGATTTGAAAGAGTCAGCAGTGTCGGACACATGTGAACTGCGCCCGGTAATCGGGCTGACGTGCAGCCTCACCAAGGCAGACGTCGAGACGCTGACGGTCAATGCCATCCGGCTCCATAGGCAACTCCTAGAGAGGGCGGATCAGTTGTTCCAGGCATTGCCCGACGACTACAGGACTGGAAAAGCCACTGGCGGCGTTCAGCATCTCGAATACATCGAAGCAATGATCGAGATGCATGCACAGATGAGCGCGGTCAACACGCTCGTGGGGGTTCTCGGCTACATTCCGAAGGTGGCCGCGAACTGATCCGGTTTTTTTAGGTCAAGCCTTGTTCGCCAACAGATCGAGTGGAGTTGGCCACGGCCTTCACATCAGCTTTCTGCGAATTGCGAGCGCGGTGAGATGGGCCTTGCTCCTGACATCGAAGCGCTTCATTGCCTCGCGAAGCTTGACGCGGACGCTGTTGTATTTCACGCCCTCCACATCAGCAATCTCCTCCATCGTCATGCCGACGGCGATCCATCTGAGATAAGTCGCCTCTTTCGGATCGAGCCAGGCGGCATCTTCCACAGTCGGAGTGGTTTGAAGGAACGAGATGCGGGCATGGAGCTGTCCGACGGCAGCCGCGGCTGCAACCGCGTCGATCTCACGGTCTAGATCGATTGCTGGCCGTTCTGACGCTAAGGTGAACATCGACATCGAGCCGTTGGCGGTCTTGATCGGAACGGTGACCCCGGAGCGGATGCCGAAATCGGCAGCATGCGCGTAGAAAGCACGCTCGTCCTTCGATTGCCTCGCGCGATCCTGTTCGCCGGACCACGCAAAAACATGCTTTCTGGACCTCGCGCGTTTGACGACCGGATCGAGCTTGTCGAAGTTCTTCTCGAAATACGTCGACCGCCACTCGCGATGATAATTGGTGACTGCGATGATGTGCTTGTGCTGGATGTGGAGATAGGCGTAGCCGGTGAAGCCGAAATGCTGGGTGAGGTCGGAAAGGCCTTGCGTGAGGATGCTTTCGTCGCCTTGTATCGCCGCGAGATCGGTCAGCTTGTCCAGCCATTGCTGCATTTTATCACTCCGTTTTGGTGGTCAGGTGGAACAGGTCACGTGAGCCCCTCGACGTTTATTATTATAAGCGGTAAAAATCAACCCTAGATTGCATAATATGACTTATGGAACTTGACGTTTGGAAAGACCGTTCATTGGAGCTGAGCAATTCGGAGAATCGGTTCCTTGGCTCGCGCAGAGTTCGGTCCTGCGTTGAGCTAACGTGTGACGTGCGATAGATGCAAACATGGTCCGACGATTGAGCCGGAGCATGTCAATCGTCCGTACCTCAGGCGAGACTTAAGCAGATGTATTTGATGTCGATATAATCATCTGCTCCATATTTAGACCCTTCGCGGCCGAGACCAGATTGCTTGATTCCGCCGAACGGAGCCATTTCAGTGGAGATAAGCCCGGTGTTCACACCGACCATGCCGGTTTCCAGCTCTTCGGCGACGCGGAAGATACGAGAGAGGTCACGAGAATAAAAGTAACCGGCAAGACCGAACTCAGTGTTATTCGCCATCTGAATAACCTCCTCCTCCGTGTCGAATGAAAAAAGTGGCGCGAGTGGACCGAAGGTCTCTTCGCATGCAACTTTCATTTCAGAGGTCACACCGATCAGAACTGTCGGGGAGAAAAACTGCTCCCCCTGTTCGTGGGAATACCCACCGACAGTAATACTCGCGCCTAGTGACAGCGCATTCTCTAGATGTTCTTTGACTTTGTTTACTGCATTGCCGTCGATAAGTGGACCGATTTCAGATCCCTCGGCAAATCCATTGCCAACCTTCAGCCCGGCAACCCGTCTAGCAAGTTTTTCGGAAAACTCCTTATAAACACCGGTTTGGACATAGATACGATTGGCGCAGACACAAGTCTGCCCAGCATTCCTGAATTTGGCAGCAATGGCGCCCTCCACTGCATCATCGACATTCGCATCGTCGAACACGATAAACGGCGCATTGCCTCCAAGCTCCAGGCTCAGCTTTTTTATCTGGTCGGCCCCCTGCCGCATCAACATACGGCCCACGTTCGTTGAGCCTGTGAACGAAATCTTTCTCACCAACTCGTTGGCGCAAAACGTCGCTCCGACCATCGCAGCATCTGTCGATGTGATTACGTTGAGAACACCTGGCGGAATGCCGGCTCGCTCCGCGAGAACGCCAAGTGCAAGTGCTGAAAGCGGCGTCTGCGCGGCAGGCTTCGCGACTAGCGAACAGCCAACAGATAGGGCGGGCGCGAGCTTGCGCGCAAGCATGGCACTCGGGAAATTCCAAGGGGTGATAGCGCCGACGACACCGACAGGCCTCTTCAAAACAAGGATTCGTTTGTCCTCCTGGTGACCAGGGATTACATCGCCATTGATGCGTTTGGCTTCCTCGGCAAACCACTCAATATAGGCAGCTCCGTACAGAATCTCTGTCCTTGCTTCCTGCAGAGGTTTGCCCATCTCCGCAGTCAAGATAGTTGCTAGGTCGTCAACATTTGACACAACCAGATCAAACAACTTACGCAAAATGAATGAGCGCTGCTTCGCTGTGACTTTTGCCCATGGCCTCTGCGCGCGATGCGCGGCGTCGATTGCCTGACTTACTTCGTCGACGCCGAGATCCGGAACTGCTGCAATCTTCTGACCTGTAGCTGGATCGACAATGTTAAACGTTGCTCCGTTGCGAGCGCTAACCCACCGCCCCGCGATTAGAGCTTTGTCGCTAAGCAACCCTGGGTCCTTCAGTTTCGATGCTAAATCGATGGCGGTCAAAGTTCTCTCCTTAAATGAATACGGCGGAAGTCACGTGTCGCGTTGTTGAATATTTGATCCGTTAGCCGGCCAAAGCCGCGAGCGATATCGGTAAAACGCTACTCGTTGCCCGCTTTGGACTTTGGCCCAAGACCGCGCTCAGGCGAAGTTTAGCCGAAAACCTTGAACGGCTCACAGGGTTGCGCAAAAGCGGCGTAACCGCTCCATCCCATTTTCGATAATCTCCTCCGAGGCGGAAAAGGAGATGCGGATAAAGTCGCTCATGTTGGGGCCAAAGGCAGTGCCTGGAACGACAGCGAGGCCGTCAGAACGAAAGAGTTTCTCGGCGAAGTGTGAGCCGGAGAGGCCAGTCTCCGAGACATCGACAAAGCAGAACATTCCACCCCTTGGACGTGTAAATCTCAGCCGCTGGATTGCCGACAATGCCTTGCACATGATATCCCGGCGGCGGCGCAATTCTCCGGAAAAATATTTCATTTCTTCATCACCAGCTGCTTCAAGCGCGGTGGCTGCAGCGTCTTGTATAAATGTGGGTGAGCCGAACAGCATGCACTGCGCGAGGTTTTGTAAGTGTTGAGCGGCCGCTAGCGGAGCCAAGGCCCATCCCACGCGCCATCCTGTCATTGCGTGTGACTTGGATAGACTGTTGATGATGATCGTCCGATCCAGCACATCCGGAAACGACGTGATGGAGGAGTATTCGTCGTCAAACACCGCAGATCTGTAAACTTCGTCGCTGATGATCCACAAATTGTACTGCTGGGCAACGCGCGCCACGACCTCGAGATCGGATCGGCCGAAAACATATCCACCAGGATTATTTGGCGAGTTAAGAACAATAGCTCGTGTTCGGTCGGTGATCGCAGCGATGAGTGCGAGTTCCGAGAGCTTGCAGGAGGGGCTCTCGAAAGAAAGTTTAATGGGTTTGGCGATCGCGCCGCCAGCGCGAATCGTCGCTTCGTAGGTCGCATACCAAGGCTCGAAGTAAAGCACTTCGTCGCCCGCACCGGCAACCGCCATCAAAGTTGCGAAAAGCGCGTTTTGCGCCCCGCCAAAAACTGTCACTTGCTCAGCTTGCCAAGCTTGGCCGTCGAACCTGGTTTGTGCAGCGGCAATGTTGGCTCTAAGTTCCGGCGTGCCGGGCACTGGCGCGTAGTGCGTGCGGCCTCCACGCAGGCTAGCAATAGCTGTCGCCAAGATGCGATCCGGCGTATCAAAGGAGGTATCGCCCAGGCAAAGACTAACCACATCTTCTCCCCTCCCCGAGGCATCCGCAGCAGCATCAGCAATCGCCCAACCGGCGGATCCTTCACTTGCAATGGCGGCCGTATGGTCGGAAAATAGTGGCCGAGCATCACGTTGTTTCAAAAGAGATTCCATCAATTCACCTCCAGGAAATGCTCACTCAGTCGCCGAGGGGTTGGCAACTTGCACATAAATGCTTTTCGTCGACAGAAACCCATCGAGCTGCTCTGGCCCCATGTCCTTACCGAATCCAGACTCGCCCAGCCCGCCAAACGGCATCGCTGGATCTAGAAGACCGTGCGCGTTTATGTAAATATTTCCAGCCTTTAGGCGGCGAGACAATTGAATTGTTTCGTCGATATTCTGCGAATATATTGCCGCTGCCAGTCCGAAATCCCCGGTATTTGCTCGCTCGACCGCCTCATCGATAGTATCGAATTGTGAGACACCGAGGACAGGACCGAAGATTTCCTCGCGGAAAATGCGCATTTTATCTGAGCAATTGTCAAAGATTGTTGGCCGCAAAATACCATCGACACGTTGACTTGGGACGCTTACTTCGCCGGTCACAAGGGCAGCCCCTTCCGCTTGGGCCGAACTTATATGGTCGAGCACCTTGTTCCGGTGTGCCGACGAAACAAGGGGAGTAATTCTAGCGGTAGGGTCGAGGCCAGCGCCTATAGGTAAGCTTTCAGCGCCGGCCCTCAATTTGTGAATCAGTTCGGCGTGAACGCTTTTGTGAACATAGACCCGTGAGCCGGCGTCACATACCTGTCCCGAGTTGAGAAAGACGCCAGCCAAAATTGCATCGGCAGCTCTGTCCAAGTCTGCCTTGCTGGTGACGATGACCGGCGACTTCCCGCCGAGTTCCAGCGTGAGTCGTTTCATCGTGTCCAGCGACGTCTTGCCGACAGCTTTGCCTACGGGCGTCGAGCCTGTGAATGAGAGTTTGTCCACGCCCCTATGCGCTGCCAAGGCTTGACCAATAACATGTCCAAACCCGTTGACGATATTGATTACGCCGGCCGGAAAACCCACGAAACTCGCAAGTTGCGCGACGCGCATGGCGGAAAGCGGCGTCTGTTCAGAGGGTTTACAGACAATGGTGCATCCACATGCAAGTGCGGCTGCGAGCTTCCAGGAGAGGATCTGAAGAGGAAAGTTCCACGGCACAATCGCAGCCACCACTCCGACCGGTTCCTTGACAGTGTACATGAGTGTTTCACCCGCCAGCGCCACGGCGTTTGTAGTTCTACCGTCGAGCTTGCTCGTCCAGCCGGCAAAATATTCAAGGTTGGCAATGGCACCGGCAACATCGATTGACCGGGCCTCCGATATTGCCTTGCCAACATCGATGGCTTCAAGGTGGGAGAGAAAGTCTGCATCGGCCGACATCGCCTCGGCAAGCCGCAATATCAATCGCTGTCGTTCAAGTGGCGCCATTTTGCCCCATGGACCGGCAAGTGCGCTTCGGGCGGAGTTAACCGCCAGATCGACATCAGAGAGCGTCCCATTCACAACGCCGGTCAGTCTTTCTCCCGTGAACGGTTCGATAACGTCGATCTGGTCGCCGGTCGTATGCACCTCTACGCCACCGATGTAATGCCCAATTGGTCGATCCACGAAAGAAATGACCTCTTGCGGAACTGCGTACTGAGCGAAGTAGCCTGCGGTTCTATTTTCCATTAAAAATTTTCTTTCGATTGGCGGGCATCGATCGTTTTTGCGACATTGATCGGTTGCAGAGTTCGGCGAATAATGTCGCCTCCTCGAGGAGATCGTCGCCACCCCGCCCTCAAAATTCATGCTCGCGAGTAGCGAGCCGCTGCGTTCTAAAGTTGCCGAAGTCAAACAAGGTCGTCGGTCGGTTCGGATTAGCCAGTCGGGTCAATATAGGAAATACAGTTTAGCCAAACCAACGTTTGACGAACACACAACATCATGAAGCAAGTCAGCGAGTAGGGTACATGGATGGGTTGAGCTTTGCGCACACGGACGGACCATCGGCTTCCTTTTGCTGACGGATAATTGGCACAACAGAGATCTCAAGCAGTTTTGAAGCCGAGTGCAGTGCATCGGGTACCGAGTATCGCGCCGCGCCTATAATTAGCAGCCGGCGCTCTTAGCAGGATCAGAGTGAGTGTCCGAGGAAACGGAAATGGATAAAAGCAACACTACGGCACCAATCTGGTGGTTCGTGTTAATTGCCCTAATCCTCTGCTTATCGCTCACTTCCGTCCTGATCGTGCAGTTTAGGTTGCCCTCAAAGGGCCAAATGACCTACGCTAAGTACGGCTGTATCCCGAACGACCCATCGAAGCGTGAATGGGACCAGTATATGGGATTTTCGACCTGCCGATAGGTTCGTCGCGCTTGGAGCCACGATGCGATTTGATATTCCGCCGCTTGATAAGATCGACATTCGCCTGTTGAAGGTTTTCAAAGCGGTGACCGAATGCAATGGCTTCGCGGCGGCGGAAGAAACACTTAACCTCAGCCGATCGACAATATCTATTCACATTTCCGATCTGGAAACGCGGTTCGGGATAAAGCTGTGTACGCGCGGTCCAAGTGGGTTTTCCCTCACTTCGGAGGGTAAAGTCGTCTACGAGGCGACGCTCCGCCTTTTTGGCGAGTTGAACAACTTTCGGTCGACCGTAGCTGGCGCGAAAGGAAAGCTTATGGGGGAACTCTCGGTATGGCTCATGGATAACATGGCGACAGACCCGAGAAATCCCTTCGGTTCTGCACTTAAAAAGTTTCGCGCTCGGCCCAACGAGGTGGAACTGACCGTGAATGTCGTTCCGTCAAACGATGTGGAAAAAGCAGTTTACGATGGTCGATGCGACCTCGGCATCACGGGCAGCAAGACTGACCTTACCGACCTCGCCTATGAAGAACTTCACACGGAGAGCATCGCGCTCTATTGCGGCTCGGAACACACGCTTTTCGGGCGAGACTTGGAGAATACGACAGATGAGGACCTTACCGGCGTAGATTTTATCCGCCGGGGGTTTGTAACCCAGCAACAGGAGATGGTTGAAACGAACTGGAATTCGAGCGTGTCATCAATGCATACTGAAGCGACGTTGCAAATGATACTCACGGGCCTTCACGTCGGCTACCTACCCGAGCACTATGCGTGGCGGTGGGAAACTGAAGGGCTGCTTCGCAGGATCAACTCAGCACGGTTTCGGGTGGATTGGCCCGTGTATCTGGTGTCCAGGAAGCTGGACCGACAATCAGTCCTCATCGCAACAATGCGAACAGATTTGCTGGAAACTTCGAGATCAATGAGTGGTTGTAGCTAGTAAAGCGTTCGCAGAAGTTGCGCAAGAAAGCGCCCGCCCGCTTCAAACTGACTTTGGCTAATGAATTCGTCAGGCTGATGCGCCTGTGAAATGCTGCCCGGCCCGAAAACCACCGTTGGTAGTCCTGCCGCCTGGAAAAAACCGGCTTCGGTAGCGTACGACACTGCTTCCACGTTGCTTGATCCCATCAGATTCCCAACAAGGCGTTCAGCATCGCTTGACGCACAACGCACGAGGGGTGGAATCGAATCTATTTCGCTGATCGTGACCTTTGCTTCGGATGCCGTCCTCCTCAATCGAGGCAGAACGTCACCCTCAACAAGCTTATTGATACGCTCCAAAATGTAGGCGTGATCTCCTGCTAAAAGCGGGCGTGCTTCAATGTGGAGTTCGCAGTGCGACGCTATGACATTCGGTGCGGATCCACCCTTGATCAAACCGACCGACAGGGTCGCAAAGGGTACATCAAAAGATGCTGCGTCAGCATTAGGGGACCGCGAAAACTCTTCTGCCAATTGCTCTACGAGTTGCACTATCCGTGCGGCGGCATGGATTGCATTCGATCCCAAGTGGGGCAGGCTCGAGTGAGCCGCTTTTCCATGGAATTGGATGTTCCAGTCGATAGCGCCCTTGTGCGCCCCAACAATCCGCATCTCTGTCGGCTCCCCTACGATGACGCACGACGGCGCAGGAACATGAGCTTTCAAGAAGGCGACAATGGGCTTCACACCGTCGCAGGTAACCTCCTCATCGTAGGAGAAGGCGAGGTATAGAGGCCTCGAGAGGCGGGCAAGGTCCATCTCGTTGGCAGCCGACAGACACAAGGCGAGAAAGCCCTTCATGTCGACAGCCCCGCGGCCATAAAGACGGCCGTCGGCCAGACGTAGTCGGAAAGGGTCAGAGGTCCATGTCTGATTAGTCACCGGCACGACGTCCATGTGGCCTGACAGTACAACGCCACCGGGAACCGCCGGCCCGAAGGCGATCAGTAACGCCTCTTTTTGACCATCCGGCGAAAGGAAGCTATCAACCCGGCCACCGAAGCCCTTGCAGAGACCGGCGATATAATCAGCAATGTCCAGATTGGACCTGTGAGAAACGGATTCGTAGCTGATCAGTTTTTCGAGTATTTCGACTGCGGTGATGTTCTTCATAAAATCGTTTCATTTCTTAAATCGATAACGGCTCGCACTCAAGTCCGAGCCGTCGATCGACTCCCGGACCGCGGTTCAGTCGCCGTAGAGGTCAAATGGGAAGTATTTTGCGTTGATCTCTTTATAGGTGCCGTCAGCGCGGATATGCTTGATTGCGGTATTCAGCTTGTCCCGCAGTTCGTCGCTGTTTTTCCTGAGGGCGAGTCCAACGCCTTCCCCCAGGCAATCAGCATCCTTCTGGGGCGGCCCGACAACTTCATAGCTTGTCCCGTCTGGCCCCTTCAAAAGTTGCTCCTGCGCTCCAACGCGGTCAGAAAAGACGATGTCAACCCGTCCGGCAACGAGATCGTTGAACGCCTCCAGTTGGCTCGGGTAGACTTTAAGCTCGCTGTTGGCGTAGTGTTTCTCAAGATAGCACGACTGAATCGTTCCCCGTTGAACGCCAATGGTTTTGCCTTTCAGTCCATCGGGCGTAACGTCTAGACCAGAGCCCTTCTTCGAACTGAATTGCGACGGGGTCTGGTAGTACTTCTCTGTAAAGTCAACGCGCTTCTTCCGATCTTCAGTAATGGTCATCGAGGCAGCGATCACGTCGAACTTTTTCGCCAGCAGGCCAGGGACGAGCCCGTCCCAGTCCTGCTTCACGAACTCGCAAGTCACCTTCATGTCGGCACAGAGTGCTTTGGCGATGTCGACGTCAAACCCGCTCAACGAGCCGTCGGGTTCCAGCTGGTTAAAAGGCGGGTATGCTCCCTCGGTCGCGATACGAAGCGTATCTTCGGCAAACGAATGGTGCGCCGTGGCAAACGTTGTGGCAGAAAGCAGAATAACTGCGAGAAGTGTTTTCATTTTTCCCTCCGAAAGTTCGGTTGTCGTTGTCTTTGCACGTAGGTGCATAGAAACTTTACCGGCCATCGAAAGAGAGGCCATGCCGATTAATAAAACCAAGGTTTGACGGATGCGGCACTGGCGACTTACGCTGTCGCCACCATTGGCTGAAGATGGCGGTTGAGCCTGGCTTCGAGGACTACAAAAACTCTCACAATGCAAAAGGTGAGGACCACGTAGATTGCGGCGGCGGCAAGGAAACCTTCGTAGGCGAGGTAGAACATCCCATTCAACGTCCGACCGGCTCCAAGAACGTCCACAATCGTAATTGTAGAAGCAACAACGGTAGCTTGGAGTGCAAAGATCACCTCGTTTGAATATGTCGGCAGCATGATCCTGAATGCTCTTGGAACAACAATCCGCCTTAACCGCGTTATTGTCCGCATGCCACATGCTTTCGCAGCTTCTATCTCGCCAGAAGGTACGGACCGGATCCCCGCGCACACGATCTCGGTTACATAAGCGGCGGTATTGACCGTGAAGGCGACAAACGCACAACCCCAGGCCTCCTTGAAAATGGGCCACAAGAAGCTCTGCCGTACGACTTCGAACTCGCTCGCGCCATAATATAACAGATACGTCTGCACAAGCAGCGGCGTTCCCCGGAAGAGGTAGGTGTACGACAAGATGAGGGGACTGAGGAGCGGCACCCTGTAGGCCCGGGCGACCCCGAGCGGAAGAGCCAGGAGAGCACCAACTATTGTCGTCGACAGGAATAAGAGGAGGGTATTGAGCAATCCTTTGGCAAAGAGTTCCCAGTTTGCAAAAACAAGCATGAAGTCGATTGGCGATGTGTTGGTGCTGAAGTCGGTGATTGTCTGTAACATGGTCTCACCTGGACTTCGGTTGGGGGTTATAGCGATGCGTGAGGATGTGAAAAACAGCCCCGGAAATCATTGTGATAATGAGATATAGGATCATCGCCACTCCCATGAACACGAACATATGACGGGTAGTTCGTCCGGCTTGGAAACTATTGAAGACCATGTCCTGAAGACCGATCACCGAGACTAGAGCGGTGGTCTTCATGAGGATCTGCCAGTTGTTGCCGATGCCCGGCAGCGCATAGCCTAGAAGTTGCGGCCAGATGATGCGCGTGAACAGGCGCCACCGCGACAATCCGAACGCCAGTCCAGCCTCGATTTGCCCTTTTGGAATAGCAAGTGCGGCGCCACGGAAGGTTTCAATCATGTAGGCGCCAAAAATGATCGCGATCGTAATTGTGCCAGCCCCGAAGGCACTCACTTCGACGTAGTCCCAAAGGCCCGTCGTCGCGCCTAGTTGATTGAGCAGCATCTGGCCGCCGAAGTAGAACAGAAGCATCAGGACAAGATCTGGAACACCCCGGATGAGTGTCGTGTATGCCGTGACGATATTTCGTGAAAACCGGCTTCCCGTCAGGCTGAACAGCGCTCCCAACAATCCGATGGCAAGTGATCCTGAGAGGGACAGGACCGCAACTGCGATGGTCACGGCCGTGCCGCTCAGGATCAGCGGGAGGTATATCTTAACGAGGTCCAACATCGTCAGGCCCTCGAGCGCGCGAGGAACTTTTGAAGATGTTCCGATCTCGGGTTGAGGAGAACTTCTTCCGGCGGTCCGTGCTCCTCGAGCAGGCCGTCTCGAAGATACATGACCTCCGTGGAGACATCACGTGCGAATGCTATCTCGTGCGTAACGACAAGCATGGTCCGCCCTTCCTCGGCCAATGCGCGCATCACCTTTAGGACCTCACCCACCAGTTCCGGATCGAGAGCCGACGTAGGCTCATCGAACAATAGCACATCGGGATTCATTGCTAGCGCGCGAGCGATGGCCGCTCTCTGTTGCTGCCCCCCGGACAGATGCGCCGGATAATAAGAACGGCGGTCAAACAAGCCAACTTTGGCAAGTGTTTCGTCTGCACGCTGAACGGCTTCTTTCCGTGGCACGCCAAGCACCGAAATCGGCGCTTCAATGACGTTTTCCAGCACGGTCAGGTGGGGCCAAAGGTTGAAGCTCTGGAAAACCATGGCGAGCTTTGAGCGAAACCGCGCAAGTTGCTTGCTGTTCGCCGCCTGCATTCCGCCATGGGGATGTGACCGCAATTGGAGACGTTCACCCTTTACGTGGATAGAGCCAGACGAGGGGCGCTCGAGGAGATTGGTGCATCGGAGGAAAGTGCTCTTCCCGGAACCGGATGCTCCGATGATCGAAATAACATCGTGATCTCTTGCGGTGAGCGAGATCCCTTTCAAGACCTCAAGAGCGCCAAAGCTCTTGTGGATATTGTCTATTCTCAAGGCCTCGGCTGGAGCGCCAACGATTTGAATTGCCATTGTTCCCTCGTCTTGTTTCTTCTTCAATAGTTGGAACAATTGCGAGTGAAGAGCCCGATGCTTCAAACAAAGGTTTGAGAGTGTGCCACGCCCCACGTCCGGCGTATGCCAATCGTGCCCGGTCGCAGCTCGCAGCCCGCAGCCCGCAGCGGGCAAGCGCGCGGACGGTTATTTACGAGTGCGATACTGCACGTGCGGATTTAGGATGCCAACAGGATCGAGTACTGCGCGAATCGCATTCATAACACCGATCTCCTCAACAGAACGTGATCGCCATAAATGGTCGGCCTTTTCCCGTCCTATCCCGTGCTCTGCAGAGACCGAAGTTGGCCAATAGTCGGACAAAGTCTCGTACACACATGTTTCGATTATGTGATCAGCTTCAGGGACCATATTATCATGCCCGATCATGAAATGGACATTTCCATCTGCGAGATGTCCAAAATTATAGGGCACGGCATTCGGCAACGCCTCCCCGAGGCGCTTCTCTACCTTCTCCACGTAAGTGGCGTAATCCTGTGGCCTCATGCTGACATCGAAGGACAGCACGCGCGGGTGGCTCGTTTCAATAAATTCGGAGCCATCCCGAATAGACCAGAAGGCCTCCTGGCCGGATCGCGAGTCGGCCAGGGCGCTTTCCTGGATGAGGTCGACGTCGTCGAGTGAACGCACGAGAACGTCTTGTGCGGAGATATCAGCATCAACACCTTCGACTTGTGCAAGTATGTAGATTGGAAACGCGTCGGACAGGGGCGGCGGTGAACCTTTCAAGATTGCTTTGCTTACAGTCTTGAAATAGCGGTTCCACATTATTTCCATTGATAATAAAGACTGGCCGCACCGGTGCTCGAGTGTCGCCATAACTGCCAATGCATCGTCTAGACCGTTCAGAGCCAGGAGCACGCTCGCAGTGTCAGATGATGGCCGCGACAACCTCAGAACCGCTTTTGTGACAACACCAAGTGTTCCTTCCGATCCGACGAATAAATGCTTCAAATCGTAACCGGTATTGTTCTTAACGAGACCACCCATATCCGAAAGGATGCGCCCGTCGGAAAGAACAGCCTCAAGCCCCACAATATTAGCTCGCGTCATTCCGAAGCGGACGACCGAGTTGCCACCGGCATTCGTCGCAATGTTTCCGCCTATCGTGCAACTGCCCCTGGCGCCGAAATCGACCCCATATCGTAACCCGTGTTCAGAAACGAAACGATGAATCTCCTCCAGCTTGACGCCGGCATCGACGAACAACAGCTTTCGTATTGGATCAAGCGAGTGGATCTTGCTCAGTCGTTCGGTTGACAGGCCAATCACCGAACCAAACAAATCTGTCCCCCCCACAAGTCCGGTCATACCTCCAAGGGTCACGACGGGCACTGCCTGTGCGTTCATGGTTGCAAGGCAGCGAGACACCTCCTCGGTCGAACCCGGTCGAACCACAAGTCGCGGTCCGTCCGGGCTGGAAAACACATGATTCGGACCGACGATTCCTTCCAGAAGGTCTTTGATACCGTCTGTTGTCATGGACGGCCCAGCCCCGAAAACATGTCCGCTTCGCTGTCGATCTGGAGAACGGTGGGTTTATCGCGGCGGAACGCCGCGGCCAACTCGTCACCGAGTTGCTCAAGATCGTCGATCTGGACCGCGTGGCAACCAAAGCCACGGGCAATCATCAAAAAGTCCGGCGTGTAGAGATCGACGCCAACAGTAGGAATTCCCGACGCGATCATTGCGTCGCGAATTTCTCCGTACGCCCGATTATTCCAAACAATTATCGGTAGGGCGAGATTGTTTTCTACAGCGGTCGTCAATTCCTCGATCGAATAGAGGAAGCTCCCATCTCCAACGATAGCGAGGACTTCACGATCGGGCTTGCCAATCTTAGCACCGACGGCTGCGGGCATAGCGCTTCCCAGAGTGCCGTACCCATTGGGAAATAGCCACGTTCCGGGCGTGCTCGTGGGGTAGTAGTGATTTCCCGTATAGGCGAGTTGAGTGGAATCGGCGCAGATGATCGCATCCGGCTGCAGCGTCTTAGCGAGAACATCGAGGACGAGCTTGTGTTTGAGCGACTCGGCCGACCAGCCGGCATCATTGGCATTTTTGGAGTTGATTGCCGCCACCCTTGCCTCCACCGAACCATCATCTGGAGTTGTCCCGCCCTGGCATTTTTCGAGCAGTGCATCCAATGCCGTGCCTGCATCCGAAAAAATTGCAATTGTGGGACGATAATTCATGGTGAGTTGCCTGGGATCGATATCGATACGGATCAGCCTGCCATTTATTTTGTAACTCCGACCGGTATAGAGCAAATCGGTCTCGCCGAGCTCGGTACCGACTGCAAGCACGACGTCCGCTTCGGCTAGCGCATTAGCAGTTGCCTCGAAAGGCAAGCCGGAACCCAGAGATAATGGATCGCCTTCCTGCAATATTCCCTTGCCGGTATTGGTGGTTACGACCGGGATGCCGAGCCGGCGCGCCAAGAGGCGGACTTTCTCGGCCGCGAATCGTGCTCCGCCGCCAGCTATAATCAGAGGGCGCTTGGCGTCCAGCAGCATATTTGCTGCCTCCGCTATTGCCGCAGGTTGCGGCCCAGGACGATAGACAGTTGGTTTGGCTCCTGATGGTACCGGCGCAGCGGATGCCAATAAATCCCGTGGGATTTCGATTAGTGAAGGACGCGGCCGCCCGACTTCGATCAGGGACATCGCTCTGTGAAAAATCTCTTCGACGTTCGAAGCATCAAGGAGCGTATGCGAGAACGCGGAAATCTGCTCCTGCACTGCAGACTGCGACTTGGTTTCGTGCAATGCGCCGCGACCGACACCGATTTCCGCGATGAGGTTATTTGAGGCGATGACAAGCATCGGAATCGAATCCGAGTATGCTTCGGCGATGCCAGTCGATGCATTCAAAACGCCTGGGCCCGTGATGAGCATGCATGCAGCCGGACGGCCAGTTGCAAACGCATAGCCATAGGCCATGAAGGCAGCTCCCTGCTCGTGCCTTGGCGTGACGTGGCGGATGTTGCGGTCGGGCAGGGATTTGTAAAAGTCGACGGTATGTACGCCGGGAATTGAAAAGATGGTGTCAACTTCATAGGTCTCCATCAATCGCAAGATGGCGTCCGCTACAGTGGTTTTTTGCGTCTTTGTTTCCGTGCTCATCAGAGTTCACCGCCTTTCGTTATCGCCAGCACAGCACGAGCGATCTTGCGAGCCGCCTCTGTGATGTCCCGGGTCCCAATATGTTCTTCAGGCGTATGTGCCCAGTTTTCGTCACCCGGGCCGAGACCGATGGTTGGAATACCCGCTTCATTCATGAAGGTACCATTGACGCCAAAACGCCAGGCGGAGATCAGAGGCTTTGTACCATCGACATCCTCTGCAGCGACGATCGCTGCCCGGGCAACGGGACTATCCTCGGATGTATACATAAGCGGATAGTGATTGATCAGTTCGACGGTCCATTCGGTTCCTTCGCCATCGGGGTTGGTCGATCGAAGGATATTTGCGATTTCGGTCTTGCAACTATCTGGACTTTCCCCGCGGACATATCTGCGATCGACTCGCATCGTCACGAGATCGGGAACGACGGCCGTTCCATTGTCGGGCGAGGAGTGCATGCCCGTGATCGTGACCGTTGCAGGCCCCAGAAGGTTGTCTTGGTTGAGACCTTCAGCGTAGTGCTGGAGCTGATCGATGAAAGACGTGGAGAGGTAGATGGCATTGACGCCGTTCGACGGCTCGGAAGCATGGGAAGTCCGGCCGCTAAGCTTAACTTCAAATTCCAGTTTGCCACGGTGGCCGAGGTAAATTTGGCCCTTTGTCGACTCGACGGAAATTCCGAAGTCGGCTCGCAATCCGCCCTGAATGACGGATTTTACGCCATTTGGAGAATCCGTCTCCTCTTCGATGTCCGCGACGACGATCACATCCCCGCCGGGCCTCAGCCCTGCGCGCTTCAGCGCGCCAACGGCATGGACTGCCGCAATGACATTGCATTTCATATCGCAAGAGCCACGGCCGAATATCGCAGTACCCTCTTCGCCCCAGCGCGACGCATCAACGAGTTCGCCGGAAAAGGCGTTCTGCATCGCACCAACCGGCACGTGATCGATGTGACCGTTCACCATGACGGACGGTCCGCTGTCGTCGCCAAACACAATCCCGATCACATTGCCATTCTGGTCGATTTCGACCTTGTCGAATTGCTGGGCTCTCATCTGCTCAGCCACAAAACTGGCAACCATAGCTTCCTGGCCCGTCAGACTTTCAATCTGCACGACCTTCTGGCACGCTTGAATGAGGACGTCGTTGTCGATCGCCTGATCTATGGCCGCGCCGACGGTGTTTTTCTTTAACAACTTGCTATCTCCCATATTTGTCGACTGTCGACAATAAAATTACAACGTCCCACCCTATAGTTTTAGGACTTAACGCTTGTTCCGAAAGTCAATTGCGCCAAACTATGGTTTGAGCGCCGCTAATGTTGGCGACCCCAGACCCAGTTTCACGATTTGGAGAATGTCTCCAGCGACGTCATGATATGCCGCGTTAGTGCTTCGCTCGCCCGTGCCGGATCGCCTGTCTCTATCGCCTCGACAAGCGGTTCATGCTCTCGCGCGACGTCGACAAGATTTCCATAGGAGGCGTTGTCGATGGTCAACGCTAGCCGCATGTGATCGAAAAGCAGACCTGCAATTTTCTGAATGTAGGGGTTATCAGCCATCCTCCAGAGCGTCTCATGGAAGACCAGTTCCGCTTCGACGAGACCGGGAAGATCCTCTGCCTCAGCTCGATCGGACATGGCGGTTATGAGACGCCGCAACTCTGCGATATCTTCTTTCGAGTGCCTCTTCGCCACGGCTTGTATTGCCAGTGACTCGATTGAGTTCCGAACCGCATAAAGCTCACGGATTTTGTCTGAGCTCATTTGGATGACAGAGGGACCGAAGTGTGTCCTGTTCTCTAGAAGGCCTGCTTCCATGAGGCGGTTCACGGCTTCACGTACCGGGGCCCGGCTGATTCCGAGTGAGCGGGCAATCGTCGCCTCAACAAGCCGTTCACCCTGCGGCAGTTGGCCCGAAAGGATGCGAGCGCGCAGGTCGAAATACACCTGGTTCGCAACAGAATGCCGCTGGATTACCAACGGACCCGGCTCCTCTTTTTTTATCGTCCCCATATATCGCTGCTCCTCGGCGCCGGATGAGTTGTTTAGCATTCTCACCCGGCTTTATGTCAATCTGCACCAAAATTCGATCGATAAGCTTCTAATTGGTCAAAAGTTTCGATCAATTCGAGCGCAAAAAGATTGCTGTGCGCCTGCCTGTGATCAGGCAGACTTGCGAGCCGGCACCCGGCCTTGCCCAACTATGCCGGCGGCCTTGTCCAACGCTGAGACGACTTCATCGGCTTGTTCGTTGGTGAGAACCAGCGGAGGGAAGAGTTTCAGCCCAGGAGGATCGATCTCGGACACGCTGTGGCACAAGACACCCTCCGCGAAAATCTCGCGATAAAGAGCCCGCCCGGCATCACGGCTGGTGAGCCCGATCGAGATCGCCAAACCGAAAGACGAAACTTTGGTCAGGATGCCTGGATGGCGTTGGCAGACTTCACCGAGCTTCTGCGTAAGATAGGCGCTGACCGACTTAACGTTTTCAAGCAATTCCGCGCTGGATGCGACTTCGAGCACCTCCGCTGCCACGACGCAACTGATTTCATTGCCACCGAGGCTGGAAATATAAGCGAAGCGGTGTTGGTTCATGCACTGTTCGTAGATGTCTTCTCGCATAAGCACCGCGCTTGCCGGGTAGAGGCCTCCCGAGAGGCCTTTACCGGTAATCAGCATAGCTGGCTCGATGTCGTACTGCTCGGTTGCCCATAGCGTACCAGTACGCCCGAGACCTGCCCGTGTCTCGTCGATGATGAACAGGATCCCGCGCTCTTTGCACAAGCTCGAAGCCGCCTCGAGGAAGCCCTTGGGTGCTGGCGCAAACGTCTCATAGTCCATCGGCTCAATGATAAAGGCGGCGATGTCTTTCGTCAGAAGGCGATCCAACTCTTCCGTATCGCCAAAGTTCTCCAAGAAGCTGGCATGTGTGGGGAGATTGTAGTGATCGATAATGCCTTCTTCGGGCGAGCCAGTGACGATGGCAGCAAAGCCAGTGTGACCATGGTAACCGTGCCGGTAGGCTAGCATGCGTTGACGCTTGGTCACCCGGAAAGCAAACATGGTCGCCAGATCGACGGAGAGCGTCGAGCAAAGTGTGACGACGCTTCTGTTGAGAGATGGCTTAGGCGCCAATTCCGCCAGCCGATCCTGAAGTTTGAGGTATTCGGCATTGGGAACGGACCACAACCCAGTATCGCGCCCATCATCGAGCGCCTTCTGAAGTGCCTGCAGAACTCTCGGATGCCGATGGCCTAATGCATGGACTCCGCCGCCTGCTCCGCAATCGATCAGCCGGCGCTGGCCTTCGACATCCCACATATACACACCTTCCCGCCGGCCGATGACAAACTCTGCTCCCTTGGCAAGCTGCCGCTCGGCGTTGGAGCGCCACGAACGCTCGATGAATGCACCAAAGATCTCGGCGCTTGTGTTGAGGGATTCTTGCTTCACTTGGGTCATGCTTTTCCGCCCTATTTTTTGTTATCAATGAGTGTGTAGTGCCAGACCTTCGCAACGATCTCCCAACCGTCTGGCGTCTTCACGAGCGTCAGTTCGTCAGTGAACAGCTTGGGCAGGAAGATTTCGCGCACCCGAAGGTGTGCCGTGGTTGGCGTGGGCACCTCGAGTAGGATGATTTCATCCTGCCGCGGGTCGTTTCGCGAAGCCGGAGATGCGCGGCCGCGCACGATCGTAAGATAGTCCTCGACATTCATGATTACGGGCGCAGCGTCTGCGAAGCTGTAAAGCGTAGCAGCGGGATGGAAAATCGTCGCAAACAGATCGGCGTCGCCATTGTAAAGCGCGTCGAAATATTTGTTCGCGATGTCACGGATTGCATTTTCGTCGGACATGGAGCCCCCTTTGGATCCTGGTTTCTGAAGGACGGAGTGCCAACCAGTTCTACTTGCGGTCGGAATGAGCGACAGCCGCAAGGCAGGTGAGTTCGAACATGAGGTTGGCTGCGTTGATGCAGGTAATCCCGGTGGGATCAAGCGATGGCACCACCTCGCAGATATCACCTCCAATGAGGTTCATGCCGTTAAGGCCCCGCAGGATCATTTGTGCGTCGCGCATCGCGATGCCGCCAGGCTCGGGAACGCCCGTTCCTGGCGCGTCTTTCGGGTCGAGCCCATCGATGTCGATTGAAAAATAGGTCGGGCTGGTTCCGATAACCCTTTTAATTTCGTCGATGACTTTTGCGCGACCCAGGTCCTCAAACTCGTCCATCGTCACCATACGGATCCCGACCTTCGAGCCATACACAATGTCATCGTCGCCATAGCGCGTGCCACGCAGACCAATCTGGATAATCCGTTTTGGATCGAGCAAGCCTTCCTCGACTGCACGGCGAACGAAAGTCGCGTGGTTGTACTTGGTACCCATGAATTCGTCGAAGGTGTCAGAGTGAGAGTCGATCTGCACCAGGCCAACCGGCCCATCCTTTGCTATGGCGCGAAGGATGGGCAGTGGGATCGTGTGGTCGCCGCCAATGGAGATTGGAATGGCGCCGGCCGCGTGCACTTTTGTGTAGAACTCTTGGATGAGATCGACACTTTTTTCGACACTCAGCGGATGGGTCGGTGCATCGCCGACATCAGCGATGTTTGCAAGCCGGTAGGGCGCAACGCCTGTTGTCGGATTGACCTGCCGGATAAGTCTGGATGCTTCACGCACCCCAGCAGGACCTTGGCGCGCACCGGAACGATAAGTCGCGCCAAGATCCAGCGGCACACCCACGAGAGCGATGTCCACTGAGGAACTCAGGTCGGCGCGCGCTGCACGCATGAAGGTCGCGATCTCCGCGTATCTTGGAGTGACGGAAGAATCGACGGGCTGAAAATTTTGGTCAGTCATGTTTACCTCTTTATGAGCAGACGACGTTGTTGAAAGATGGAAACCCAGTAGGCGAAAGCCTTAATGCCGCAATAGATGGAGCATCCTCTTGCGATACTGCGTGAACTCGTCACTCGCCACGACATCTGCACTGCGCGGCCGCGGCAGTTCGATCTTGAAATCTTCGATGATGCGGCCAGGACGGGCGCTCATGACAAGGACACGATCGGCAAGAAAGATTGCTTCCTCGATGTCGTGAGTGACGAAAATAACTGTACTTTTTTTGCGAGCCCAAATTTCCAGCAGGAGTTCCTGCATACGGGAGCGGGTTTGGGCGTCGAGTGCGGCGAACGGCTCGTCCATAAGCAGGACATGGGGTTCCATCGCCAAGGCACGGGCAATCGCCACACGCTGGCGCATGCCGCCAGACAGAACTTTCGGATATTGCTGGGCATAGTCCGTCAGGCCAACGATCTCGATAAGTTCATCGGCGATCTTGCTGACTTTCGATGCGGACCAACCATTTAACCGCGGACCGAACTCCACGTTTCCACGCACTGTAAGCCACGGATAGAGGGAGTAGTTTTGAAAGACCATGCCCCGATCCGGGCCTGGATGAGCCACGGATTTTCCTTCGACGACGACCTGTCCTGTCGTGGCCTCGATAAGGCCACCGACGACATTCAGGAGCGTCGATTTCCCACAGCCTGACGGACCAAGTAGACAAATAAACTCACCTTGCTCGATTGTGAGATTGGTATTGGCCAAGGCAATCTGCGCTGCCTCACGGTGCCGGCCAAATTCTACGCTTACGTTGTCAACCAAAACTTGAGACATGACACACCTTCAATAAAGATAGGGGAAGAGCTTGCGGTGCGCGAAGCGAAATGCCAGGTCGGTCAGGATCCCGAGAAAACCCACAGCCACAATGCCCGCGATAACCTGGTCTGTGAGAAGGAACCGCTGGGCCTGCAAGATTGCGATGCCCATGCCGGAGTCGGCTCCGACCAGTTCGGCAACGATCACGTATGTCCAAGCGATGCCGGCTGTAATCCGCAGTGAATCCATGATGCTTGGTACGCATGCCGGCAACAAGACTTTAAAAAAGACCTGCCGCGAATTGGCTCCCAGCGAATACGCGCTGTTCATCAGGTCGCTCGAAACGCCTTCCGCAATCGTCACGATGAAAAGTGCAAGCGGAAAGAACGTTCCGATGAAGATGACCGCTATCTTCTGCGACTCATTGATTCCCAACCAGATGATCATCAACGGAACGAACGCTGTCGCTGGCAGGTAGCGGGCCGTACTCAAAAGGGGCTCGAGCAGCGACCGGAAGAAGGGAAAGTTGCCGATGAGGATGCCAACTGGGATTGCCACCGCCGCCGCGATCAGAAATCCACCGAAGACGCGATAGGCGCTCGACCAGACGTCGACCAGATAACCTTCGAAAGCAACCATCTCGAACAGGCGCTTTGCAACGGCGATCGGGCTTGGGAGGAAGAATGGCTGGATGAGGCCAGCCTCCGTAACGATCAGCCATATAGCAAAAAAGAGAAAAATGCCGAAAGCTGAGATTGTGGTGCGTTCGCGCGATGAGAGCGAAGCGCGCGGGCGCATGTAAGTCTGAATTCGGCGGAAAACCGGATTGCTGGGGCGTCTCTTAGAGATGCCCTTGATATTTTCTGATGCCATAATGGCTGCGGTTACAGATTGTCGCACTAGGCCCTCCCAGGTCAGTTTGCAAGTTCGGATGCCAGCCCCACGAGCTTCCCGACGTCCGGTGTTCCCCGCAATACGCCGATCCGGTGATAAAATTTACCCGCGTTTGTGACGAGCTTGCTCGCGGGGCTATCAGTTCCCGCAAAGAAGTCAGCATTGTCCTTTGCAGTGAAAAACCGTACGTCACTGAGGTTTCCCTCGAGCGTTTCTTTGGACATTTTCAGGTTCCGGGCAATGATCTCATTGGCGGCTTCGGGGTCTTCTTTCATGAAGTCGACGCCTTCGAAGTAGGCTTTCGCGAACGCCTTGAAATCGCCGGTGTGTTCCTTGGCGAAGTCGGTTCTGGTTGCGAGAGCGTCGACGATTAGGCCCGGCATTGACTTTGTATCGATAAGGACTTTTCCAGAATTGCTAGCCGCCGCCTTGCCAAGCCAAGGCTGCCACGTAACTGCCGCATCGATGCTACCCGCCACGAACGCGGCGCCGGCGTCGCCAGATTTCATATCGATCGCCTTGATGTCGTCGATTGTCAGCCCGGCTTTGTCGAGCGCCTGAGAAAGTAGAAATTGCGAGACGGATCCCTTTTGGACGCCAACTGTGCGACCTTTTAGGTCTGCGACTGTCGCAATGTCCTTCTGTGCGACAATTCCGTCGCCACCGGAGGACTCATCGAGCGTCAGCAGAAGTGACAGGTCGGCGCCGTTCCCTGCGAAAAGGCTGAAATTGTCGACTGTCGATGCGACTACGTCGATCTGTCCGCCCTGCATTGCAGCCAATGCATCTGATGACGCTTCGATAATTTTCAGATCGACGTCCAGGCCGGCTTTTTCGAAGAAGCCTTTTTCCTTCGCAATGTAGAGGGCGCCGTATCCGATCCACGTGGAATGCGCGATTGTGAGTTTTTGCGCGGCATTAGCATAGCTTCCGGCAGCGGGCGACAAGGTGATGGCGACAGCGCTCGCGATTGCGAGCCGCGTGATGGCGTTCATTTCTATTCCCCTTTGTTTTTAGGTCGACTGTCCTCTGTCGACAATCTTTTCGTCTCACATTCTAAAGTCTCGGTCAACACCATTTCTTGCCAGTTGATCGAGGTTTTGGCGTTACAGCCAACATGCCGACTAGTTTGTGAGTGCTCGGGTTCGATTACCTCTGACCGAAACCGGATACCCTGGTCCGGAAGCTTGGTCGTCGAAAGCAAGCAAATTTTGTTAATAGAGAGAGGATGAGACTATCAAGCAGCCGAAATCGACTGCCGTCCAAGCCGGCTCGCGCTTTACTACGCTCATCGACCCTAAGCATCGGATGACACACTATGAGCAGCACCCTGCTTGAATGCGTCCGCCGCTATGCTGATGCCAATGCCGACAGGTTCGGCGTCGCGCAGACACCGATTCCGGGCTTGTTTGCCATGCGCGCGACGGCTCCGAGCGAAATGCAGTATGCGATCTCGAAGCCGCTGGTGGCGCTTGTTCTACAGGGCAGCAAGCGCGTCACCATGGGCAGCACGACGTTCGATTTCGGCGCCGGCGACTCTCTTCTCATTGCGGCCGATGTTCCGAACGTCAGTCAGATCACCCGCGCGAATGCTGGTGTGCCCTATTATTCGCTGGTCCTCGACATCGATCCGGCGGTCACGCAATCGCTTGTTCTGGAAATTGGCGTTGCGCAGACGGAGACCGCTGTTCACATTCGCGTCGACCCGACCGAAGCGGAAGTGGCTGACGCAGCTCTTCGTCTCATGCGTCTCCTTGATCGCCCGAACTCGATCCCGATCCTCCAAGACCAGTTGGTGCGGGAGATGCACTATTGGCTGCTGAGCGGCCGACACGGAGAGGGCATCCGTGCGCTCGGTTTCGCCGACAGCCATGCCAACCGTATCGCAAAGGCCGTGGCTGTTTTCAGGGCCGAATACGCTGAGGCGCTCCCGGTGGAACGTCTGGCTGAAGCTGCCGGATGAGCATTTCATCATTCCACCAGCACTTTCGCGCGGTGACCTCGCTCCCGCCCCTGCAGTTTCAGAAACAACTTCGTCTCATCGAGGCCCGGCGAATGATGATCTCCGAGGGCGCAGCGATCAGCAATGCGGCCTATGCGGTCGGCTATGAGAGCATTCCCCAGTTCACACGCGAATACGGCCGGTTGTTCGGTTCGTCTCCGGCCAAGGATGTTCGAGAGAGCGCTGGCAAATCCCAGATCGCTGCTTAACTTGTTCCTACCCGGCGCAGGTGTTCTCCGGGGTAATCTCGCGGGATCACAGCTTTTCAGCTATTAGTCGAAGACCAAAGCCCGCGAGAATCGTACCCACGGCGCGTTCGATCCAGATTCCAAAACGCTCGAAAATCCGGCGGGCTGGAGAGGTTGAAAACAGGACTATGACAAGGCCGTACCACGTGATCTCAAACAGAAAGCCACCCGCGAGGACAAGAAGCTTGGTGGAGGCTGTGGCACTCGTCGGAATTACGACCGCGTACAGGCTGACAAAAAATGCAATACACTTTGGGTTCGCGAGATTAACGATAGCGCCGCTACGAAGACCGGACCAAAGGCTTCCAACGCTGCCCGAGGTGTTTTGGTAGGTGCTGGGGTTTGCGTTTAACCACGCTTTCAGCCCCAGATAGACCAGGTAGCAACCCCCGGCTATCTGGAGGCCCGCCGAGAGCCATCCGATCCGCGTCAAGAGCAAAGCGAGCCCCGTCATCGTGAGAATGGCGTAGAGTGTCGAAGCAAAAGCCAAACCCAATGTAGCGCCGATAGCACTTTGTTTCGCGCCGGATACAGCCATTCTTGACACTAGAGCGAAGTTCGGGCCGGGACTGACCACTCCCGCCACATAGAGGCCTAGAGCAGTGGCTATGATGGGCAGGTCAAAATCCATGTACTTGCTCCTTGCGTAATCCATTGCTTACGCTCTTGGATCGGCATCATACCCGTCGACAACGGCCGTTTCAGATGACACGTAATTTCCTACGACGGCTGATCTCATTCTTAATTTCACTGACAAGCGCCTCTGTGGCAGGGTCGCGAGATTTTCGAGAGACGCGGATGACGGACGCCACACTGGGCGGAGCGATAAACGCCGCGTCGATGACTTCCATGTCTGCGCTCACGTGCCGCCCACTCAGCAGAGCAACACCCAAGCCGGCATTAACTCCGGCGACAATACCAGCAGCACTTGCGCACTCAAGAACAGTTCTGAAAATGCTATCCTGCTCTTGCGCGATATCCATAGCCCAGCGGCGATAGAAGCAGTTTTCATCGAAGGACAGAAATGGGACCTTGTCACTCAGGTCCAGATCAAGGTCCGGAGATTTTACCCAATGGAGTCGGTCCTCAAAAAGGACAATGTCTGTCGGTCGAACATCGTGTTGGAAGACCTGCACAATTGCTATTTCAATAGCTCCGGCGGTGAACATCTGCAGCAGATCCAAGCTTTGGCGAACCTGGGCCCGCACCGTTATTCCCGGATATAGCCGCGTGAACCGAGTCAGAATCTGAGAGAGATCGCTACACGTTGTATCCTCTGTCATACCAAGGTTGATGCTTCCCCGAAGCGGCGACTTGGACAGACTGCGCAGTGCCTCATCGTGGATCCCCAATATGCGCTTTGCATAGACCAGCAGGTCTTTTCCGGCATCCGTAAAAAGGGGCGCGTTGGATCGACGGCACAACAGGGCGCAGTCAAGGCTGATTTCCAACCGCTTGACCTTGTGGCTCACTGCAGATTGCGACAGGCCGAGATAGTCGGCGGCCCTGGTAATTCCTCCGTGGTCCTCGATAGCACACAACGTTCGCAGTGACTCGATGTCCAATCGTTGAGAAACTTTGGGAGACATGACTAATCTCGATGGTATTTCTGCATCCATCTATTTTCCCTCAGAAGAATTGCACTCATCTCGTTGTACCCCGCAATTCAGCCTCCAAGGGCCGTTCACAACGGCATCGCAAATCCTTTAGAGTGAAGGGAGGCGAGCAAAAAAGCTTGTTAGAAGTTCGGCGACTTCCGCAGGTCGTTCTTCCGGAGCAAAATGTCCGCACTTTTCAATTATGTGCAAAGCGCTTCCGGGAATCGCACCTTGAAGCTTATGAGCCCAATCAACGACCTGCCAGGCATCCTCGGCGCCCCACACGATTTGAACGGGCACTCGACCAAGGACATCCAGGCGATCTGCTATTTCCATCGTGTGTTTCGGATCATAATGCGTCACTTGATGCTGAAACAGGCTTCCCTGTCCGATCGGGCCGCTTATGAAATCCAAATAGGTTTTGAGCGCATCCGGGTCAAAGTTGGCCGCATCGCTCAGCGTGGAAAGTAGCCATTCTCTGAAGTGCGATCGATGCTCGGCGTCCGGCTTTTTGATGAGGGTCTCTAGACCCTCCTCCATCTGCTGCCGTGTGCGCTTTGATGGGTAGCTGTCGTAGCTCACCGTGTCGATCATGGTGAGTGATAGAAGGCTGCCGACAGAGCCAACACCAAAGCGTTGCGCAATTCCGCCCCCGATGTCGTGCGCGACGAGGTGGAACTTGTCCAGTCCCCAATCGGAGAGAAGGTCTTCCAAGACGCTGACCTGCCCCGTCATGGACGTATCGATGGATGGGTCCCAGGGCCGCTCCGACAGTCCATAGCCCAGCAAATCGAAGACATAGGCCTTATAGCCCGTGCTGACCAGGTGCGGAACCACGTTTCGCCAAATGTAGGATGACGACGGCGTCCCATGCACAAGCACAACGGGCGGACCTTCGCCATGAACGCCGTAGGCGATACGATTCCCGCGGATAAGTGCGTGCTGATCGACGACGTGTCCCAAGTGGCCTGCTCCGGTGAGGTTGGACCACAATATGGCACTCGATTAAGAATACAGGAAATGAATACTCTCACAGGTTCAATCGATATTTGTCATGCCGTGTTTTAACAAGGATAGGAATGCAGTTGCGCACTGGTCAGCCACGCGACGTCACCCATACGCCCAGCAAGGTTACCGCCAGCCCGGCAAACATCGCGATGGTCAGAGGCTCCGAGAACAACATCCACGCCCATAGCATTGTCACGGGTGGGCTGAGGTAGGTGCACCGAGGCCGGACATGCTGTGGCTTTCCGATTTCACGTATGTCGCCACTTGGCAGGGCTTCGTTTACGTCGCTTTCGTGATCGATGCCTTCGCCCGCCGCATCGTCGGTTGGCGAGTGAGCCGGACCGCTCATGCGAGTTTCGTCCTTGATGCTCTGGACTAGGCGCTCCATGACCGGCGGCCCGTCCGCGGCGTGCTAAAATACTCAGAGCGGCTGGCGGAAGCCGGAATAGAACCGTCCGTTGGCAGCGTCGGCGATTCTTACGACAACGCTCTCGCGGAAACGATCAATGGTCTTTACAAGGCCGAGGTCATTCATCGCCGAGGGCCGTGGCGAAACCTCAAAGCCGTCGAATTCGCCACACTTGAATGGGTTGACTGGTTCAACCACCGAAGGCTGCTGGAGCCCATCGGGAACATCCCGCCAGCCGGAGCCGAAGTGCAATACTACGCCATGCTGGACGAACCAGCATTCGCCGCATAATGTAAACCAAACGGTCTCCGGCAAAGCCGGGGCGGTTCACTTTCAAAAGGATGAGATGGCTCAAAGACGAGTTCATGCATCTACCATCTGCGGGAAGGGTAGCGTGTCCCGTTAGCCTCTTATAGGATGAGCGAGCGTCCGTGTCTCCCGATCCCATCGCCAGCATATAGAGGCTTCCAGTCGTGTTCCGCCCCACCAGCGGTCGATGCCGTGTGCCTCAATGAAATCCAACTCTCCTGCGAGGATTCTGCTGCCGACATGCGTCAGCCGTAGGTGACTGCCGCGAAACGCATCCCACGCGTCGGCGTCTTCATGATAGTCTTCAGCGCGCAGGCGGCCTTGCAACCCTTCGATGAGCGGTGTTGCGCCATCTGCGAGCGAACCGAGCAGGGGTACTATTTGGGATAGGTCGATCAGCCGCCTTACCGGGTCTTGATAGAATGCACCCACAACCTCGCCTACTGTGGATCCACTGGCGCCGATGGTCGTCAGTGCAAGATGCTCGCATGCCCCAAGACCGCTCTCGGGCCGCGGCAGATCGTCCAGCAGCGCGTCCATCGCGGCTTGCAGGAACGGGAAGAGGTCGACATTCTGTCGGAGCAGGGTAAACCACGATTCGGGAGTCGGCGCGCAATAGGCTGTCCAAACTGACGCCGCCAACTCCAAATGCGACTCTTCCACCTGCCGCGGTGATGCCATCTCTGTGGGTGGCTTCAACGCATCGACCTGACCCCATGGAACAGGTCCGTGCATTAGAAAGATCTTTCGATGATCGACCCCAGCGGAGAGCGCCTGCGTTAACAGCAGCGTCATCAAGAGTTGGCTGTTGGGGTCGGGATCGACGTAGAATTCCACCCGTTCGGCATCCCCCCACCGAAGGAGGAGGTCGGCGATGCCTAAATCCACATCTGGATGGAGCAGGTGTCGGTCGCCTTGCGATTTTCCATTTTCATCGCGGCTGAGGCCATTAATGGGTCCAAACCTCACACCCAACCCGGTTATCGGCGCGCGGATCAGTCGCGCAAGCAAGGGAACAATCTCGGGCCGCGGAGCGTGTGTCCGGTAGCGTGCCTTGAGATATCCGGCGGCGGAATCATCACAGGTTAAGAACAATACCGATCGCAAGTCAGACCCTCATTCATTTCTCTGGAGTGGATGGTCCAGGTGGCGCTATTATCGCCAATATGCTATCGCCGCCAAGGACATCAGCGTGATATTAAGGCACCGATAATTCCTCGTCAGTGCGCCGGCGATCTAGTCGCTGGTTGCAGAATCTCAATACGATTTTGAACCGGGAAAAACCAGAGAACATCTCGATGAACGTGCGAAGAGGTCGCTGTGTCGTGAAACAGCGACCTCGCCCATCGGGATCAGATAACCTGGCCGCCGGAGACTTCGATACGCTGTGCGGTGATCCAGCGATTGTCAGGACCGAGCAGGCTGGCGACCATCGGTCCGATGTCATCTGGAACACCGACCCGACCCAGAGCCGTCATGCCGGCGAAATGCATATTAAGGTCCGGCATGTCGCGCACAGCACCGCCAAGAAAGTCGGTTTCGATAGCGCCCGGCGCGACCGTATTGGCAGTGATGCCGCGGGCCGCGAGCTCCTTCGCCATGTAGAGTGTCAGGATCTCGACTGCGCCCTTGGCAGCGGAATAAGCCGAGAAGCCGGGCGCAGAGACGCGTGTGAGGCCCGATGAGAAGTTAACAATGCGCCCGCCGTCGGCAAGCAGTGGCAGAAGCGTCTGCGTCAGGAAGAAAACACCCTTCACATGGGTGTTGAAGAGAGCGTCGAACTGCGTTTCGGTTGTCTCCGTGAAGCTCGCCATCTCGCCCTGGCCCGCATTGTTGACCAGGTGGTCGAAGGTATCGCGGTTCCAGGTTGCCGAAAGGGCCTGACTGACGGCATCGGCAAATGCTTTGAACGAAGACACGTCCGTCACGTCGAGCTGCAGGGCTACCGCCTTGCGGCCCAAAGCTTCGATCTCGGCCACGACGGCCTTTGCCTGTTCGGCACCATTTCGGTAGGTCAGAATGACATCGCCGCCGTGACGGGCAATGCTGATGGCGGTGTTGCGGCCGAGCCCGCGGCTGCCGCCGGTGACGATGGAAACTGTGTTCATATCCGATCTCCTGTGATCTGGTGGATGGGTTGGTGACAAGGTTGTTATGGCAGAGGTCGCGAACGTGCTGTTGCCGGATTCTCGGCAAGACTTGCCTAATTCTCCAAAGCGCTCCGGGACCGAGCCTGGAGGATCCGATCGACCATCCGCGCTGCAGAGCCCAGGTAATTGGCGGGATCGGTGAGCGACCGGAGACACTCGCGTCCAAGCGGAACCACCACGTCCTGTACCTCAACCAGCACATCAAAGAGCGACCTGTCCGTTTCCACCGCGTGGCGGCAGGCGGCGTAAACGAGATCATGGGCCGTCTGGCGGCCGGTGAAGGGCGCGAGCGCCATCATGACCGCTTCGGCGACGATGAGACCTCTGGTTATCCGAAGGTTTGCCAGCATCCTGTCCGGATGGACGACGAGCCCCGAGAGCATGAAGCTTGCTTGTGAAAGAGCACCAGAGGTCAGCGCAAAGCTCTCCGGGATCGCTGCCCATTCAACGTGCCATGCGCCCGTGGCGCGCTCAAAGTCATGCACCATCGCGTCGAGCATCAGCCCGGCATGCTGTCTGACCATCTTGGCAGCAGCAATGATCAACTCGCAGGAGATCGGATTTCGCTTCTGCGGCATGGTGCTGGAGGCGCCGCGATGACGCGCGTAGGGCTCCGCCACCTCACCCAGTTCCGTGGTCATCATAACAGAGACATCGAAGGCGATCTTGGCAAGGCTGCCGCAGACAAGCGCCAAGACTTGCACAACCTCCGCCATGCCGTCACGCGCCGAATGCCAGGTGATGGTTGGCGTTGCGAGACCCAGGATTTTCGCCAGCTCTGCCTGGACCGCAAGGCCTTCTTCGCCAAGCGAGGCCAGCGTTCCAGACGCACCGGAGAACTGAACGACGAGAACGCGCGAGCGTAACTGCGCCAGACGTTCGTGATGGCGCTCAAGCGCGCTTAACCAGACGGCTGCCTTATAGCCGAATGTGATCGGCAGTGCATGCTGCAAATGCGTGCGTCCGGCCATCGGCGTGTCCCGATGCTCCGCTGCAAGACTGCGTAACGCATCCATGGTATCCACCAGCCGCTTCTCGATCAGGACCAGCGCCGCGCGGATCTGGAGAACTGTTGCCGTGTCCATGATATCCTGGGTCGTCGCGCCCCAATGGAGATAGCGCCCCGCCTCGCCGCAGGCGTCGGCGAGTTGCTCGACGATTGGCAAAATCGGATAGCCGACGAGCTCCGTCTCGCGCGTAAGGCGGCGCTGGTCGAAATGGATCGTCCGAGCGGCAACGGCGATGGCCTCCGCCGCAGCTTCCGGGACTATCCCGAGACGAGCCTGCGCCTTTGCAAGGGCAACTTCGGTTTCGACGCAGCGACTGACGATGGCGTCGCTGTCGAACAGCGCACGCATGTCGGCATCGACGAAGCTGCCGCCGAACAGGAATGAGTCGGTGAGGGAAAGACTGCTCATGGCCGGTCTCCTTTCGGTGCCATATGGAAAAAGTAGGCGGCGGCGCGCAACCATCCCCTCGTTCCCGATGGGCCTCGCTAGATGAGGTTGACGTGCTTGGAGATTGTGTAGGGCTCAAGAATTTCGATGCCGCCTTCCGTGCCGATACCGCTCTCCTTCCAGCCTCCAAGCGGGGCCTCAGGCAGGTGTGTGAGACTGCTGTTGACCGAGACCGCGCCATATTGAAGCGCATCAACCAGACGGCGCTGGCGCTTGCCGTTATGGGTGAACACGTAGGCAGACAAGCCAAACTCCAAGCCGTTCGCAGCGTGGAGCATTGCCACCTCGTCCCTGAACGGCAGGATCGGGGCCACCGGGCCGAATGGCTCCTCATGAAGGATGGCTGCCTCGTCACAAATGTTCGTCAAAACCGTGGGTGCATAGAAATAGCCCCGATTTCCGACACGATCGCCGCCGGCAAGGATCCGCGCACCCCGGTCTCGCGCGTCGTCAACCAGGCGGGCGATTGCCGCAACGCGACGCTCGTTCGCCAATGGACCGACCTCGGTGGCGGGATCCATCCCATCTCCCAACCTGAGCTTCGCAGCGACCTCCGCAAAGCGGGTGCTAAATCTTTCGGAAATGCTCTCCTCCACAAAAAAGCGCGACGGGCAGAGGCAGATCTGGCCGGCATTGGTGAACTTGGCGCGGGCCAGCAGTTCCGCCGTTGCCTCCGGATCTACATCGCTGCAGACAACAACAGGCGCATGACCACCGAGCTCCATCGTCACGGGCTTCATATGCAGGCCTGCTGCTGCGGCTAGGCGTTTGCCGATCGGGATCGAGCCTGTGAAGGTGATCTTGGAGATCACGGGTGACTCGATCAGCTGTGTTGATACCTGATTGGCGTCGCCGAAGACAACGGCGAGTGCTGCGGGATGCACGCCCGCTTCCAGCAAAGCCTCGCCCAAGGCCAGCACGCAGCCCGGCGTTTCCTGAGAGGGTTTGCAGATGATGGCGCATCCGGCGGCGAGCGCGCCGGCAAACTTCTTCGCAGCAAGTGCTATCGGAAAATTCCAGGGCGTGAGCGCTGCGACAACCCCGATCGGATGCGGCTGCACCTCGATGCGCTGGCCCGCCTGTCGGCCCGGCACGATCCTACCAGCGATCCGACGGGCCTGTTCTCCACCCCATTCTATAAAGTCGGCGGCGCGATTAACCTCATCTCGTGCCTGAGCAAGGATCTTACCTTGTTCCAGCGTCAGCATGTCGGCGATGCGGTCGGCATCGCGCCGGATGATCCCGGCAGCATCTTTCAGGATACGCCCGCGCTCCCAAGCCGGCACTGCCTGCCAAGATTGCAGCCCTCGGCGGGCGGTTTCGATGGCCTCTTCGATATCGGCTGGCGACCCGTAGGCCACTTTGCCGATGCTTTCGCCCGTCGCCGGATTGATGACGTCAACTGCGAAACGCTTCGAGCCTTCGTGGCTCTTGCCGTTGATCAGAAGCTGAAATTTGCTGGTCATGGCGATCTCCTTGTAAACAGCGACCGAGATGGCGTGTCCTTGCGCTCAGTTCTGAAGCGCGGTGACGATCGCCTGGTTGAAGGCCGGGATATCGGACGGCATGCGGCTGGTAATGATGTTGCCATCCACCACGACCTCTTCGTCGACAACGGTGGCGCCCGCATTTTTCAGGTCGGTGCGGATCGAGTACCAGGCCGTGGTTCGGCGGCCGCGCAGGACGTCGGCTTCCACCAGCAGCCAGGGGCCATGGCAGATCGATGCGACAGGCTTGCCTGCGGCGACGAACTCCCTGACCAAGGCAATGGCCTTCGGATCGAGCCGCAGCTTGTCGGGATTGACCACACCGCCCGGCAGGACGAGGGCATCGAACTGATCCGCCTCGACATCGGCGATCAGCCGGTCAGGCGTGATCGTCTCCTCAGAGAGATCGGAATTGCCTGTTTCCGCATTGTAGATGCAGCCGCGGATCGGTTCATGCTGTGGCGATGCGAGCGTGACCTGGGCGCCAGCGTCAAGCAGTGCAAGACGTGGACTGTAGAGTTCGGCATCCTCGAAGCCATCGGTGGCGAGGATCAGGATACGGCAGTTTGCAAGATTGGTCATGACGGTCTCCCCGGTTGACCAGTGGAAGCCACATCGGCTCCATCTGACTGACCAATTTATCCATCGTCCTGCCGGCCGTGTGTTGCCGGAAACTCCTGTTGTCTTGCCTAATCATCCAAGCCCGCTTGCGTGGGAACCTGGTTCGCGCTTTACTATGCTCACGGTTCTTGAGCATTGGATAAGACACTATGAGCACCACCCTTCTTGAATGCGTCCGCCGCTATGCGGATGCCAATGTCGACAGGTTTGGCGTCGCACGCACACCGATACCTGGCCTGTTTGCGATGCGCTCGACGGCTCCGAGCGAAATGCACTATGCGATTTCGAAGCCGCTCGTGGCGCTGGTCCTGCAGGGAGCCAAGCGCGTGACCATGGGCAGCACGACCTTCGATTTCGGCGCCGGCGACTCCCTTCTCGTTGCGGCCGATGTTCCGAACGTCAGCCAGATCACCCGCGCCAATGCCGCGGTGCCCTATTATTCCCTGGTCCTCGACATCGATCCGGCGGTTACGCAATCGCTGGTTCTGGAGATCGGTGTTGCGCAGACCGAGACTGGCCTTCCCGTCCGCGTCGATCCGACCGAAGCGGAAGTGGCTGACGCGGCACTTCGGCTTATGCGCCTCCTTGATCGACCGAGTTCGATCGCGATCCTCCAAGACCAGTTGGTTCGGGAAATGCACTACTGGCTGTTGAGCGGCCATCACGGAGCGGGCATTCGTGCACTCGGCTTTGCCGACAGCCAAGCCAACCGTATCGCAAAGGTCGTAGCGGTCATCAGGGCCGAATACGCTGAGACGCTCCCGGTGGAACGTTTGGCTGAAGTCGCCGGTATGAGCGTCTCGTCATTCCACCAGCACTTCCGCGCGGTGACCTCTCTCGCGCCTTTGCAATTCCAGAAGCAGCTTCGCCTCATCGAGGCTCGACGGATGATGGTCTCCGAGGGCTCAGCCATCAGCAATGCGGCCTATTCGGTCGGCTATGAGAGCATCCCCCAGTTCACACGCGAATATGGTCGGTTGTTCGGTTCGCCCCCAGCCAGGGATGTTCGAGAGAGCGCTGGGAAAACCCAGATCGCTGCTTAACTTGTGCCCTACCGGAGGAGAAGGTGCATTCTCCGGGGTAATCTCGCCGGATCACAAGTTTTCAACTATTAGTCGGAGACCAAAGCCCGCGAAAATCGTACCCACGGCGTTCGATCCAGGTTCCAAAACGGTCGAATTTTGGCTGGCTGGAGACATTGAAAACAGGACAATGACAAGACCGTACCCCGTGATCTCCAACAGAAAACCACCCGCGAGGACAAGCAACTTGGTGGAAACGGTGGCACTCGTCGGAACAACAACCGCGTACAGGCTGACAAAAAACACGATGCTTTTTGGTTCGCAAGATTGACAACATATACCGAGTTCGCACTGCCGATACGCCGAATGGACGCCGGAGCGCTTCCGACGATGGGGCGCATCCATCGGGCCGCAGACCGAAGGACCTTTCATCACCATTCTCGCCAGCCGCCCGCTACGGAACAGGCCTTTACAACATGCCTGGGAATTCTGCGCCTTTATCGCGATATCGGCCGTGATCGCGCCGCCAAGCTTCCTTCCCGTCATTTCCACCGCGGCGATTTATTACCATCGCATACGCTACTTCTTCTGCTTTAAGCGCGCCGCCAGGACATCGCGGATAGAGAAACTCGAATGGATCCGCAGTACACCAGGCAGGGGGGACAGGACCTCTTTGTGTATGCGCTCGAAAGCTCCGGCATTCTCGACATCAACCCTTAGCATGTAATCCGACCCACCGGTCATCAGATAGCATTCCCTGATTTCGGGATGCTTACGAACCGCTGCCTCGAACTTGTCGAGGTACTCCTCCGTTTGCCGCTCGAGCGTAATGTTGATGATGACGGCAATGATCGATTCCGACTGCGTCGCGTCAATGAGCGCCATATAGCCACGAATAACGCCCGCATGCTCCATCAGTTTGATGCGTCTGAGACAAGCCGATGGAGACAGGCCGACTTCCGTAGCAAGCTTTGCGTTGCTGGTCCGGGCATCGACCCGAAGCAACCGGAGAATGTTGCGGTCAATGTTGTCCAAGGCCAGCATGAAATAAACCCCCAATCCGTCGTAGGATATACGGTAAAGCCGTGAACTTTGAAACAATCCACTACACAAACGCGGACAATTTCGCACGTTGTTGCATATCTTCGTGCCGATGAAAAGTGAGGCGAAGATGGGCAGTGTCACTATTTATTCGGAGCCAGAAGTAAGGCGACCGAACGCAGGTGCGAACGGCTATCTGACTGTCAATCTTTCAGCATTGTCACGCAATTACGCCAAGCTCTCGACGCTTGTGGCGCCAGCGCAGGCTGCTGCCGTTGTGAAAGCCGAGGCGTACGGTCTTGGCGCCAAAAACGTGTGCTCAGCACTCTACGCATCGGGTTGCCGGAACTTTTTTGTCGCGCAGTTTGAAGAGGCCGTGAAACTGCGGCCCTGCTTGTCTGCCGATGCCAAGGTGTTCGTACTCAACGGATTGCAGCCTGGCAATGAGGAAGCCTGTGCACGAAGCGACATCATCCCGGTTGTGAATTCGCTGGAGCAGTGGCGACGTTGGTCGATCACAGCAAAATGCCGGAAATTCAGTCTTAAGGCCGTACTACAATTCGATACAGGTATGTCGCGACTTGGCGTTCCACCCGAAGAGCGCAGCACTTTGGCAGTAGAGCTTGCGGGACAGGCGGGCGTCGATATCATTTTCATCATGAGCCACTTGGCTTCGGCCGACGAGCACGACAGCGATCAGAACAATGATCAGCTTGTAGAGATGAAACGAATTTCAAAAGAGTTTCCGCATCTTAAAATTTGTTTTTCAAACTCCGGCGGCATCTTCCTCGGGAAAGACTATCACGCTCAAGTGGCACGTACGGGGATTGCCCTTTACGGAGGCTTACCGATCATCGGCAAGCCAAACCCAATGGAGCCGGTAGTTGCGCTTGATGTTGCAGTCATTCAGACGCGTACGGTGCCCGTCGGGGCGAAGATCGGATACAACGGCACTCACATCGCAGCGAGGGAAACGCGCCTTGCCACGATCGCCGCAGGCTATGCCGACGGCTTGCCGCGGAGTCTGAGCGGTCGCGGCGCGGTGTACTACGAGGGACGGCGCCTGCCGATCGTAGGGCGGGTGTCCATGGACAGCATCACGATCGACATTACCGCACTATCGGAGGGAACCCTGTCTTTAGGCAGCGTCGTCGAGGTGCTGGGCCCGCATCAGGCGCTTGAGGACCTGGCCCGCGACGCCGGTACGATCTCCTATGAAATCCTTACCGGTCTCGGCAACCGCTACCATAGACAATATCGTTGAGAGCCGCAGGCTCATTGGGGACATTATGAAAGTTATCGTTCTGGGCGCCGGCATTGTCGGCGTCACCTCCGCATACCAGCTGGCAAAAGCCGGTCACACAGTCACCGTTGTCGACCGGCAGAATGGTCCGGCGCTTGAGACAAGCTTCGCCAATGCGGGCGAAGTTTCCTTTGGATACTGTTCACCTTGGGCAGCGCCAGGTATCCCGATGAAGGCTTTGAAATGGCTGTTCATGGAACACGCGCCGCTGATACTTCGGCCCAAGATCGATGGCGCTATGCTGTCATGGCTCGTAAAGATGCTCTCGAACTGCACTTCCGAACGCTATGCGGTCAACAAGAGCCGGATGCTGAGGTTGGCTGACTACAGTCGTATCTCCCTCGCTACCCTGCGCAAAGAGACTGCCATCGAGTACGACCAACGTATGCAGGGCACGCTCCAACTTTTCCGTACACAGGCACAGCTTGATGCTTCGGGCAAAGACGTCAAGGCGCTTGCAGCCGACGGCATTCCTTACGAGGTTCTCGATCGCGATGGCTGCGTTCGCACTGAGCCCGCGCTCGCGCATGTCCGCGACAAGATTGTTGGCGGCCTGCTAACGCCGAAAGATGAGACCGGCGACTGCTATAAGTTCACCAACGCGCTTGCTACAAAGGCAGAGCAGCTTGGCGTCCGGTTTTCATGGAGTACCGAGATTAAGGGCTTGGATGTCGAGGCCGGCCGTGTGCGAGGCGCTGTGACGGAATGGGGAAGCCTGCCAGCAGATGCCGTTGTCGTGGCACTTGGTAGCTACTCTCCGCTGCTTCTCAGACGCCACGGCATCAAGCTACCTGTCTATCCGGTCAAGGGCTACTCCCTGACGATCCCTATCACTGACCCCACGCGGGCGCCGGAATCGACGATCATGGACGAGACCTACAAGATCGCCATTACGCGTCTGGGCGACCGTATCCGCGTCGGGGGCATGGCGGAAATCTCCGGCTATACGAACGACCTGGGTCTCGCCCGCCGGAGCACCCTCGAGCATTCCGTCATGGATCTGTTTCCCGGTGGCGATGCAAAAGAGGCGACATTCTGGTCGGGTCTTCGTCCGATGACGCCGGATGGAACGCCTGTGATTGGTCCCACCAAGATCGCGGGTCTCTTCCTCAACACCGGACACGGCACGCTCGGATGGACGATGAGCTCTGGCTCGGCCCGCGTCATCGCTGATCTCGTATCAGGACGAATGCCCGAGATCGATGCAACGGATCTAGCGGTTAGCCGCTACGCCTAAACACCTGTCAGAAACGTCACGGAGGACGAGACCTTGATCGAACAAATCCTCACGAACGACGCTCCCTCATCTTTAATCGGGGGAAATGTTACGTTGAACTTACCTCAAGATTGCGACGCGTCTATGGTTCGACCAAGTGTGGCCTCGCCGCAGTTGCGCCGGCAGATACTCGCCAAGGCGCCACCGAGCAACTGGAAGGCCACCGATGCGCAGCCGCGCTGCGCCTTAGCCAACAACAGTTCGCTGCAGAATAATCTGACCTACCAAGCCTCTGGGATTAGCAGTTGAAAGAGCTGTCATTTGTTCCCATGGGCCAATCCAACACTGCGGCTTGCTGCTATCATGGTCGGGAGTTGCCTGGAAAGACGATATCTTGATCAACGAGCACGTTAAATTTGTACCCGGGTCGGATTTCCAGCGTCGGCTGAACATCCATGTTGCGCTGAATGGTTCGATCAGCAACCCGGCCGAACGTCTCGGCAAAATTCCGCCGCGCCGCATCCGAGGCCGTGTCCTGGGTCGCGAGTGTCGAGCTTTCTGGAACGGCCATGTCTATACCCGTCCCGATCACGGCAATCAGAACCGCCGAACCGAACGTCTTGAGGTAATGATTGTTCACCTTGTCGTTGAACCCGCCATACCCCTGCGCATCCGTCCCCGACATGCCGCCGATTTGCAAAGTCGAACCGTTCGGGAAAATGATGTCGGTCCACACGATGAGAACGCGTTTCTGACCAAAAGACACCTTGCTGTCATAGCGGCCGAACAGTTTCGTTCCTTGCGGAATGAGCAGACGATGCCCTGTCGCGCTGTCGTAGACGCTCTGGCTTACCTGGGCGGTGATCCGGCCCGGTAGATCGGAATTGATGCCCGTGATCAGCGTCGCCGGGATGACCGAGCCTCGCTTCAGCTCGAATGGCGATTGTTGAGGCACGACACGATTCGATAGGTAGCCAAGCTCTTTCAGGTCGGCGTTGAAGAAGTCCTCCTTGGCGCCTTGGGCATTAGGATCAACGTTTTGACCACCGAGCCCGGCGCGGAGCGCTGCTCCATAGAGATCGGGGGAGCTTCCGTTGTTTGTCGGAACTGTCGCGGCTCTTGCTGTCGTGTCTGTGGTCGCATCATGCGATTCAGCACGCCCGTCCAGTTTGCCGCGATCGATGGCAAGCGGCGCATCATAAGCGGCGTTGTTCGCCTGCAGGCGGGCCATGCGCTGGCGCTGCTGCTCCCGCAAAACCTGTTCCTGTTGCTCTCGCTGGAGACGAGCCCGCCAGACCGCTTCCGCTTCGAGCTCCTGGCCGCGCTGCTGCACCTCGCGTTGGCCTGGCTGTGGTGTGAAGGGATTGCTGGCTTTTTCTTCGACTTGTTTCGTCTCGACGGGCGTCGGCTGGAAGATGGTCTGCTGCTGTGGTTCGCCGATAATGCCATCGGTGACGCCGCGTTTGATCTGGTCGGCAAAGGTTGAGGCGGGGTTGCCCGAACTGGTCTCCGGGCCGGTGTCTTTGCCGAAGTACAGTCCGCGCGAGGAGAGCCCGTAAAAGATGACACCAAGGAACGCGAGCGCAAGGACGATGATGATGGCAATCGGAAGACGGTTGATCCGCCGTATAGTGGACGGGGCCTGGCTGTTTGGGGCGCCGCCGAGATTGAGAGATTGCACCATAGGATCCTCCCCTCAGCCGCGCCGCATCAGCGACAAGGCGCTCGCGGGCGTCGCGCCATTTGCCGTGACGGAATAAGCGCGGCCGAGCTCGATGCTATTTGTCGAAAGCCGGGCCAGCACCTGACCATCGACAGTCAAGATCACATAGGCGAGCGGGATGACCGTCGTGCTGCTATCTGTCTTCTGGTCGGTGACGACGGCATAACCCCATCCCTTGAGCGCCGCTTCCATTGCCTGTCCGAACGGCGAAGTATCAGTCTTGAGCGCAACGGTCGCTTTTCCCGGCCCGATCTGTTCGGCAAGGCGACTCACCATATCGCCGGCGATTGCACTGGCGGCGGGACCGGAGATTTCCGGCGGTGCGGTGCTGGAAACGAGCCCTTCTGTTCCGGTCGACTGGCATCCGGAAAGAAGGGCGGCTAGGGCGCAGGCTGCGGCAAAGTTGCGGAGGGGTTTTAAGGCGCGCGAATGGGAGAGAGGGATGTTCATTACCGCCCTCCCCGCTTGATGGTGATCTTTTCCTGTTTCCAACCGACCCCCGACACGAGCACCGCGCGATCGACATGGTAATCGACGACCATTATGTCGCCCTTCATCCGATAGTTGACGATCCGGTTCTGCCCGCCTGACGTGACGAACAAAACCGGCGCATCCTGGCCGGAGATCGAGCGTGGAAACTGGATGTAGGTTTTGAGCCCATCGGAGTAGACCCGCGTCGGTCGCCAACCGGCGCTGCCCGAGACCGAATAAGAAAAGTTCAACTGTTCGGCGGGGACGCCTGCGCCCGGGATGGTGCTCGCCTCGATCCGGGCGTTGATGTCGGCCAGCTTCGCCGAAACATCCTCCGGATATTCGAACCCGACACGCGCCATATACTGGGTCGGATGCGACTTGAGCTGAATGTGATAGGTCCGTCTGGACGTCGTCACCACCATTGAGGTCAAAAGACCAGGCTCCGATGGTTTGACGATCAGGTGGATCGCCTGCCCGCCAGCGGCACCCGAAGTCGCGGGCTCCACCTTCCAGCGCACCGTGTCGCCGACCAGTACGTCGCGCACCACCTCACCACCTTGCAATTCAAGGTCGCAAACCTGTAGCGGCGAGCAGACGACGGATGGCTGGACCTCGCCGTAGAGGAAGATCACCTTGCCGTCGGCACCCTTGGTCACCAAGCCGCGAGACCCTCGCCACTGGGTGGAGATACCCATGCCTTTTGCTTCGTTGGCTGTGACGCCATCGGCAGCATATGCATGCAGAGGAGCGACCACTGAAGACGCCAACAGTGCCGAGGCGAGCGCGCCCGTCAGCGAGGCCCGTGTTCTTGTTCGCGGGATGATCATGTTCGGGGCCATGCCTTTCAAAGCTGTGCTGTCCAGTCGAAGTCGCGGAGATAAAGACCGATGGGGTTCACGCGGATGACGCCCTCGTCCTGTGGCGGCGTCAGGGTCACGGTTGCAATGCCGCGGAAGCGGCGGACGGTGGTTTCCTTGCCGCGCCGGTCACGCTCGAATTCGGTCCAGTCCAACTGGTAGCTCTGGTTCGAGAGCGCGACGATGTTGTTCACCTCGATGGCCACCGTCGAGTTCTTCGCTTTCTCAAACGGTGAGTTGGAGCGAAACCAGGCATTGACCTTCTCGGTCGCCGGATCCGACGTCCTCAGCAGCCCATAGGTCCGGTCGATATACTGCTTCTGCACGACCGCATCCGGCGTCACACTTCGAAAATTCGAGACGAAGCTGCCAAGCGTGGCGCGCACCACCCGCGGATCGGCATATTCAATCTGCTGCGGAAAGCCGGCATTGACGGCCGTGCCGAGCTTATCGACTTCGACGATATAGGGAACGAGCTTGACCTGCGTGCTTTGGTAGAGCGCGTAGCCAAAGCCGATAACGGCCATGGTCATGCCGGCTATGCCGACGATGCGCCAGGCGGCGGCGGATCTGACATAGGAACCATAGCGCTCGTTCCATTCGTTGCGCGCGGCGATATAGGGATTTCCAGTATCGGGATTATCAAGCGGATTGTGTCCGGCCATGGCTGATCGGCCTCCAGTTATTTGGTCTCGTTGATCGGCGGCGGTGGAGCTGCCGACAGGCTCCGACCCGACTGCTGGTCGAGTTTGGCATTGGCAAGCCCGAGTAGAGATCCGGCGTAGGCCCCGGGCGACCCAACCGCCTTGTCTTTCGCGGCAGAGCCGACCGCGCCTGCCGCACCGCCGATGCCTGCCTCCATGCCACGCATGGCGGCACTACCGAGGGACGCTCCCCCTGCCCTCGCCGCGCCTGCTGCCTGAAAACCTCTGCTGGCTGCTGCCGTCGCCAAAAAGCCGGCACCCGCCGCAAAGGATGCGGCCTGTCCACCGTGGCGGATCGATTCCATACCGCCGGAAACGGAGGCACCCTGGACCACGCCTTGAAGGATTGGCGGCACATACATGGCGATGACGAAGACCACGACCGAGATGCCTGCGATCGCCAGTGTGGTGATGAACTGCTCGGAAGTGGCTGTCGGTGCCTCGGCCAGGCCCAGCAGGATGTCGGAGCCGATCTTGGCGATCATCACCAGTGCCATCAGCTTCATGCCGACCGAAAAGGCATAGACCAAGTATTTGATGGCGAAATCCTTGGTATAGGACGTACCGCCCAACCCGAGCATGATCATGCCGGCAAGCAGGCCGACATACATCTCCACCATGACCGAGACGAAGATCGCAGCAACGAGCGAGAAGCAGACGACGACCACGACCATGGCGAAAACTGCAGCGATCGCCAGCGCATTGTCTTCCCAAAGCCCGAACTTCGCCTGTTCCGACATCTTGGTCGCAATCTGAATGCCGGCGTCAAAGATATTGGCTGGAGAGGCCGACCCGCCGCCGGCGCCAATCTGGTAAAGGCTGTCGACAACCGCCTTGGCAAAGGCAGGCCCCTGGTCGAGGATGAAGGCGAAGAGCCCGATGAACATGATGCGCTTCACCAGTTCCGCAAACCAACTGTCGAGCGAGGCAGCACTGATCGCCAGCCACACGGCTGCAATGCCGATCTCGATGCCTGCCAGGATCCAGAACAGCGAACGCGCCGCATCCATGACCGTCGTCTCCCAGCCTTTGGCGGCTGCAACGACGGAATTCTCCAGGGTCGTCAGCACTTGACCTTGTTGTGCCAAGGCCGGCGCGCTCGCGATGAGGACGAGGCCGACCGCGACGAAGGCGAGTTCGATGCGCCGGGAGGGAGGAACGATCACCATCTCGGCTTCATTTCCTGGCCGCCGCGTATGTCGCGAGTGGTGTCGCCGCCAAAGAACTTTTCCCGGTGAACTCGTCGGTCTGCGTCGGATGCAGCTTGGGGCGACGCCTCGCCCGCTCCGGATTGGGGTGCCGAAGGCGGCCGGACGATCCACCTGCTGACGCCGATACCGGATGCGATGATCCCCACGACAGCAAGGATGATGACAAGACGCGGGCTCACCAGCGGGGCTCCATCGTCTGCCCGCCGCGGATGTCATGCTCGCTTCCGCTGAAGAACTGTTCACGGCGAGCCTGGGCGAGATCCTTTTGTGCCTGCTCCGACTGAAACCACGTGCCCATCATCGTCATCTGCTGGGAAACGAGACCACGCAGTTTTTGCATTTGCGCGACCTGCTGGGCAGCGATCTGGTGTCCGACCTGCAGCGCTTTCATCTGTCCGTCGGCCGTTTCCGACATCGAGCGCAGCGATGACATCGTACCTTCCTCGCTTGAGAACTGGTCGGCCGTCAGGTTTGCGGCCTTCAAGGATCCGGCGATCGTGTCACGGTTGGTGTCGGACCAGTTCTGATAGGTGGACGAAAAGCTTGCCCCGTCAGGCAGGTTGCTCTTCATTTCGGAAAAACTCTGAAACCGCTGCTTGAGCACGTCGTCGATATTGCCCATCGAGAAGGCGACCCCCTGCCCTTGCGCCACGACGCTCTGCAGGTTTTTCAGGTCGCTTTCGACCTGACCCCAGATGTGGTTTGGCAATTGCGCGGTGTTCTGCAGCATGTTGTTGTAGATGTTGATCTGGTTCTGGATCTGCTCGGCAAGCTGCGAGATCTGGGTGATCTGGTTGTTGACCTGTTCGGCCGACTTGCCGACCAGTGAGATCAGCTCGGTATTGTTGGCGAGCTGTGTCCATTCGGTTGCTTCGCCCGTCACGCCGCCGGCCAAGGCCGAAGCTGGCAATGCAATCGAAATGGCGCTCGCAACGACGACGACCATAGGTACGGTTTCAAGATGTCGGGAAAAATGTCTCGGCATGGGCGATCCCCCTTTGCTGGAGCCAATGGAGAGGCCATGCGGCCCCGTGTTCGGAATGCAGGCTGCGAATGCGCTTGAGGTCTTCCTTGCCGGTCGCCCCGACAAACGAGAGTGCGACAGGGCCGAGCGCCATGTTGAAGAGCCTTCGGCCCTCCGGCGAAGCGACGTAGTATTCTCGTTTCGGCGAGGCCGTCGCGACGATCTCGATCTGCCGTTCGTTAAAGCCGATGCGCTCATAGAATTCACGAGTTCCAGGCTCGCGCGCGGCGCCGTTCGGCAGGCAAATCTTGGTTGGGCAGGATTCCTTCAGGACGTCGATGATCCCGGATCGCTCGGCGTCCGAGATGGATTGGGTGGCGAGGACCACAGCGCAATTGGCCTTGCGCAACACCTTCAACCATTCGCGGATCTTGTCGCGAAACACTGGATGGCCGAGCATCAGCCAAGCCTCGTCGAGAATGATGAGGCTGGGCGCGCCCGTCAGGCGTTTCTCGATGCGGCGAAACAGGTAGGTGAGAACGGGGACAAGATTGCGCTCGCCCATATTCATCAGTTCCTCGATCTCGAAGCACTGGAACTCGCCGAGCGCCAGGCCGTCCTGCTCGGCGTCGAGCAGCTGTCCCATCGGACCGTCGACGGTATAGTGATGCAGCGCGTCCTTGATCACGCGCATCTGCACGCCCGAGACGAAGTCCGACAGCGAGCGGCCGCGAGATCCCGCCATCAGTGCCAACTGCCTGGAGATCGCGTTGCGATAATCCGGGGTGATGATCACCCCCTGCAGTGCCACCAGCATCTCGATCCACTCGGAGGCCCAGGCGCGGTCGCCGTCGGTCGACAGTTCTGCCAGCGGGCAGAAAGAGAGCGCCTTCACCTCACCATTTGCCGAAGGGCCGATATCGCCGCCGATCTGGTAGTGATCGCCGCCGAGGCCGAGCGTCAGCGGCAGCATCGAGCCCCCCTTGTCGAAGGCGAACACCTGGGCGTCTGCGTAACGCCGGAACTGCGCTGCAATCAGCGCCAACAGCGTCGACTTGCCAGAGCCGGTTGGCCCGAAGATCAGCGTGTGTCCGACATCGTCGACATGCAGGTTGAGCCGGAACGGCGTCGACCCGGATGCCACTTGCATCAGGGGCGGCGAGCCCGGCGGATAGAATGGGCAAGGCGCTACCGGACTGCCCGACCAGACGGAATTGAGCGGGATGAGGTCGGCAAGATTGCGGGTATTGATCAACGGCTCGCGGATATTGGCGTAGGAGACGCCTGGAAGACTGCCGAGAAAGGCGTCCGTCGCGTTCAACGTCTCGATGCGTGCGCCAAATCCTTCGGCCTGGATCAGCCGGCGGATGGCCTCGCACTTTTCCTGGAGGCGACCTGAGTCTTCTTCGAAGATGACGATGACCGGTGTGTAATAGCCATAGGCGACGAGCTGCGAGGAAGCTTCGGCAATGGCGTCTTCAGTCTCTGCCACCATCAGCATGGCGTCCTGATCAACTGAGCGCGACTGCGTCTGAAACAGCTGATCGAAGAACGGCCTCACCTTCTGCTGCCACTTCTTGCGTGTCCGCTCGAGCCTTGCCCGTGCTTCTTCGGCGTCGAGGAAGACGAAGCGGGACGACCAGCGATACGTGAGCGGCATCCGGTCGAGCGTGTTGAGAATGCCCGGCCAGCTTTCGGCCGGCAGACCGTCGATCGCCACCACGCCGAGAAACCGGCTTTCGACCATTGGAGTCAGGCCATGTTGCAGCTCGGCCGTCACCAGCCAGTCGAGATACATGGGGATATCAGGCAGGCGAACCGGATGGTTCTCGCCGGTGACGCAGAAACGGATGAACTGGAAGAGCTCGTCGTACCGTGCGATGCGGTATCCGCCACGTTCCGGCGTTTCCCGTGTCATCATCCGACGGATCGACACGACATTGGCGAGATACTGCTCGACCTCCCGGATCGAGGTCAGAAAGCTCTCAAGCGCCCTGTCGGCGTACGTGGCGGAGCGGCTGGCCGCTTCCGAATAGATATACCGCGTCAGGCCGGAGCGTCGCGGCTCCGGTGGCCGCCAGGTCAAAATCAGAGCGTGCCGGCTCTCGAAATGCCCCTTCTCCCTCTGAAAGTGCACTCGTCGCTCATCGTCGATGGCGCGTGTGACCGCATCGGGAAAGTGAGATTCAGTCTCGGTCGGGTAATCGCCGGTCGGAACCCTGATGGCCTCGACCTGGATCATCCATCCGGAGCCGAGCCGAGCCAGGATCGCATTGATCTGGCGCGACACCTCGTTGCGCTCGGCGTCGGTCGAGCTCTCGCTATCCGGCCCCGCGAAATACCAGCCGGCCATCAGCGAGCCGTCCTTCAGCAAGATGACGCCATTATCGACGAGGCCGGCATAAGGCACGAGATCGGCAAACGATGGTCCGGAATGGCGGAATGATTTGAGCGCTACCATCTCTTAGAACTTGCGCCACGGCGACGAGGTCGCGCGATAAGACGTCCTGTAAGAGATGTGGCGGAGATAAACCCGGCGCATCAGCGGGTCGGATTTGGCCATCATGCGCAGCGCCGCGACTGCGACCAGCCAGATCACGATGCCGAACAGTGCCGCGTACCAGGTCAGGACAACGAAGATCAGGATGATGGCGGCCAGCGCCGTCAGCAGCACGAGCTCCCGGTCGGCGCCCATCAACAAGTTGGGACGGGATAGCGCCCGATGCACGCGCGAGCGCGCCAGGGAAGAGCCGGCCTCAGCCATGGGCCCCCTCCCCCGCTGTGGCCGGCGTCGCCTTCGGTTTGGGAGTTCCTTGCTCGGCCTGTGCGTGGCCCTCGCCGATCGAGGCGCCGGTGGCACCGAAGAGAGCAACGATCTGGGTGGCTCCGAGGAGAACACCGCCCACCAGCGCGACATAGCAAAGCCGTCTCGCGAAATCATTCAGCTCGCCGCCGAAGATCAGCATGGCGCCTGCAATGGCGACAGCGGCCAGCGCGATAAACCCGGCGACAGGTCCGGTGATCGATTGCTGGATCTGTTGCAGCGGCGACTCCCAGGGTAGACCGCCGCCACCAGAGGAAGCCAATGCGGAATCGCTAAAGCCGACAGAAATGGCGACAAGTGTCGCGCCGGTGAGAAGAATGGAGATTTTACGCGACATGGCTATCCTCATCGATCTGGGCATAATGTTCGGTCTGGTAGCGGCCGTTGCGGTATCCTTCGACGTGGATCACCTCACGGACCCGCCTCCCTTTTCCCGTTCGCTCAATAGAGACGACGAGGTCGACGGCCTCGCCGATCACTTCCTGCATTGGCTGCTGACTGGCTTCCGCCGTCAGCTGCTCCAGCCGGCGCAAGGCTGACGTCGCCGTGTTGGAATGGATCGTGGTGACGCCGCCGGGGTGGCCGGTGTTCCACGCCTTGAGCAGCGTCAGGGCCGCGCCGTCGCGGACCTCGCCAACGATGATGCGGTCGGGGCGCAGGCGCATCGTGCTCTTGAGCAGGCGGGCCATGTCGATGGTATCGCTGGTGTGCAGCGATACGGCATTCTCGGCCGCGCATTGAATCTCGGCGGTGTCCTCGAGGATCACCATCCGATCGTCGGGGGAAGCAGTTACGATCTCGGCGATGATGGCGTTGGCCAGTGTGGTCTTTCCGGATCCCGTGCCACCTGAGATCACGATGTTCATTCGGGAATCAATAGCGCTTCGAATCGCCGATGCCTGGGCTTCGGTCATCACCTTCGATTTCACATATTCTGTCAGTGGAATGAGACGCGAAGCACGACGGCGGATAGTGAATGCCGGTCCGGAAACCACCGGCGGCAACAGCCCCTCGAAGCGGTGTCCGCCAATCGGCAGTTCGCCAGAAATGATCGGCCGCTCGTCGTCGGCCTCCGACTGCAGGGCATGGGCAACACTGCCGATGACAACTTCGGCTGCACCGGAGCTCATCGCGCCGGCAGGTGCAACGCCATGCCCCAGCCGCTCGATGAACAACCTGCCGTCCGGATTGAGCATGATCTCGACGACGGTGGCGTCATCGAGGGCGATGCACAGTTGGTCGCCAAGCGCGTCCTGTAGTTTGCGGACCAGGCGGGGATGAGAGCGGAGCTGGGTCACGCAGCGCTCCTGAGCAATGACCCATCAATCTGCGGGGTCGAATGGTAACCTTGCGGGCACACCTGCTCAAAGCTGCCACGGTCGGCCGGCAGGCTTCCGGCGATGGCGATGGTGTTGCCGATCGGAGCCGGTTCGCCGAGACGCTGCATCGGCCATCCCGCTCGCTTCAGGATGCGCTCGAATCGGAGATCGGTGGCCGTGACGATCTCGCTGTAGCCGCTCGCCATCGACCATGCGATGATCCCGGCGAACAAGGTGAGCGTCGCAAGATGCAGTTGGCTTGCCTCCCTCTGCGAGATAAGTGAGGTATCGACGCAGAAGCGTGAACTCTCGACCATCCCAGAATGAGGGTGAAGCGAACCCGTATCGAGAAGCTGGGGGAAGGTCTGCTCCAGCATGGTCGGGCCAGAAGCTGGAAGAAGACGAACGCAACCCGCGACGAGTCCACCGTCGGCAATTGCCAGAAGATAAGTCGGCTTGAAATCATCGTACTGGTCGCGCTCTTCTCCCGCCGTGACGGAAACGTCCCAGGCTAGTCGTCCGCCGAACACCGTCGCGCGAAGACGGTGCATCTGTCTCAGCGCGTTTTGATGGCGCTCGTATTGGTCGGGTGCGACGGTCAATATCCGCATGATGATCTCCGCTTGAACAAGGTCATGCGGACAGAAATCATCTCCTTCAGCGTGTGCCTATGTGCAGATCTGCACCTCAGGTGATTCTAGCGAGTCGCTGGCCCGCCTCTCAGAATTTGAGCGCGTGGTGAGCTAGGCGGTGGAGTTTCATGTGCAAATCTGCATTTTGCGATGACTAGGCGAAAGGGAGTAAATCTGACTAACTCACGGTAAATGATTGCAGATTCGCCTTGGGCGATGGAATCGGGAAATATCAGTTAACTCCTTGTTAACCTTAAATCCCTTGCCCAGAGTTGGGAATCGGGCGATTGTCACGATAACTGGACCAGTTCCTTAAAATTATCGTGACTATAGGCGAATAGCTGAATGAACGTGAAAATGGCCGCTTCAGAGAAAGTGTCGAGTTTCGCAGATATTATCCTCGCGCAGGGCGGAGATATATCCTCGAAACTCGACATGCTGCGACGCGAGAAATTCCCGCCCAACGCACAGAAGTCGCTTCGCCAATTCTCATTAGCGGAAGTCGCGGACTTTGTCGGCGTTTCGCAGAGCTATCTCAAGAAACTGCACCTCCAGGGCAAGGGTGTCGAGCCAAGCACCACCTCGACCGGCCGACGCTACTACACCGCAGATCAGGTGAACGAACTTCGCCAACTTCTTGATCGCGTTCCGCACCGGCAGGCTGATGAGAAACTGCAGGTGATTGCAGTCGTCAATTTCAAAGGCGGTTCGGGTAAGACCACGACCTCGGCTCACCTCGCACAGTTCCTGGCGCTGAAGGGCTACCGGGTTCTAGCTGTCGATCTCGACCCTCAGGCATCGTTGACTGCGCTTTATGGCATTCAGCCAGAGTTGGACGAAAAGAAGTCCTTCTACGAAGCGTTGCGCTACGACGACGGACGCAAGTCCATCAAGGACGTCATCCAGCCTACCAATTTTCCAAACCTCGATGTAGTGCCAGCCAATCTCGAACTGCAAGAGTATGAGTACGACACACCAATTGCTATGCAGCGAAAAGATTCGACTGCCGGCAAGATGTTCTACACCCGTATCGGCGACGCGTTGGCAGAAGTCGACGATCGCTACGATGTCGTTGTTGTCGACTGCCCTCCCCAGCTTGGTTATCTGACGCTCACGGCGCTGACGGCAGCAACATCGGTCCTCATCACGGTGCACCCGCAGATGCTCGACATTATGTCGATGTCTCAGTTCCTCCTCATGCTGGGCGAGATCCTAAAAAGTGTCGAGGGCGTCGGCGTCGACGTATCCCTAGACTGGTTCCGCTATCTGGTCACGCGGTACGAGCCAACCGATATACCGCAGCAACAAATGGTCGGTTTCATGCAGTCGATGTTTGCCGAGCACATGATGAAAAATCATATGGTCAAGTCCACTGCCGTGTCCGACGCAGGCCTGACGAAGCAGAGCCTGTATGAGGTCGAGCGCGCTCAGTTCACGGCCGCGACATATGACCGAGCCCGTGAGTCCATGGACGCCGTCAACAACGAAGTTATCGAGCAACTTCAGAAGGCATGGAGGCGTCGTAATGCATAACCCGTTGTCAGCCGTACAAACTGCGACTTTCCGCAGAGAAATCAGGAAGATGACTAAACCCGGAGTGTGGGTCCATGGCTCGTAAAGACATTTTCGCGAACATAACGTCTCCCGCAAACGCGAGTGTAGAGCGTAAGGCAACGCCTGGATACGCCACCCATGGTGCTTCAAGGTCGATGATCAGCTCCTTGAGCGAGCTTCGAGACAAGGTTGAACAGGCTGCGCAACAAGTTCCAGGCGAGACTATCATCGAGCTCGATCCCGAGGCGTTGGATTCCTCTTTCGTCTCAGACCGGATGGGAATCGATGATGTCGCTTACGCCGAACTCCTCGAAGCGATCCGTGAGCGGGGACAAGACACGCCAATACAGGTCCGCCCTCACCCGACGGCTGAAGGTCGCTACCAAATCGTCTTCGGGCATCGTCGCGCGCGCGCGGCCAAGGATCTCGGACGCCCGGTCCGCGCTGTCGTAAAAGCAATCTCAGACGCAGACCACGTCATCGCCCAGGGTCAGGAAAATTCGGCGCGAGAGAACCTGTCTTTCATAGAACGCGCAATGTTCGCGCAGCGATTGGTCGAATTGGCATACGAACGGGCGACGATCCAGGCCGCCCTCTCTGTAGATGCGCCTATGTTGACCCGGATGCTGTCGGTATCAGGTCGCGTACCAGCCGAAATCGCGAATGCGATTGGTGCGGCGAAGTCCGTCGGCCGAGATCGCTGGACTGAGTTGGCGCAGCAGATCGAAAGGCCGACAACGCTTGAACTGGCGCGTATCCTAGTCGCCGATCAAGCATTCCTTTCTCTCGAATCAGACGCTCGTTTCGAGTTTCTAGCTAGAGGCATCAAGAAGGCAACGAAGCCTTCGAAGCGGCCAAGCAATGCGAGCGAATGGCGCGCAGATGATTCAAGTGTACGGGCAGAGTTCAAGGGAAGCGGGAAAAGCTACTCTATCGCACTGAAGGCGAACGACGCAGCAAGGTTTGGTCGGTTCATCGCCGAAAACCTCGGTCGTTTTCATCAGGAGTTTCTGAAATCAACTGAAACAGAAGGAAAATAGCGGCAAAAGAAAAAGGCCCCCAAACGTCGCCGTCGTGGAAGCCTTCCTCATGTCTAAGCAGCCTGAGAATCGCATTTCCATGAATCGCAGTCAAGAGTCTTTGGCGCCAGTTTGGTGAGCGGATTTCCTTTGCCTTCAGAAAGGTGAGAGGAAAATGCAAATAGGAAATGTGACGACGCCATTCGGGCGGCGGCGGATGACGCTTGCCTTGGTGAAGGCTCAGCTTTCGACGGCAAACATCAAGGCGGGTAAGTCCGTCGACAAGTGGAAAGTTTATCGCAGCGCATGCGAGGCAAGAACGATACTCGGTCTGCGTGACCGTGCTCTTGCCGTCTTGAATGCCCTGCTGACATTCTACCCAGAACAGGAGCTGAGCGAAGAGAGCAATCTAGTCGTCTTTCCATCAAACGCGCAGCTGGCGATCCGAGCGAACGGGATCGCAGGAACGACGCTACGCGAAAACCTTGGTATTCTTGTCGAGGCTGGGCTTATCCAGCGGAATGACAGTCCGAACGGCAAACGTTACGCTCGCAAAGGAAACGACGGTGCGATCGAAACCGCGTACGGTTTCAGCCTCGCGCCGCTCCTTGCCCGGGCAGAAGAACTCGCAATCATGGCTAACCAGGCCGCCGAGGAGAGCAGACGGCTGCGCGTCATGAAAGAGCGCATCACAATAACACGCCGAGATATTCGTAAGCTTATTAGCGCTGCGGTGGAGGAAGGCGCGGCAGGAAACTGGCAAGCTGTCGAAGACGCTCTCGTGTCCGCGATCGTTCGTCTCAAGACGGCAAAGACAGCAGCGTCCCTCCAAGCTTGCCTCGACGAACTGACGTTGTTGAGCGAGGAAGCTATCAACATGCTGGAAATCCAGCTTATTTCCACAGAATCCGACACCAATGATAGCGGAAACCGCCATCACATACAGAATTCAAATACCGAATCCTTAAATGAATTTGAACCTAGCTCTAGAAACGAGCAGGGCGAGAGGATGGTGCCACAAAGGAGATCGGCTGCTGAGCCGATAAAGGCTTTCCCGTTGGGTATGGTGCTTCGGGCTTGCCCACAAATATCGGATTACGGCGCAGGCGGCGTAATCTCGCATTGGCGGGAGCTGATGACCGCCGCAGTGGTGGTGCGAACGACACTCGGGGTGAGCCCGTCGGCCTATCAGGAGGCCTGCGAGGTGATGGGGCCTGAGAACGCCGCGGTCGCAATGGCCTGCGTTCTTGAGCGGGCAGGGCACATCAGTTCACCCGGCGGATATCTGCGCGATCTAACACGGCGAGCGGAAAGAGGCGAGTTCTCGCTAGGGCCGATGCTGATGGCGTTGCTTCGGACGCAGGAGCCCGATGGGCGCAAATCGGCATGACCATTCGCGCCCAGCAGGACGCCTCTTTGCGGACCGGGTTTTTCGCGCAGTTTCAGGTCATCCTTGCTTCAAGACCTCTGCTCGGTGGTATTCAGTTGTCAGCCGTACATATGAATAGTTTTATCATTAGATTCATAGGGTTGCCCGGGGGGAGCAATAAAGACTGGGTTTTGCGTCACTTCAACTTTCTAATTACCTGCTCGGTCATGAAATCCAAAAACCTGCGTTGATTCCGGGATACGTTATGGATGTAGATCTCATCAAAACCGCAGGATGCGCCTTCGTCGATGAGATCGAGAAGCGCGTAACCAACGGGATCAACTCGTCCATTTCTTCGGGAGTCACATCGCGTGTCTCGGCATCAAATTCCGCTGGGGTTTTCAGCTCGGCCAACAGATCCGGTTTGACGGCTGCATTGCGCCACTCATGCCAGGCGGCCATTCGCGCCTCATCGACTGTAGGCGCCCAGGAGACTTGAAGCTGGAGAGCAAGAGGCTTGCCCGCGCCGCCGCTCGACTTGAACGCCTCTACCACCGGCTTCAGTTCGTTTGTCGGTTTCCGAACTGTAACCAGTCCGTCCGCCCATTTTCCCCAGCCAGGTTGCGGTCTGCTTGGTCAGCGCCGCACCTAACAGCAATGGTGGATTCTTTGGAAGTGACCACAGCTTTGCTTGCTCCGTTTTGTGGTGCGGATGATCAGAGGTCACCATCTCGCCTGCGAGCAGCGCTCGGATGATTTCTGAACCCGCTTCCAATCTGTCGTTGCGCTCCTTCTTATTCGGCCAACCGCGTCCCACGGTCTTTTCGTTGAGGGCTTCGCCGCTTCCCATTGCGATCCAGCGCAGCCGATCCGGAAACATTTCCGACAGGGTCGCTATGAGATGCGCGAGTACGACGGGATGATAACGCCACCCTCCTGGTATCGCGAGGCTACCGAAGGGCAATGTCGTCTTCGCCATCGCTGCCCCGAGCCAAGCCCAGTTGTTGCCTGAGTTACCTTGTCTAGAGCTCCACGGCGCCAAATGATCGGACGTCATGATGGCTTGGAAACCAGCACGCTCAGCAGCCTGGACGTAGTCCAGGAGTTGGCTAGGCGAAAACTGTTCGTGAGAGGCGTGGTAGCCGATCAGCATGGCGTCCTCAAAGAAATGCCCCCGCGAGACGAACTCGGCGGGGGCTGGAGGAATGATTACTTGTTCATCTCTGTTGCCATCTGGAGGTGATGCTCGAGCGCCGGCCGGGTCTTTGCAGCCCAAGCCTTCAGCTCGGCGTTCTCGCCCTCGTCGCCGTAGCGCTTGAACAGATCGACCGCATCTTCATGCACGTCTTCCTGGTCGGAGTGATACTGCTTGGTGAACTCTTCGCCCTGAAGCTTCTTGAGATCGTCCAGCATGCCCTGATGAGCGGACGACATGGCCGTCGGGATTGTAGCCTTGACCTTGCCCGCCGTCACCATGGCTTTCAGCTCATCAGAAGTCTTCTGGTGGTCGGTCAGCATCTGCTGTGCAAATGCCTTGGTCTTTTCGTCCGATCGTTCCACGGCAAGCTTGCTGGATTCAATCTCGAACATGTCGCTACTGGCCGCCTCAAGGACGAAGTCTTCGGTCTTTGGCGCGACACCCATGACAGAATTCACGCCGGTCTTTTCGGCGGTGGACTGTGCCAGGGCTGCAGATCCGGCCGTTGCGAGAAGTATGGATGCGAGAATGAGGGTTCTTTTCATGACGATACTCCTGTTGTGGATGGCCGGATAAACCACCGCGACGCCGTCGAGTTCCGAGACAAGGAACAATTTCATATTGTTATGGTTTTCAGCGCATGCAGGGAGGCATGTGATGACAGCCAATGACATTTTGAATGAGGGCGTTTCGGATTTCGCGACCCGACTTGAGGTGATGACGAGTGACGAGATTTTTGCCACGATGAGCGCGCTGGAAAAGCATAGCGAGGACGACGCCAGTGATCGGGAGGAGACGCTTTCCCGCATTGCGCTCGTGGAAGAAGAGATCGAACGGCGCTTCCCCGGACAGATGATGACACCTTACCGCGATTGGAAAAAAGAGCAGCCTCTGATGTCGTGACCCCTCGCGCAGACAACGACAAACGAACAGCCTACGGATTAGAAATGGACAACGAGCAGCACTCAATTTCACAAGCTCTTGGGGTCACTGCCGATTTTGATGCGGCGCTTGAGGCTCGGCGTCGCATCGACTTTCTGAGCCACTATTTGCGCCAGGCGTCATGCCGAACCTTTGTTCTCGGAATTAGCGGCGGTGTCGACTCTCTTGCCGCCGGCTTACTCGCGCAATCCGCGGTTTCGGAACTTCGAGCCGATGAATACGATGCCCGATTCATTGCCGTCCGATTGCCCTATGGCGTCCAGGCCGACGAGACAGACGCACAAAAGTCCCTCAGCGTCATCAGGCCGGACCGTATCGTCACAATTGATATCAAGCCAGCAGCGGACGCCATGCTGGACGCGGTGATTGCAGAGGGAGAGGATCTGGTGGAACCGGATCGCAAACACTTTCATCTTGGCAATATCAAAGCACGCCAGCGAATGATCGCGCAGTACGCGCTGGCTGGGTCAACCAGAGGATTGGTGATCGGGACTGATCAGGCGGCCGAAGCGCTCATGGGGTTCTTCACAAAATTCGGCGACGGTGCGGCCGACCTATTGCCGCTCGCCGGCCTGACAAAACGACGGGTGAGGGCCATGGCTGAGCAGATGGGCGCTCCGCCGGAACTGGTACTCAAGGTGCCGACAGCTGATCTTGAATCTGATGCGCCTCTTCGTCCCGATGAAGACGTCTATGGTGTCACCTACGACGACATTGATAATTTCCTGGAAGGGAAGGCGATCGCTGAACCGGCACGGCAACGTATTCTCAAGACGTATTGGGCGAGCGGACACAAACGCGCCCTGCCAATAGCGCCGTTCGATTAAATGGCTGAGCGAAAGAGGCTCGACCGCAATCGCAACCGTTCTTTGTTGTGTTGGTTCGTGTCAAGGAGAGGAGACGATGAACGACAGTCCCTGGATCCACTTGTGCATCGATATGCAGCGGATGTTCGCTGAAGATACGCCCTGGCATGTGCCATGGATGAAAGAGGTTTCGCCTCAGGTCCAGGAGATTGCGCGGCGACATCCTCAACAGACGGTGTTCACGCGCTTCGTGCCGCCCAAGCGAGCAGAGGATATGTTGGGTATGTGGCGGAGCTACTACGAGAAATGGGACACCATGACCCTGGATCGATTGGAACCGGACATGGTCGATCTCGTCCCGTCATTGAAGGCCTTGGTTCCGCCCGCCCGGATCTTCGACAAGATGACATATTCGCCATGGACCACCGGTGAGCTTCATCGCGTGTTGGCGGGGGAAAAGGTTGAGACCATCGCGATCTCGGGCGGGGAGACGGACGTGTGTGTATTGGCTGCAGCCCTCGGAGCTATCGACCTTGGCTATCGCGTTATCCTTTTGAAAGATGCCGTCTGTAGTGGCGCGGATGATACCCATGACGCCTCGCTCGAATTGTTAGGTGATCGGTTCTCGGTGCAGTTGGAAATCTCGTCGACGGAGGGGTTTCTCAGCCAGGTGTAACAAACATTGGCATCTTCTGAACGGCAGCTACCTTGCCTCGGCGGACAGGGGAGGGTGGTCGCGGATCTCCAGCAGGACCGTAGACCACGGCGTATCGCACACCTTTACCACGGGAATTCACATGTTCAGTCACATCATGATCGGCGCTCGCGAACTTGAACCGATGGTCGCGTTTTACGACGCTGTTTTGGCACCACTCGATCTGCGGCGGGTCGTCGAATTTGACGACATCGGTGAGGCGGGTGTTATCTGGCGTAAAGGCGACAGGCGTTGGCCGCAGTTCGTCCTCCGGCACCCCATCAACGGGCTACCAGCGACGTGGGGCAACGGAGTGCAGATCAGTTTTGCAGCGCCATCAAGAGAATGCATCGACCTTGCTTGGGCAACAGCAATGCAGAACGGCGCTCTTGATGAAGGAGCGCCCGGTATAAGGCCACAATATGCGGAGGATTTTTACGCTGCTTATTGTCGCGACCCTGAGGGAAACAAACTCTGTTTTGTCCATGCGCAGGGAGTTCCAGCTTTTTAGCATGCCGCTGACTACGATTGGTCTCACCCCGTGGCGGTCGCTGCAATGCAGATAGGCAAGAAGGTAGACGCGACGGTAAGATGTTGAGCGGAGATCACGGCCTGGCTTCGTAAGTTTCCCGCCGTTCCTTTCCAAAAGGGCTCGGCAAAAGAGGTGGCGCACGAACCTAAAGCATTCGCGCCGCCCTACCGCTGCGCCGTGTCGCGTTGTTATAATAACTGGACGCTTGCTGGACAGAGCGGTGGCGTGATTGCTCCATCGCTTCGGGGAGGGGGATGCCGCGATTGGCAGCCTCCGTCAGGTAACCCGACCGAAGCCCGTGCGCCGAAAACTCTCCGCTGTCCAACCCGGCCATCACCGCCCGCTGCTTGAGGATCGCATTGACCGACTGCGGATCGATCGCCCGCTTCGAAACGGTGGACCATCGCCCGATCCCCCGAAACACGCTCCCCTTGTCGATCTTCGCCGCGGCCATCCAGGCATTCAGCGCCTCCACCGGCCGGCCGGTCAGATAGACGATATCGTCCTGCTCTCCAGTCGTGGTTTTCGTCCGACCGAGATGGATGGCGAGAGAGGGGAGGGGAGGGCCGTCCGGCATCTCGACCGGCGGCTCGACGGTCAGCTGCTCCACACGAAGCGCGGCGATCTCGCTGCGCCGGCGACCACCGGAGGCAAAGGCGACCATCAGGATCGCCCGGTCACGTAGATCGCGCAGGCTGTCGGTCGCGCAGGTCGACAGCAGCTTTGCCAACACGTCACCGGTGACTGCCTTGGCGCTCTTGCGACCCCGCATTCGGGGTACGGCGCGGACGGCGAGACGAATGGCCGATTTGAGAGCAGGGGAGGCGAACGCGCCGTCGAGGCCCCGCCACTTGGTCAGCGTCGACCAGTTGGCCAGGCGCCGCCGCACCGTTGCTGGCGCGTGTGGGCCGACGGATTTGAGGAACCCTTGGCTCCTGAGGCTATCGTCGACGTCGGTCGGCATACCATGATCGGGTGCGGAAGCCCGTTTTTCCGGATCCCAGAGGTGATGCGCGACGAATTTTAGCAGCAGCGCCTCGGGCGCCGGCCAGGGCAGCGACTTTTTGGTGGCGGCCAAGCCCCAGGCTTCCAGATAGGCGAGGTCCGAGGTCAGGGCGCGCAGGGTATTGTCGCCCATGCCCTGGTTGACCAGATGGCGCAGCGTTTCGACGTCGTGGTCGGTCAGCAGCTCGGCGAGCTCGTCGCGGCGCTCCATCGGCAGGACCGCGGCGATGGTGTCGAGTTCTTCGGCGCGTCGTTCGACGGCGGTCAATGATTGTTTGGCTTTGGCCACGGACGCTCCAAAAGGACGGTTTCAGCGGCCTCCAGGGCCATGATTGGCCCCGATTCTTTCCGATTTGCGAGACCAGATCAACTACCATCGATAAGAGGTACTTATCGATGGTTAGAACCACAACTGGCAATCATACCATGTGGCGAACTGCAATATTGGTATAGAGTTCCTGTAAGACTTCGTTTACCATGATTTCAATGGCTTATGACTTTTCGAAAATCAGCATATCAGCCCTGATGCGGCCGGCTTTCGACGCCGGCGTCGCGCTTACGCGTCTGGACGAGCGCGTCGCCCGCTCACCGGTCGGTCAGGGATGGATCGAACGATCCCAGTTCACCGACGCCTGCGCTTCGCTCTGGATCGACGGCGAGCTCGTCCACCTCGAAGACCTCGTCCTCCACGACGCATTTCGCGACACCCGCACCCCAACCCATGAACTCACCATCGCTCGCGACGTGTTGCGCACCCGCCGGCGGATTGCCGTACAGTCGCCCGACTGGGCGCTGTCGCCGGAAGGCATTCGCGCGCTCCGGCAGACTTCGGAAATCGGGTCAGCCGGCACAGGTGAGGCGCAGACCGCCGGCACAGTGCGGAGCGCCGCCTCGATCGATGCGGAAGGGGAGGGGGATGATGTCGGCGAGGGCGCCACAGATCTGCACGGCGTCGATTTTGCCGCCATCGACGCGATCCTTGCGCGCTCCGACGCTGCGATCGAACGAGCCAGAAAGCCTGGCCGGGCTCCGGCCGATCCGATGATCTATGATCTCGACTGGGACGAGGATGCCCGGCTCGACGAATGGCGCGGCGTGCTGCGACAGGCCGAAAACCTGCCGGCGGTGCTGCAGGCGATTGTCGCCCTCGATGCCTGGAATTTTTTGTCCGTGCTGCAGCACGCGCCGTGGCTCGGCCGGCTGTTTTGCGCCTCCATATTGCGGCAGGCCGGCATCACGTCAGGTGCCCATCTGGCCGCCATCAATCTTGGCCTCAAAAGCATTCCCGTCGATCGGCGCCGGCATCGCGATCGCGAAACCCGGCTGCTCGCCATCGCCCACGGACTTTTGGCGGCCGCCGAGATCGGCATGAAAGAGCATGATCGGCTGACACTCGCTCGGCAGATGATGGAGCGCAAATTGTCGGGAAGACGAACGTCTTCAAAACTGCCGGAACTGGTAGAGCTGGTCATGGCAAAACCGCTTGTGTCGGCCGGGATGGTGGCGAAAACGCTCGAGGTCACGCCGCAGGCGGCGCGGCGGATCGTGGCGGAGCTCGGCCTGAGGGAGATGACGGGGAGGGGGAGGTTTCGGGCGTGGGGGGTGTTGTGAACTAAAGCTTGGTCATCAATTGAGAGACCAAAGCAGGGTCATGATCTCTCGCCATGCTGCCTCCCCCAGCCTTGCATCTGCCTCGTCGCTTCTCTGAGTTCTTGGCGGTGGTGCTAATAGCGGTGGGATATTCCAGCCGGTCACCCGCAGCGAATGGTCGAAGGTTTTTGGCAAGGAGGTTAGCCGTGACGTGATCGGCAATCTGCGCGGCGCTGGGTTCATCGGCTACAGGCCCCGCAACCCGACGCCAGGGGAACCATACACTTACGTGACGACGCCGCACTTTCCCTCGGTCTTCGGTATGAACACGCTGCGCGATCTTCCTAACGTTGGAGCGCTCGAGGATGCCGTTCTGCTGAGCCGACATGCCGTAAAGAATGAGGTCGAAGCGGCAAGCAACGAAGGCATGAGGACGAGTGTCGTCAGTGACATGTCCTTCAACATGGTCATCAACCTAGGTGGGCCGGCCCACGCGCCTGTGGATTTCAAGAAATAGGCGACGCCTAAGATGTTGCTTCTCTGTTCTCGTGGGATAATAGCGCGAATCAGAGCACAGCCATGACCAAGCAACATCAAAGGCGCGCCAAGGCGGAGCAATCTCCACGGCGCTACGATACCCCTCCGGCGGATACGATCACGTTACCTTCGGTTCATCGCCACCCGATCCTTCCCCTTGTCGACATCGGCAGCCGGAAGTTCGAAGAACTGTGCCGAGACATCATGCGTCAGGCTTATCCTGACTTCCGCATCGCCTTGAAACGACGGACGGGCCAAGACCAGTTCGGCGTCGATGTCGAGGGCTTCGACGATCTCCAGAATCCGGTGACCGTGGTATCTGCCAAGTGCTACAAGCACATTCCCGCATGGGAATTCCGTGCCTGGATCGAAGATTTCACCAAACATCTCGAAGGTCACTGGAAAGGCAAGGGCGTTAAGGAATTCATTATCGCTGTCAGCGTTGAGGCCAACGATGACGATATGAACGACGCTGCTCGCGAATTGGCAGCTCAGCTGCGCGCGCAAGGCATTCGCTTCCGCCTGTGGGACTCGGTCGAGCTCTCCGAGCTCTTGAGGAAAGACCCGCGTCTCATCGACCGATATTTCAACGAGGCGTGGGTCAAGGCTTTATCCGCCGATCGCGACCCGTTGACGCCGGTGGCGACGAGTGTGCCTTTCAGTGTAACTGGCCCAACGGCCTCTCAAACAGCCATTTTTGCTCAGATCGAAGCGACATACCAGGGACCTCTGAATGAGGCGCTGTCTCGCAATCTCGAAGAGGCGATTGCCAAGCTGCGACGGGGGAAGCGATCGGCCGTCAAAGACTGGTTGGCTGATGCACAATCGGACATCGTCAAATGGAATGGCGCTAGTGCCGAGACACGAGCCAAGGGCCTGCGTGCCGTTGCGATGGTTGTACTCGGGGAAGGCGACATCGAGACCGCGGAACACCTCCTCGATGAGGCTGACGCGTTTGCTTTTCCTCCCGACCGCGTGGCGCGCGCATTTCTTATTCGTTCACGTGACGACGGGCGCAAAGCACTGTCCTATTTGACGTCGCCGGAAAACAGACGTGAGCGGGAATTGGTTGGCGCGCTCCTCATCGAAGAGGGTCGGGCCCAAGACGCGCTTGACGTACTTGCGCCATTGACAGGCGATGATGCCAGCTCCGAGGTACTCCGCCTGCGAGCCGTTGCAACCCTGTTGAATGGCGGGAAACGCGCCGAGGCGCTTAATCTCGTCGGCTCGGCCACGGCCAAGGAGCCTGATTCCGCGATGGCGCTGTTTGCCCGCGGGGTGGTGCGCATGGCGTGCGCACTCGTCGATGGCGCATCGCCTCAGTTCGGCAGCGTGCCGAACCCGATCGGGCGCTCGCTCGTCCTATCGACGCCGGACGCCCGAAACCTGCTTCTCCAGGCGGCGGAAGATTTTGCCCGTCTGCATGAGACTGTCGAGGGCGATTTCAAGCGAGACGTTGAGGCTTGGCGCCTTGCAGTACTTCTGCTCAACGAGGACACCCGAGATCGGGGCCGACAATACGCGCGCTCCCTGCTTGCCAAGCCCGATGTCGACCCTTCGATCATCGCCTGGAGCCTTCTGCACGGCCTGCCGCTGAAGCATGGTCGGATCAGAAAGTCCTTCGCCGATGCCATACGCACTGGCAAGGGCACGCCGAGCCATGTCGTCGTTCTCGCCATGATGGCAGCAGGACGGGCGAGCCCGGACAAGGGCATTGCTCAGATCGACAAATTCGCTGCGATCTTTCCTGAAGCAACTGCCTTCTTCGATGCGTGGCGCCAACAGTTCGGAGCAGACGGGGGCACCGGCGGGTCCGCGTTCTTTGCTCAAAGCCTTCGTGACAGTCTTGCCACCGATAATGCCGCATCGGTCTATGGCTACCTCTCAAGCCATCTTTCAGAAGTCGAAAACCTCCTCGCCGGTGCCGATTTCCTTGCGTCCCGAGGTGCCTTCGACCTTGTCGATCAGCTTCGTCCAGCGCTCTCAAAAATACTATCCGCACGTGCTATCGAGCTTGCGGCGGTGGCAGCGCTCAACAGCGACGATGCGAGAGCGTCCATCGAGATCCTCGATCAGGCACTGGCACAAGGGATGGATAATACGCGCCGGCTTTCCTATGTCCGGATCCGTGCTTGGAAGGCGCTTGGCAATCACCATGCCCTCATAGACGATATTCAAGAACAGCTTCGAGACCGGGAAGACCCGGAATTGCGCGAGGAGCTGCTCGAAGCCTATCTGCGGATCGGCGCGCTCGATCGGGTCAAGGAGCAGGCTGAGCTTGCCCTGGACAACGGCATCATCGACAAACGCAAAGCAGTTCAGCTCGCGATTGCCTTGCAAAGCTATGCGCCCGATGTTGCACGTCGCGCGCTGGAGGGTCTTGGCAGCTACGATGTGCCAACCGACCTTGAAAATGTGGTCCTTGAGCTTGCGAGCAACCTCGGTATCGCATCCCTGCAACAGGAGATGATCCGCAAACTCGTCACCGATCCTGAAAAGAAGGCCAACTTCAGAAGCTTTGACACTGTTGAAGAGCTTCTGGCGATGCTCGAGGAACAGGCAAACGGATATCGGGCACTGCTTGACCAATGGCTACATGGGACGATCCCTGCGGTCGCTGCCATGCGAAATGACGGCAAGGATTTTGTATCGCTTTTCCTCGCCAGCAAAACGGCACGCCGTCACCGCGCCGGAAACCCCATCCCGATGATGTTACGATCGGGCGCCGAACGGCCGGACGTGCGCATCCCAGCCGGCGAGCGCCCGACCTTACGCCTCGACCTCAGCGGGCTGCTGATTGCCCACAGGGTGGGCATTATTGACGCGCTGGACGACGTATTCTCGATCCAGGTTCCGGCATCTCTTCCGGAAGCCCTGGTTCTGCTGGAGACCCAATTCCACGACGTATCAAAGGTTATAGCCGAAGGCATCAGAGCCGTTGCGCGCGGCGACAGCTCGGTCGCTATTCGCAAAACGATACCCGCAGGCGTTCCGGAGTTGTCGGTCGTCAGGGGAGGGGTCGAGGGCGACGACTTGCACCGCGTTGCTTATATCCTCGATCGGGCCTTCCAAACCGGCCATATCGACCGCTCACAGCTTGAGAGCATGTCCGCGCAGCTCGAAATCTCACCCGAGACACCTCGCCAGCAGATTGCAGAACTCGCTCTTGGTCAAGATGCCATCACCGCCTTCGCTCAGGCGGGCCTGCTGGAACCGCTTGCCAGATCCATCTTATTGATGACCGAACGACGAACAGTCGATCATATGCTGAGGCAGCTGGATTTCGCTGAGGACGAAGAGGAGATCAAGTCGAAGCTGCGTAGCCTGACGAAGGTTGTCGCCACCAGACTTGCCACTTCAAAATGGACGACGATTGCGCCGGACAGATCGGCTCGAGAGGACGAGCGGTCGGGCATGCTTCCGTCGCATGCACGTTGCCTGGTGGAAGTCTTGCCAAAAGACCATGCCACATTTGACGACTTTCTGTGGATCGAAGATCGGACAATCTCTAGGCAGCCTATCAAACACCTTTTTACGCTGCCGGAAGTTTTGGCGGTCCTGCACGAACGAGGCCTTCTCGATAAGCCGAGCTACGCCCGTATTCGGACGTCGCTTCGTCAATGGGGCTACCTTTGCCTTCCGATCGATAACGAAGAGATCGCGACAATCGTCGAGGCAGCGCCAGTTGTTGACGGCGCAATTGTGGAAAATGGGCCGCTTGGCGATTTGCGGCGTTGGTTTGCCAACGAGCTCCAGCATCTTAGCTATGTTGATCAGAGCCATCAGGCGGATAAGCAAGGTCGCATCATCGGGGAAGTGCGCCGAACGATCGATCTGTCTTCGCTCTCCAGCAAGCTCATCAAGCGGTTGTGGTTAGACGGCAAGGGTTCCGACGATGAACTGAATGCGCGCTCGACCTGGGTCTGGTCAAACCTGCGCCTTACGCACCTGCCTTCGCCGCTCGGAGCTCCTGACCCCGATGGAAGACGATCAGTTGCAGCCTTGAATGCCGCACAGATGCTGATGGTGCCGGTTCACACCAGTCTCGACCGTCGAAAGCTTAAAAAAGAGCGCTATGCCGGGCTGATCAACTGGACCATAAATTCGGTCATGAGCCCGCTTGCAAAAGCAGATCCCGAAACCGCTGACCTGACAGCGGACACGGTCGCCTCGATGCTGTCGCATCTGGTCGAGATCCCCGAAGGACTAGAAATCGACGTCGCGCAGGCGCTCAAGATGCAGATGACGCTATCGGCCCGCCGTTTTCTGGATTTGTTGCCAGATGACTGGGAAGAACGGATCACCAGCCGGGGCGACCTGAAACAGAAGCTATCGATCGTCATGGTGATGTTGCTGACGGTTGATGGCGACCTGCAGCTCAGCGTCAAAGTTCTGGAAGAAACACTGCAGCGTTGTGTTACGGAAGGGCTCACGCGCTGTGACCTCGCCCTGCATAATTCACGCAGGAAGGCGAAGCTCGAATTGGGCACGGATGCCCAGGGCTTGCCAACCGGTACGCTCGTCATCGGGCGGCGTCGCCTCCCGATCCACCCAAGCACAATGGGGCTGGCTCATCCCGACAAGGCCGTTCGCGCGAAATTGCTGCAGACAATCGGGGAAGAGGGACCCGTCGGACGACCGATCACGTCGGCCTATCTGGACGATCTTGCAAGCAACGAGAACGTCGAGTTTCGCGTCGACAATTTTCATGGACGGCTGAGATCTGACTTTCGACGGACAAAGCAGCTGTTGTGGGAACGGTTGTCAAAGACCGGTTCGGTCGAGCTTGCCGATTTCGACCTTCCATCACCAGACTATCTTTTCGATTATCTCGGCGTTTCAAGGGAATTTCGGGGTTCGGCTTCTGACCTTGTCTCGGCGTCCATCGAAGCGCTTCGCCCAGCTGTGGGCATCGAGCAGGCGATCTACCGTGTGTCGGCTATCCCCTACAGGTTCGAGCGCAAACTTCTTCTGGAATTCGAGGCTGCGGTCTCGCAAGCAGGACAAGGTACCTGGGCGCCACGGTGGGAATCGATCAATACGTCGCTTGTCTGGCTGCTTGCATCGGCATCAGCCGGGAAACCGATCCGCGACGACGAACCCGGCCTTGACTGGGGCCTTTCGCTGAGCCACGCCAAGCTCGTCGTGCGTTTGCTGCGACATAGCGCGCGGCAGGCGACAAAGGACCCCGCTTGGCGGGCGCTCCCGGCCGAACTCGCGTTCTGCCTCGTCTGGCTGCATGCCGATCAGCTGGCGCGCGTTGTGGCTGGATCGGGGATCGATCCTCACGAATTTGGACGATGGCTGTCGGCGCGCACACGGCCGATGATATTCGACTTCAAGCACGAGGAAATCTGGGACGACTGCTTGCGCCAAAGCTCCATTCAGCTGACAGGTCATCTTCTTCTTGCAAAGGCGGTATCAACTCTGCTGTCTGCGGGAATTTCGGTCCCGGAATGGCTGAAGACGATGATCGGGCAGGCCGGAGAAAAGCACTGGACGCCACTGCCAGAGGTGATGGTCGCAACGCCTGAAGCGCTAGATGCCCCATTCTGGATTTCGGTCGATCCGATCCCCGCGATGATGACTGCCGGGTGGATGGGCCTTGATCACCCCTTGCGCCACCGCGACCAAAATGCGCTCCTGGCCAGTATTCTTGAAGAGAGCAAGGAAGCGGAGGCCGGTTTCCTTGCCTCCCTCGTCCTGGTCATCGTTGACCTTGATCGCGTAAGCGCCGAGCCTCTAAACTTGTTGCGCGAGCGTCTCAAGGCAACGATGGAACGATCACCAGTGCTCGATGATCATGTCTTCCTCGCCGTTACGGACGCGCTTGCTCGGGTCTTTGCACGACTGCACGATCTCTCCGGGTTCGAGAGCTGGCTTGCAGGCCTTGCCGAATACTGTGCGCGGAAATGGGCGCGCGCCCGCGTGGGTTTGAATGAAGACAACGAGTCCAGCAAGGCGGCTGTCGCGTTGTTTAACGCAGTCTACGTTTTTTCAGCTACCAACAGGCGTCCGCTAATGGAGATCTGCAATTTGCTTGCCAAGAATATTGTCGCCATTGCCGACGCGTGGCCGGCCACGTTAAAAGCCGCGATCAATTGCCTAGATGGCATATCGCACCATGTCGACATAGCGACAGCCGCCGAGGCGATCTTTCCCGCTCTTCTTCAATTGAAAGCGCGCTAGACACACCGACTGACTTCCCGCGTGTTCGAGTGTGATTGATTGGGGCGTGCGCGGGCTTTTGCCGGTGCGACAGCAGACATCAGAGAGCTATTCGGATACGCTAAGCAAGTTTGGCGTTCTCCAGTGTCCGAATGAAATTTTCAGCTATACGGTTGCTCTCAATCTGCACGCCGAGCTCGCGCATTGATCGAGATCGATACTCGTTCCCAAAACTTGGCCGTAAATAGCATTTCCGCCTAGAACGTTATATTCAGCACAAGGCGCAAACTACTGAAATTATGCACAAATTCGGCTAGCGTACGATTTCGCACTAACCTTGTTCTGACCCGCAGATGAGATTCGATCGTAGAAATGTGATCATGGGAGCTGAGCAGCGGGTACGTTAGAAATTGTGAAAAATTGCCATTAGATGCCCTTGATTGCCTGCCCGATATCCGAGCGCCACGGCTCAGGAATACTGGAAATATTTTCCGCAATCGTCTCGATAACCGCCGATCCGCCCAGTTTGTCGATCCGCCGGAGTATCCTCACAGCATCGCCAGCACGGGATGCGGCCAATGCAATATCCGTTCCGCGCCAATCGGAAACAAGGAACTGATCGACTAGATCGTGACGGGCAACTTTGCACTTATCCCAATCCACGAACAGAAAAAATCGTAAGAAGTCCGGTGCTTCGTCTGCCTTCTTCAGCTCGTGGTATACCGGCGGAAAGACTGCTGCGATGAGCGGGCCAGCAGGTTCTCTGATAGACTTCATGACAAAGGGGAGCAGCGAGCTGCTGGCCTTGACGAAACCAGCGGGGTTAACTCTCGATGCATCCCACAGAAGTGCCGCGGCAGCTTCCGCTCCGCCGTAGCCATAATCAATCGCGCCTCGAGCAGTCAGAGCTCTACCGAAATCCTCAACGTTCTTAAGAAAGCGAACTCTTGTATCTTCGGGCGAGCTGTTGAAGACACTGATATTCGCGGCTGCGATAGTTCCGGGAACTGCCTTCGAAAGCCCGACGCGAATGATGCTCGAGATATCAATCTTGTGGCCGAGCTGAGCGAGCAATGTTTCAATGATGGACTGACGGTCTGGCCATTCTTGCGCCAGCAAGGCTTCAATAGCCCTTCTAGAAAGCCTCGTTTGACTTTCGCCAGTTGCATGCGGAAGGATGTTGAGAAGAGTCCGCACGACAGCTTCGCTGTTTTGTTTCACCTCACGGAGGAAAGCATCTATCAACTCAATGTTCGAAGCAGGATCCACGGCAAGGAGCGTCAACAAATCAGTTGCGACATCATAGGCCGCAATCGATCGGATACGGTCCGGGCTGACCTCAGACAAAATGCGCGAAATCAGATGCGATTTCCTTTCGTCCGATAAATCATGCTTACTAATGAGCCAGGTTAGACCTTCCTCTGACGGACCAACGAGGCCTGATAATAGGAAGTCTGCACCAGGTCCCGAACTAACATGGGAGGCAATGTCCCTCAGAACCGCAACCTGTCCGAGCTGGGCGGCACGATCGATAAGTACACGACCGATCTCTTGGGAGGCGTAACCGTTTATTTTCGCGAGCCATTTAGCTTCATTCACGAGATCTTGTTCATCAAGTAAAGGAAAAATCGCCCTTGCGAGTGGCGCATCTTCATCTCGGACGAGGTGGCGCAAAAGAGTTCGGCGTGCTCTATCTTGCACCGCCGCTGATGAGTATTCAATCTCAGAGGCGAGCTGTTCCGCAAACTGCGGCATGCTTTGCAAGGTCGCCTCGGCGAAGGAGCCGTTATTAATCAGCAGAAGCAGCAGTTCGCTCGGTGGTAACATCCCGAGAGTTTCCACCAATTCGGGAAGGCCAAAATTAGATAAGCCTTCACCTATTGCTCCCAAGAGAAGTTGCTTACCTTTTCCCGATGAAACTATAGGTACGTTCGCCAAAGCCTCTTCGGGGCTTCTCTCTGCCAACTTTATCGCGGCTGCCCTAATGACCTTTGCGGCCGACAAATTAAGGCGAATCTCGCGCAGCTTTTCGGTCAGGGCATAGAGAAAGCGCCAGGCGTCGCTGGGAGAAAGCTGAACGACAGCTCTCTTGGCGGCATCTGCCAATGCAGGTTCGAGCGTCCGAATTGCATCGAGACTACGCTTCGCACGACTGTTTGCGATATCGAGCAAGCCAAGCACTGCGTTAGGAGAGTGCTGCAGCTTGGTATGAAGTTCGTTCCATAGTAGCGAGATTCTGAAGTCAGCCTCGCCGCCACCAGAGCTTAGCTCGCCTAGCGTATCCTCCTTCAGCAAGGACGGCCATTCAGCTCCGAATACCCGTTCGGCAATTTGAATTGACCAACGGTGCCGCGGATTTGTCTCCTTCCTGACATCGATCTTACGGCCATCCCAATCGGAGAAGCGCGAGCGGGCGTCTCTCGAAGAGAAAATAAGATCGAAGTTGCGGCCACCAATGGATCTTGGAGATAGCGCAAACGTTGTAGCCGCGAACTGACGTCTGAACGAAGGCCAAAAAGCTATAAAGAGCCTGACGGTGATCGCTTCTGGCGAAAAAGCATCGAAAACGACTACCGGTTTACGCTCTTCTAGAAAAATAGCTTCTATAAGTTCAATAGTTTGAGACGGCTCTACCATAGGCAGAGTAGACTTTTCATTTACAAGACTGAAGGTCGTGGCTGGGGAAACAGGACCTTCGAAAGAAAGCTTCGACGCCAGTTCCATCACGTCTATGCCTTTTACCCATTCCTCCATCGGAAGGACGGCGCTACGCGTTCTCACGCAGCCGGCGCGAGGCGCATCAAAGTCCTGCCAAGTTCTCGCGACGACATAATGCTCGCCTGAGGGGAGAGGGTAGAAGGTTAAATACGGTTCAAATTTCTGCCCAGGCCTGAGAGGACCCGCAACGTCCGAGAGTCGGTCAATCGAATTCTGATCATTCTTGCTCAACTTAATGGAGGTCGAGAGTAGTTCGTGCCCCTGCCTGTATCCATGTAGCTGCTGCTCAAGACGCATTGTTCCCATCAACTAATCGCCCAAGAGATAGGCAGGGTAACATCGTGGTTGACCTCCACGCCCGTAGTGCTCTCGAATGTGATGGAACCCGCATCTGCTAGATTAGATGCCAGAATCTTGTCCTTGAAAGCCTGATCTCTCTCCGGATCGCCATCGACGATGCTGACGCCGTAAACACCGACATCAGCTCTCACGAGATCCCCTAACGCTCCCCAAAACAGTGGAAACTGACGCCTTAAGAATTGCATCGGGCCAGCAGCTCTCGCGGCAGGATCGAGTAGGTCCCAGGCCGTGACTAGCACGGCAATTCTTGGTCGCACTTCGGGATTTTGAGATCCCAGTCGATCTTCCAGAAGCCTTAGCAACTCGCATAAGACAACTTGTGTAGGAAGCTTGTGATCGTCATCGTTATTTCCTGTCAGCCGCAATACTTCGCGCGCCGTAACCCAATCTAACGGTTGGATGTTCTGCGGCGAGAGGACGCGCACGAATAGAAGAGCGCTGTCAGCCTTCTCGATTTCATCTAGCCAGTCCTGCGGGAGTTCCGAGTTGACGACGGCATTTAGCCACAACTCGCCTGTGAAATCTGGAACGACGAGTTCTGTTATGTCGCCTTCACCAAATTGCACCGGAACGCAGAAATCCTTTCGCTCCATGTTTCGATCGGTACGACCGGCGAATTCACCTTTGAGGATGTGCGCGCAAATAGCCTCGATGTATTCGATGTCGCTGGGCATGCCTGCGCGTTTCAGCGAACTCTTGCGTTCCTTCAAAGATAGCCAAACGCGGCCCACGTAATTGGTCTTTCCAGAGTCAGGCCCACCGACCAAGATGATCGATTTTTTTCTCATGCTTGCCTCCGAAAGTCCAAATACAAGCGCTCTGACGGGTTCGGAAGGCTTTCGGAGTGAGGCCACGGGTTTTCCCGTTTCGAACCAGCGGTCAAGGACGCGACGATTAGCTCCGAAATGCCGATGCCCGGCCTGACTGCGTCATTCTCAGAGAAAGACGCAATGGAAGCAAGCTCTACATCAAAACCTAATGGCTTCGCATAAGCCTCAATTCGATCGAACGCATCTCTTGGGAAGTCCGAAATATCGCGCCAAGTGGATACCAGTATAAGCCGCGGGCGAGCGTTTTTCAAAAGCTCTGAGAGGCGCTCTATCAAATTGGTCGTATCGTGTATGGCTGCTTGCCGCGTCGCGCTTTGATAGAAGTCACGCCCGTTGACCATGACCCAAAGGACTTCGGCCGATCCAAGAAAGCTAAAACGGTCGGAATCTGCATGCGTGATCAGCTGCCTTGACCACTCACCAGGAAGATCCGGGACGACAATATCTATTTTCTTTGAGTCGGCTTCCCGTAAAAGTCTGAGATGGAGAAAGCCTGCCTGACGGTCATCGGCCAGCTCGGTGTGTAGTGTCATCTGTTCCGGATAACCGTTATTCCATCGACGAGCGCCTCGCGAAATTTCGTCGAGGGCGATCAGCGTTTTACTGTTGGCATAGGTGAAGCCATCCAGCATTCCATGCGCTAGAAGTAAATAGAGGCTAGCAATGCAGGCAGTTTTTCCTGCGTCCGGTAATCCGACAATGCCTATCAAATTGACATAACGGTCCCGCATCAGGAGATCTAAGTCTCGTGAGCCCAATGTGCCGCTTCTTGGCAAACTCGGGTCGACTACGGGGGCGGAAAGGACTGGCTCACCAATTGTTGTGACTACGTTGCCATCCCCGACGCTTTGCACCATTCTTCCCGCCGACGATCCTCCAGCTTTTTCATTCAGCTGACCACCGGTGCCGTTCCTGTATGGACATTCCTCCGGATCGCTGTAACTCCGGGCGCATACCCCGGTCAGGCTGAACGAGCACTCCGTGTCTGCGCAAACCGTTTCCGTCATAGCATTTTCACAGAAGAGAACTGCAGCTGATAAATCGCATTCTCAAGAAGCGATTTGGCGGCCCACTCTCTCGCTCCAAATTTTTGGCCGGCAATTAGTTTGGTAGTTTTTCCAGTTTGAATTGAGGCGAGCAAAGGAAATACTGAAGTCAGGTTCTCTAGGGGTGATTTAACAATGGATGCAATTTTTGCTTGATCCGAACCGAACGCGTTCAAAATCTCATCGAACGACATCTCACCATCGTCCTCGATATTGCGCTGAACCATGTGGCGGTGCGCGTCGGCCGGAAGCTTTTTTAAGCGGAGAGCAGCGTCAAATCCAGTAATGACAGCTCTGGGTCCGTTCTCAAATTGCCTGAATGGCCTGTCTAACGTGTCGCTCCGATCTGACAAAAGCCACCAAGCAAAGTCGAGCTCTTCTCGATCCAAAGCTGCGTTCTCCAGCAGGGCGTCAAGCAGAGGCTGTACTGCTTTTGCAAAGGCTGTATTGACTTTCTGTCCAGAGGGGGAGTCCTGTCCAATGTTCACTGGTCCGACTTGTGGGACATCTCGTCGCGAGCGAGACGAATTTGCTACTGCAAGGACATGGTCTCGACTTGCCCTAAGCAAGTCCGTTCGTAATTTCTCCAGTTTCGCTTGAGTCACTGGTATTTGAAACCATAAGGCCGACCATAAACCGGCTGCGAGCGCTTGTTGAGCATTCCAACCGCCATTGCTACTTTCTTCGCTAACTAGGTCCACCGCGGCCGAGAGCATGACGACAAGAATTTCTAGATCCCCGTTTTCACCGTCCCGTAGGAAGGATGGAGCATACTCCTGTATTGTCGCTTCACCTTTTATAGCGAGCTGATTTGGTAAGGAGTAAGTCTCTAAGATCGCTGAGGACAATGCGGATGCAGCTGTGAGAGCATCCAAAGTGGTCAAGCCGCGATACCATTCAGTAATTTTGGCGGCGGCTTGCTTCCGTTTGACGACCCAATCGTCGTCTACTCCGGTGCCCAAGATCCGGGCATACTCTGCCATACTGCTCATGCTTCTTTCCCCGTGGTTCCCATATGCCCCCGCAAAGCGTCGCGGACTGTATTTTTCAGATCATCAAATCGACCGGCCTTAACAATATTCCGCAAAAGGCGGCTTTCAGTTTCATGATTGAAATTTACGTTCAAGCCGGCCGGAATTGCCCCTAAGTCTACAAGAATGCGAAGGCGATCTCCCTCCGCTAAATCTCTGAAGAAGCGAAGATAGAGATTCTGATATTCGCTTTCGTCAATCTTGATGTCGGTGGCCAAAGCTACCTCCTCCTGCGATACCATGATCTCGACCTCAGGTGATTGCGGTGGCGAGGGGAGGATATCCGCACGTTTCTCCGGCGTTTCACCTTGACGGAAATAAGGCGATCCTAGCACGAAACGAGCGTCACGTCCGCCGAGGCGTCCTTCATCTGCCTCGAACCTTTTCATTCCATCGTTCCACCGCCGCGGGTGGATAGTGACGGCTAGGGAGTCGGTCGGTTCGTCCCAGTCAAACTCGATGACGTTGTAGGCGTATGTGTAGACATCATCAACTAGGTCCGGGGTTGTTGCGCCGGAGGCAATCATCAAGATGTCGCAGCCTGGCTCAACCTCTTCAACGTCAACCGCGGCGAGATGCTCATGCCCCGACATGCATACGCGAGCCCTCCCATGGAGAAATTTACGCATGTCATCACTATCGGATATCCAGTTGAGCGGGTGATGAACGAGGACGATGAGTTCTTCCCCCACGCTCTCTTCCAAGATTCTTTGACGTTGGCCCAGCAGGAGCTTGCCCTCTTCGTCTCGTCCCTTTGTACATATGAGGGCAGAGTTTAGCCGCACAAATCTAATGGCACGGCCTTCAGCCAGCTCAACACGGCGATCAGCGCTATTGTGACCTTCGCAGTCCAGGGGGCACCGGTAGGCTTTTGCAAATGGCAAATAGCCTTCAAAACGAGAATAGAGCACTTCGCGGTCCATCGGATTCCCGAGAAAGGCCTCAAGCTTTTCCTCGCCTTCATCGTGGATGGTAGTTAGCATCCACTCGGCTGCGCCTGTGATCTTGTCGCGATCGATGTCATGGTTGCCAGGTATCACCTGAACGGTGGATGGCTCACAGCCAACGCTTTCGGCGAGCTGATCCAGCCATCTTCCGGCTTCATCGTACTCGTGCGCCTTCCCGGCGTACGCGATATCTCCGGTGACAATAATTCCGGTTGCTTTTCTGCTCGGAAGCCCTGCTACAACGCTTGCAGCATCACCCATAAGCTTTCTACGCGCATCGTCGTTGGCAGCTCTAGCGCCGCCCTTCTTTTCCTGACCAAAGTGAATGTCTGAAAGATGGACAAATACAGCTGGCAACTGAATTTCCTTGGAAATAGAACTCTGGCGCAAGGTATAACGAGGTTGCATGCGGCTGCAACTTAATGGCGCGCTCGGTGAAAGCATTTCCTCATTATCCACCGGAATGTCTTGAGCATTCAGCTCTGGTCATGCGGGCGTAGGCGGGGCTGCACCTTGGCTGCCTCTATTTGCCCAGCGGCAACCCAGTGCCCGGCCCCAAGTTCGATTACAACCTGCGTTGGTTCCACCGTCTCAGCGCCTATGCGGCGGAACTGATGAAACTCGAAGTTCCGGTCGCGCTGGTTGGCGACTTCAACGTCTTGCCTTCAGATCTTGATGTCTAGTTCGCCGGTACGGCTGGGATCAACCGTCGGCGATGATGGTTGGGCGAAACACCACGCCGAAACATAGCGGATCTCGATCCAGCCGCGTCCATCTTTGGTTTAGTCCGCCTTGAGATCGAGGCCGACAATCTCGGAGCGGCGAAGGCCACCGGAGCCAACAACGGTTCTGGATCCTACCAAATGGATAGGAACGGATATTTAAAGGCCAACAACTGACTGGTGCAAAGCAAGGCGAAAACTCCGGACAAGGTCATCCAGAACAGGCTGGCAACAAGCCAAAATTTCTCTTTGAAGGTGGGTGTTGCCTGCGCGTTCTCTTCAAGCTTTCGCCTCTCAGACGGCCAAGTTTCGTCTACCATTCCAGCAACCGTTGAAGACGAATTGGCACTAAATTTACCCCAAGCTAATGCCAAAACCGTTAGTGAGGCGACCAACCCAAGAAACCATCCCATGACCACCCCCTTGTTTGATATCCCTGGCTCGTACCTCTGAGATCTTAAAGAATGAAGTCGTTATTCTAACCATTTTGAACTACTTCGCATTCAGAGCTTTCGACTTGGGAAACCGTTAATTTGGCTGCTGGGTTCACTGGGACGAATCCGATCGAAAGTTCATAACCAGGCTACGCTGAGCCGCCATTTCGTATTCCTGAAAGGAAAGACGTTTCAGTCACTTAGCGGAACTTGTCGGCAGGTCGTAGGTTCGAATACCTTCAAGGCAACTAAGTTCGAAAGCAGGCAATGTGAACGAAGCCGAGATGGTCCGCCGTCTGTCCTTCACGACAACTTGCGATCCCGACCATGCGGCCAGGCGTCTCATGCGGATCCGCGTATCCTCACTGGAACGCCCTTATATGCGGGCGTTCCAGATTTTCTGTCGTAATCCGCCAGTGCAATGACCTGGTTCATCTCGGGGTAATATCCGGCCACCGAGCCGGGCGGAATATCATAGACAACAGCAGTAAACCTGGCCACGGTTTTTGCACCAGTTTCCGAAATCGCTTCGATGTCGATCAGGTCGCCGTCGGCAAGACCGCGCGTTTCCAGGTCGTATCGGTTCATGAAGATCACATCGCGGCGGCCGAAAACACCCCGATAGCGGTCGTCGAGGCCGTATATGGTGGTGTTGTACTGGTCGTGACTGCGCAATGTGGTCAGCACGAGAGCATCGGGGTCCCGCAAACGGGCGTCCTCATCAAGACCAGGGGCGATAAGAAATTCGGCCTTGCCGGACGGTGTATTCCACACCCGGTCCGACGCTGCGACAGTAAGGCGAAAGCCGCCAGGCGTTTTCACGCGCGTATTGAAGTCATGGAAGTCTGGAAAGACGATCTCGATCTTGTCACGGATCAGGCCGTAATCGCCAGCCATACCCTCCCAGTCGATGCCGTACCGATCGCCGAGCGTCGCCCTGGCCATGCTGGCGACGATCCACGGCTCCGAGCGCAACTGATCGCTTGGCGGTTTAAGGAATCCCCGCGACGCATGCACCATCGACATAGAATCTTCCACCGTGACGGACTGGCGCCCCGTTGCCTGAATGTCCAGATCCGTCCGGCCCAGCACCGGAAGGATGATCGACGTCTTTGCCAGAAGCAGATGCGAGCGATTGAGCTTTGTCGCGAGGTGGACGGCCAGATCGAGCTTCCGCATTCCTGCGAATGTGGCTTCCGGATCCGACATGGCGACGGCGAGGTTGCCGCCAAGGCAGATAAGCGCTTTCGACCTGCCGTAGCTAATCGCTTCGATTGCCTCCACGGCGTTGTGGCCCTTTTCCGCAGGCGGTCGAAAACCGAAGGCTTTCTCCATGCCATCCAAGAGAGCCGCATTGGGGATTTCAGTAATGCCGACGGTCCGGTCGCCCTGAACATTGGAATGGCCGCGCAAGGGGCAGATACCGGCGCCCGGCCGGCCTATATTGCCGCGCAGCATCAGGAAATTGGCGAGTTGCTGTACGTTGGCCGTGCCATTGGCGTGTTGGGTAATGCCCATGCCGTAGCAGAGGATGACGTTCTTCGCTTTGAGGTAGACGTCGACGGCGCTGTCCAGCGCTTCAAGCGACAGACCGGACTTTTCGATGATCTCAGGCCATTCGGTCTGCTCGACATCGGCTTTCAGCGTATCGAGCCCGATCGTATGGGCGTCGATGAATTCGCGGTCGAGCACGCCCGGACCACCTATGGCGATATCGTCCGCGTCGCGTTCGAAGATGCGCTTCATCAGCCCCTTGAGCGCGGCAAGATCGCCGCCGGTGCGAACCTGATGATAGGCGGACGCGATCGGTGTCGAGGACATTGTCGCCATTTCGACCGGATCCTGCGGCGCCGCAAACCGCTCCAGCGCGCGCTCCTTGAGCGGATTGAAGACGACGATGGGCACGCCCCGGCGCGACGCGTCGTGAAGTGTGGTCATCATGCGGGGATGGTTGGTGCCGGGATTGTGTCCGAAAGAGAAAATCGCGTCGACATGGTCGAAATCTTCAAGGGTCACCGTTCCCTTGCCCACGCCGATCGACAGCGGCAAGCCGACGCTGGTCGCCTCGTGGCACATGTTGGAACAGTCGGGAAAATTGTTGGTACCGTAGGCGCGTACAAACAGCTGGAAGAGGAAGGCAGCCTCGTTCGACGCGCGGCCGGAGGTGTAGAACTCGGCCATGTCAGGGCTGGGCAGGCTGTTCAGTCCTGAGGCAATACGGGCGAATGCGGCTTCCCATTCGATCGGCACATAGCGGTCACTCGCCTGATCGTAGATCAGTGGATGTGTCAGACGGCCCTGGTCTTCAAGCTTGTGGTCGGTCCACTGCCAGAGGTCGGTGACTGTATGAGCGGTGAAGAAATCGGGGCCGACGCGCTTGGCCGTCGATTCCCAGGTAATCGCCTTGGCGCCATTCTCGCAGAACTCAAAAGAACTTGTGTGCTTGGGGTCCGGCCAGGCGCAACCGGGACAATCGAAACCGTTGGGCCGGTTGGCCTTCAACAGTGTCACAGCACCCTCGGCAATGATCTGCTGGTGCGCAAGGGTTTTGGCAACAGCCTTGAGTGCGCCCCAGCCGCCGGCTGGCGCCGTATAGCTTTCAATCCCATCCGGCCGCTTCTCGCTCATCGCAAATCCCTTCAACGTGTTTCGGCAAATCTAACATCCAACGCATCGATGCTAACCTAGACCGATGTATAGGTCCTGATAGACCTCCATTGAATGTGCCTGCACCGCCATCCGGCATACCGTCTGCACAGATCAGGATTGGAAATGGAGCAGGATCATGGAAAAGACAGGACCGATACAGGCCGGGATGGCGCCGGATGCTCGTAGTCGGGAAATTGGGCAGGTGGCGCTTCTGGCAATGGCCGTTGCTGGCGGCATTGCGGTTGCCAACATCTATTACAATCAGCCAATGCTCGGCATCATCGAGAGTGAGTTCGGCGACCAGCCCATTACCGGCATGGTACCGACCGCAACGCAGCTCGGCTACGCGCTCGGGCTGTTCTTGCTGTTGCCGCTAGGCGACCTGGTGAACCGGCGCAAAATGATTATCGGCCAGTTCGTGGTGTTGGCGGCGGCACTGGCGCTTGCGGCACTGGCACCATCGGCCTGGACGCTGGTTGCGGCGTCGGTCATCGTCGGAGCCTGCTCGACGGTCGCCCAACAGATCGTGCCATTTGCCGCATCGCTGGCAGCACCGGAAAAGCGCGGCACTACGATCGGCACGGTAATGGCCGGGGTGCTGTCGGGTATATTGTTCAGCCGCACCCTGTCGGGCTTCGTCGGCGAACATGCCGGCTGGCGTGAGATGTTCTGGATCGGAGTGCCGCTTGCCCTCCTAGCCGCAGGTCTCATGTTCGCAGTCCTTCCCCAGCACCGGCCCACATCGACCCTGCGTTATCATCAGGCGATCCGGTCGCTCGGTCAGCTCTGGACACGTCATCCGGCATTACGGGCTGCGACCATCATCCAGGGATTTCTGTTTGCTTCGTTCACCGCCTTCTGGACAATCCTGGCGCTCTATCTCGCTGGGCCGAAGTTCCAGCTGGGAGCGGACGTTGCAGGTCTGTTCGGTATCGTCGGTGCGGTGGGTGTCTTTGCAGCGCCTCTCGCAGGCAGGGTTGCTGACAAACGGGGACCTCACTTTGTGGTCTGGCTCGGCGCGGCGCTCACGATTGTTGCCTGGCTGATCTTCGCCGCCTGGGCGTCGATCGCTTCCTTGATTGTCGGCGTGATCGTGCTCGATTTCGGCACACAGAGCGCGCTGATTTCTAACCAGCATCTCATCTATGCGCTCGATGCGGATGCGCGCAGCCGGCTCAACACCGTCTTTATGACCGGCATGTTTCTCGGTGGGGCGGCCGGCTCGGCCCTGGCGACGTTGGCGTGGGGGCAGGGCGGCTGGCACCTCGTCAGCCTGCTGGGCGCGGCACTTGGCATCGCAGCCTTCGCGGTGAAAATCTTTCATCACCGTCGGCATTCGCCGACGGTTGTCGGGCAATGAGGGCGGGACGATGAAACAGCTCCGTATCAGAATCGTCGGCGGGTCGCTCGCCGGTCTGTTCGCCGGCATCATGCTCCAGCAGGCCGGCCACGATGTTCGCATCTACGAGCGAACGACCTGCTGCATCTACTCCGGCTGATCGGCTGCGAGCATGTAGCGCGCGTCGGCGTGGTGGCAAAGGAACGCATCTATCTCAATCCGACGGCAGTATCGCCCATACCGTGCACATGCCCCAGACACAGATATCATGGGATTTCCTGTTTGAGACCGTCGCATCGCGTATCGCCCCGGAGACCTATGTACTGGGCCGGGGTGTGGCCGATGTGCTCGACGGAAACGAAGGCGCCCAGCTGGTTTTCCAGGATGGGACGCGGGAGCTTGCTGATCTTGTCATCGGCGCCGATGGCCTCGGCTCCGTGGTGCGCCGTGCGGTCAATCCGCAGGATCATGAGAACCGCTATGCGGGTTATGTCGCATGGCGTGGACTTATCCCTGAGACCAGCCTTCCTGCGGCAGCGGAGCTGCTTGTCGATCGCTTTGCCTTCCATGTCAGACCAGGGGTCCATGTGCTTGGCTATCTGGTACCGGGATCGAAGGGCGAAATGAGTAGAGGTGATCGCCGCTATAACTGGGTCTGGTTTCGCAAGGTGCAGCCAACCGAACTTGCCAGCACGTTCACCGACCTCGATCACCGGAAGCATGCTTTCTCGCTGCCGCGCGGCGGTTTGTCGAACGAGCGCCTGCAGTCCTTGCGCACTGACGCCGCGCAGATGCTGCCGCCGCAATTCGCGCTGGCGGTCGAGGCAGAGCCAAGTCCTTCTGTCCAGGGCATTTTCGACTACGAAGCACCCCGTATGATTGGGCGATCAATCGTGCTGATCGGTGACGCCGCCTTCGTCGCGCGCCCGCACACTGCGATGGGCGTGTCGAAAGCAGCCGGGGACGTCATGGCGTTAAGCAACTGCCTCGCGTCGGAGATTGACCTTCCCGCCGCCCTGCAACGGTTTGAGGCTGATCGCATTGTCGTTGGCAGGGAAATCGTTGCCTACGGTCGCCAGCTTGGTGCGTCGGCAATTTGAGCACTGTCTGGATGTCTCTCACATCCCTTATGAACGACAGGTTCGACCCGCCGGCATTTGCCAGTGGGTCGTTTGATTTTGACAAATGTCGCATGCTTCAGTGCGGGGTCTTCATCAGGCTGAGCGCATTGTGGATCTGCGAGACGACGGCGGCACCTTCGCCCACCGCTGCAGCAACCCGCTTGGTCGAGCCTGACCGAACGTCGCCGATGGCAAAGACATTCGGCAGGCTGGTTTCCAGGGGCATGGGCTTGCGGGCGAAGCTGCAAAGCGCATCGAAGGACTGGCCGGTAACAATAAAGCCCTTGTCATCGGTATGGACGCGGTTGCTGATCCAGCCGGCATTGGGATCGGCTCCAATGAACAGGAAAAGGTGATGAAGTGACAGCTGTCGTTCGCTTCCATCCAGCCGATTGCGCAGGGTAGCGGAATTCAGGCCGCCTGCGGGATCACCTTCGATCGCGTCCACTTCGCAATGCATGTGCAGTTCGACATTGGGGAAAGCCTTGATGCGGTCGATCAGATATTGCGACATCGTTTCTTCGAGCGCGCGCCGGACGACGAGATGCAGTTTCTTGACCTGAGGTGCGAGAAAAGCGATGGCCTGGCCGGCCGAATTGCCGCCGCCCACCAGGGCGATCTCTTCGCCGGCGCAGAGTTTTGCCTCGATTGGCGAAGCCCAATATGAGATGCCGTTGCCCTCGAAGCTCTCTATGTTGGCAAGGTCGGGCCGCCTGTAGCGGGCGCCGGAGGCGATGACCACGCTGCGGGCCGTTACAGATTTTCCGCCGCCAAGTTCGAGTGTCAGCGCACCGGCATCATCTTTCGGGGGGATCAAACCGCTGACACTGACGGGCAGAACCATTTCCGCCCCGAATTTAAGTGCCTGGTTATAGGCGCGCCCGGCCAGCGCCTGGCCGGATATACCGGTCGGGAAGCCGAGATAGTTTTCGATGCGTGAGGAAGCGCCTGCCTGTCCTCCCACTGAGCGTTCGTCGATGACAATGACGTCGAGCCCTTCGGAGGCGGCATAAACGGCGGTGGCAAGGCCTGCCGGCCCGGCCCCGACGACGGCAACGTCATAGAGCTTGCCGGGCGTCAGCTCCGGCGTCATGCCAAGGCACGCGGCGGCTTCCGTGTCGGTCGGGTTTTTCAACACCGTTCCGTTGGGGCAGACCATCAGGGGAAGTTCTGAAGCGACGATGCCGAGCCGTTCGATCAGTGCGCGGCCTTCGCCTTCGGCCAATGAATCGAGCACGATATAGGGAAACGCGCTGCGGGCGAGGAATCCCTGCAATCGTGAAAGTGCTGCATTGCCCGGAGCACCGATGAGCACCGAGCCAGCGCCGGCATCGATCAGTCCGACACGCCGCAGGATGAAGGCGCGCATGATAATCTCGCCGACATCGGCTGATCCGATAACAAGTGCGCGCAGATGGGCTGCGTCGAAAGGAATTGCGACACAGCCTGCGGCCCCCGCACGCGCACCGGCCAACGTTGGGCGTCCGGAAAGCTGGTTGACCTCGCCGGATAGCTGGCCAACGCCATGCGTGGTGATCGGTGCCTCATGCGAGAGGCCTTCATGGCGAAAGACATCCATCGCGCCTTCCAACACCAACCACGCGGGTGCGGCGTGATCGCCCACCTTGTACACGAAGTCACCGGCTTCGAAACGCTGCGGCTCGCCACTGGCAAAGCGTTTTGCCGTCTCGACCTGACGAGGGCTCAGCTCCGGAAACATCTGGTGTTGTCTTGCGCTGAGATCCGCCATCGATTCTTCCCTTGGTTTGATACGTGTCTAAATTGGCGTCGCCGTTTCGAGATGGTCTAGTAATAGCGAGGTATCGGTCCGCGCTGGGGTGTCTGGTCCGGCAATTCCACCATCGTCTCGTCAACAAAACACCATCCCCAGCCTTCCGGCGGATCGTAACCTTCTATGATCGGATGCTGCGTGGCATGGAAATGCGCGGTGGCGTGACGACCGGGGGATTGGTCGCAGCAACCGACATGGCCGCATTCGCGACAAATCCTCAGATGAAACCAGGCTTGTCCGGTCTCAAGGCATTCCTCGCAGCCGAGCGTTTTGGGATGAACCGTGCGGATCGTCGATGTATGCGAACAACCGTGCGACATGCATTTGCTCCTTGTTGGCAGGGATCAGTGCTTCAGCGCCTGTTCAAGACACTGCACCAACTGGCTAAAATTCACGGGCTTGCCGAGAAAGGCAAAAGCGCCGCCACTCATCGCCGCAGCCTTGGTTTTGTTGTCGCTATAGGACGTCATGAAGATCATCGGCGGCTTCAGCGCATCTTGTTCGTTCAGCGCCGCCTGCAACTCGATGCCCGTGAGACCGGGCATTTTGACATCCACGAGCATGCAGTCAATCGACGAGCGATCCGGGGCAGCAAGATACTCTTCCGCAGACGTGAAAAGCCGGCTCTCGTACCCGCAAGACAAAATGAGATCGTCAAGCGCTTCGCGGATCGACTGATCGTCGTCAACAATGGCTATGACTGGTGTTCTGGACAATTTCTCTGGCCTTGCCGTGTTAGATCAACAGCCCGGTATATGCGCCTTCGAGCCCGGTCCTTGTACCATACAAGGGTCTAGGTTTTGCCATTCACAGCCCAAGCAGCTCGGCTTTGCGGACCAGATCTGCGACCGAGCGCGCCTCCATCTTGCGCATGACATTGCCACGATGGAGTTTGACCGTGATCTCGCTGATGCCGAGGTTGAAGGCGATCTGCTTGTTCATCAGGCCCTGAACGACAGCCGTCATGACCTCATGTTCGCGGCGGGTCAATGACTTGGCCAGTTCCGTGACGGCGCCATTTGCAGCAGACTGTTGGCGCAGGTCCCGGTCTTTCTGGAAAGCGACGGCGACAGCATCGAGGATATCCTGATCCCGGAACGGTTTTGCCAGAAAATCCACCGCGCCGGCCTTCATCGCCCGCACGGTCATCGGTATGTCGCCATGGCCGGTCATGAAGATGATCGGCATCCGGTTACCGAGTTTTTCCAGATGAAGCTGAAAGTCCAGGCCATTTGCGCCGGGCAGCCTTACGTCGAGCAGGATGCAGCCCGGCCGCTTGAGATCGGCATTGTAAAGAAGGTCCTGCGCGCTTTCGAAGGCCAGCGCCTCCGTGCGGACCGACAGGAAGAGATCGACCAGTGCCTCTCGGATCGAGGGATCGTCATCCACGACGTAAACGACAGGCGTATCGTTGCTCGTGGTTTTGGCGGATTTTCTGGCATCATTCATGGACAGCCTCCATTGGCACGATCATTTCGAACAGCGCGCCGCCTTCCGCATGGTTGCTCGCGGTCAGAGAGCCGCCACGGGCTTCCAGCATGCCGCGGCAGATGGCAAGCCCCATGCCAAGGCCTGTTTCCTTGGTGGTGGAGAACGGCTTGAACAGGTTTTTGAGGATTTCGTCGCTCAGACCAGGGCCGCTGTCACGAACACTGACCCGCATGCTTTGGCCCTCTGCCGGGTTGATCGACACCGAAATCCGTCGAAGCTCTTCTGGCGTCTCCGCCATGGCCTGAATGGCATTGGTGATCAGATTGATCAGCACCTGCTGCAACTCGATGCGGACCGCACTAACGTTGGTGATCCCGGGAGCCTCGCTCGTTTCGAATGTGATCCGGTTCCTGGAAAGCTCATTCTCCATGAGAGCTTGCGTCTCACTGACAAGATCGGCCAATGACACTGCCTTGAGGACCGGCGTACGCTCGCTCAACATCGATCGGGTGCTCTGGATAATGTCGCTGGCGCGTTGGCTGTCGCGCACGATGCGCTCGGCCGAGCGGGACACCGCCGCCAGATCCGGCGGATCCCGATCGAGCCAGCGCTGCAGGGTTTGGGCATTGACGACAATAGCACCGAGTGGCTGGTTGAGTTCGTGTGCGAGAGACGCCGAAAGGGCTCCGACAGTTGCCGCACGCGATGCGAGTGCGAGTTCGGCCTGGGCCTCGAACAACGCCTTCTGGGCCAGTTCGCGCTCCGTAATGTCGAACATGCCGACGATGACGCGGTTGAAGTTGGCGACGTCCACTGGAAAGCCCACCGTCAGCAAAACCAGCTTGGTGGGGCCGTCGCTGGTGATGATCGTGCCCTTGCCCTCGAAATAGCTCTGATCATCGAAGATCGCCACCATGAGATCGAGAAAGGTCTCGTCGTCCTGCGCGATGTAGCGGCGCATCGAGCCTGCATTCTTTGCACTGACATTACCGAGAAGCTCGAGCGCCGCGGCATTGGCAGCGACCGTGGGTATGCGGGCAATGCAGTCGCCGATGAAGTTCGGATTGTGTCGGGCATAAGCACGCAGATCGGCGACGCCCTGCGCTTTAAGGGCCATCAACGACGCGCGTACCTCGGAATAATCACGCTCCCACAGAGCGACGCGGCTCTGCTCGAAAATCGTCCGGTAGCGTTCTTCGCTGCTCTGCAAGGCGATATTGGATTTTATCAGATCCAGCCGCGCACGGTGGTTCCGTATGATCAGCGCACAGGTAATCGAGATGGCAGCAACGGCCACCGCCAAGCGCAATATTGCCGCAAGGTCGGCGTCTGTACCATGGGCCGCGGCGTAGGAGAGAATTGACAGACCGATGCAGACTGCCGTCAGCAGCAGCGTTCCCTTTTCCGTCAGCGTTTCCGCCGAAAGAAGCAGCGTGATAACATAGAGCGTGGCAAGCGCGCTGTGGATGTCGGTGAATGTATCGAGATAGAAAACAGTAGCCGCAAGAACGAATGCGAACGACAGAATGCCGGTTTCGTAGCGAGCCGATAACCGTCGTTTCGGGTTCACAAGTCCAAGCGAAGGCATGTCGTTTCCCATGTTGACGGCGATTGCCTCATCAAGCCATCCCGGTTGGTAAAACGCAAACTCAAAATCGACTATTCCCGTGTAAAACCAGACCGATAGGTTGGCGCTCGCAGCATTGATAGCGGGGGTGTTTCGAAATGCCGAGAGTTCCGAAACTATACCTTGGTGTGGGTTTGACTAGCCAAGCATTGGATACCGAGGGGTCGCTCGCCGATCTAGAAAAATCCTCAGCAGCCCACACAATCCAAAGGAGATCATCATGGACCGCACGCTCGCCGAGAAACATCGAAAATCGCCGCTCGCAACGCCGACGACCCTCGGTGCCAACGCAACGACCGACATCTCCGGTGCGCTAACCGCGCTTCTGGCCGATGTCTTCGCCCTTTACCTCAAAACCAAGAATTTCCATTGGCACATGAGCGGGCCGCACTTCCGCGATTACCACCTGATGCTCGATGAGCAGGGTGAGCAGATTTTTGCCATGACGGACGATATTGCCGAGCGAGCTCGCAAGATCGGCGGCACCACCATTCGTTCGATCGGCCACATTTCCAAGGTGCAGCGCCTGCTTGACAACGATGCCGATTTCTTGATGCCGGCCGACATGCTGGCTGAACTTCGTGAAGATAACCTCACTCTGGTTTCTTTGATGAGGGAGACCCACAATCTTTGCGATGAGCATGGCGATATCGCCACTGCCAGCCTGATCGAGAACTGGGTGGACGAGGCCGAGCGCCGTGCCTGGTTCCTGTTCGAGAGCACCCGCGGCGCCGAGTAAGCGCAACAGTGCGTCAACGGCTGAGTTGGCTGTTGGTTTGGCCGGCTCGAAATCCTGGAGACATCTCATGACCAGCGAATTTTCCGTCTCCCGTCGGCAGGTTCTGCTGACCGGCACCACCATTTCTCTCGCCCTGGCCATCCCGGCTTTGGCTTCTGAAGAGAAAATCTCTCCTCATCAGCAAGGAATTGAACCAATGACCCATAGTTACGTGACCACAAAGGACGGCGTTGAAATCTTCTACAAGGACTGGGGTCCGAAGGAGGCACAACCGATCGTGTTTCACCATGGCTGGCCTTTGTCGTCCGACGATTGGGATGCCCAGATGCTGTTCTTTGTCAGCAAGGGCTACCGCGTCGTCGCACATGATCGCCGCGGCCACGGCCGTTCGTCTCAGGTGAGCGGCGGTCACGACATGGATCACTACGCCGCAGATGCGTCAGCTGTTGCCGAGCATCTGGACCTGCACAACGCCGTCCATATCGGCCACTCGACAGGCGGCGGCGAAGTCGCTCGTTACGTTGCCAAATATGGGCAGCCGCAGGGCCGCGTTGCAAAGGCCATTCTCGTCAGCGCAGTTCCACCGCTGATGGTCAAGACCGCAGGTAATCCTGATGGCACACCGATCGAAGTGTTCGACGGTTTCCGCAACGCTCTCGCAGCCAATCGCGCGCAGTTCTTCCTCGACGTTGCCTCTGGCCCATTTTACGGCTTCAACCGCGAAGGCGCGAAGGTCTCGCAGGGCGTGATCGACAATTGGTGGCGCCAAGGCATGATGGGCAGCGCGAAGGCCCACTATGACGGCATCAAGGCCTTCTCGGAGACCGACCAGACCGAAGACCTCAAGGCGATCACCGTGCCGATGCTGGTCACACAGGGCGATGATGACCAGATCGTACCCTACAAGGATGCCGTGGAAGTTCAGGCCAAGCTGCTCAAGAACAGCACCCTGAAAGTGTACAACGGGTTCCCGCACGGGATGCTAACCACCCATGCCGACGTGGTCAATCCGGATCTGTTGGCGTTCATTAGGGCGTAGTTTTTAGCTCCAGTGCGAGTATGGCGGCTGATGATCGGGCTGCCATACTCACTTATCTCTGCGGCCTTGGCTGGGAACAATTCTGTTTCAGCAAGGCACTGTTCAAATCGGTTCAATCCGTTTGGCCCTGCGTCGTGTAAAATCTGTAGAGGGTAAAGCCGCACAACAAGGACATGCCCTTCCATGCCCTGTCGGGCGATGCGCCTTACTTTGACGGAACGACCAAAGTTTTTCCGTCCTCGACGATATAGGTGGCAAGCTCTGAGGCTTTACCGCTCCCCACGTTTCGCGCCGCGCGAACAACATCTGTTGGAATGACAGTGACCGACCGGCGGAGAGGGGTCATCCGAAGCGATAGTCAGAGAGATCGACGCCGACGATGAGGGGCTCGGCCGCCGGCGTGTTGTCCGGGGTCCTGGGGAAGACCAGGAACTTGGAAGGCAGCACGATCCCGTGGACGGTTAACCGGCTCGGTCCTCAGTGGAAATCAACACTCGTCAATTTCGACGCGCTCGCTTTCATTGTTAACTTCGCCCGCGCTGAAGTTGGCGCGGCCTATATCGATACTTTCTATTTCGACGAGGCGACGACCGTTTGGTGGCCGATCGCACGGGCGTTAGTGGCTTTCGACTGAGGCGGCGCAAATGCCATAACCATGGAGGTTGGCAAACCCACAACGGCCGCAACCCAGACCGCAACGGCAGCAATTTTTCGGACGCGTGCTCGCCGTGCGCGTTTCTCATTCCACTCGTAAGCCATCTGCAATCTCCCCCACCTGCGTGAAATCAAACACAGACACCCAAGAGAGTCGAGTCTGCTGTGAGCTCCGCAAGTCAACTAAGGAACTTCTGCCCTCTCGACTGGTTGCCCCTCTATTCAAAGGAGAAAGACCATGGTCAGTAACACACCTGCAGACGGCGCAGCCGGCACAACCGATCAGTCCCCACGTTGGGAAGGTCCGGAGGAAACCCGGCCACGGGGCTATCTTCCCGCGAAGGACAATCCAGACGTCGATCGGGACGCCTTGGGTGAAAACAACCAAGACCCGAAGCGCAACAGCCCTTCGGACGCTCTCAAGATCAAGGAAGACGCCAAGGGCCAGTACGCGAAATCTCGCGCTGACGGAGAAAGCACCGGTGTCGCCAGTGCCAAGCCGACCGTGGTGACGGGATCCGAAGACATGACTGGCCATCGCACTCCACCTGGCGGCAAGGGGCCAGATAAGGATTGGGACGTCAACTTCGACCAAACTGAACGGGATCGTTCCCGCGAATAGTCGATTGTGGAGACGAAATAGGTCTTAACAAGATTCGGGTTGGCTGCCCGGATTTCCTTTATGGCCAAATCCCAGCAGGCTGCTCGTCATGAATTAGAGAAAGAAAAAATCATGGCTGTCGAGATACTTCAACCGAACGTCGGCCAGTAGTAGGGTGCCTTCTTCATATGTGATCACGACGCCTCGGGGAGTATCTTTTGCGTGGTCAATGACATCAGAGAACGAATGCAAGTCAGTGCCCTGGAATATGATCAGGTCCTTGCCTGCCTTACCTGGTTTAAAGTCAAAAATAGTGTCTCGGCCAGCGTTCTTTTGGAAAATGAATGTGTCGGCGCCTAAGCCTCCATGCAAAGTGTCGTTGCCAGTGCCGCCATAAAGGCGATCCTCTTGACTGCCACCCGTTAGCCCGTCGTCGCCGCTCCCGCCATATAACTTATCCGAGCCATCACCGCCGTAAATGTAGTCTTTGCCGGACCCACCTTTCAATATGTCCTCGCCGCCTGCTCCGTAGATTTTGTCGTCACCGTTTTCTCCATAAATGACGTCGCCGCCATCGCCCCCTACAACCTTGTCGTTGCCATCGCCACCGAACAGACGGTCGCTCGCTCCGTTTGCGCCTCTACCGTAGATGCGGTCATCACCGGCGCCGCCGTAGATGGTACTCCCGGCCGAGCCTCCGACAAGACTGTCTTTGCTTGAAGAGCCCTCAACGAAGAACTGCCCACCACGTATCGAGTCGTACAAGTAGTCGAACTCTCCGTCCGCAGCCTGATCGAAAACCCGCTGAAGGTCGGCCGGCGAGATTTCAAGCCCGCTCATCTGCATCTCGGTCGTCTGCGTGAACGAGCCGTCAGCGTTGCTCGTGGTTTGCTGCCCGAACGAGATGCTTTGGAGTTCGCCGACTACATGACCGGTAACAGGATCGACGGTCCAACCTGTATCGGAATGGAAGACGATACCGCCACCATTGGGATCGACAAAAGCATACCCCGTCACGTTAGTGTCAGCTGAAAGAACGCCCGCCACGCCGTCGAACGCGGCGAACTTCTGATTCAAATACTGATCAAAATAAATGCCGATGCCGTTGTTGTCAGGATCATAAGCGTTGATCTGAACTGTCATGTTTTTCTCTCCAGATTTTGTCACCGACAGGTATAAGCGCAGCTATACGAAAACATATACTGCACGAGCAAGCGCTCAAATATTTGCGAGAAAATCAATAGTTTTGGGGACGCCGATCCTCGTTCTAGGCGTACCGGCCTAGGAAATTTGAGTGCGACGTGGAGTTTTCAACTCACATGTTGAAGTTGAGTAGCGCGTAGTTTGTCCGGGTTGCCTCGCACTCAAAGCGAAGTGCGAGGCATTGCACAGGAGCGGTTACTCAGCCCCCGCAAGGGCTTTCAGCAAATGGTTTGCCGTCTATCACGCCGTAGCATGCCTCGACACCATCCACGTCGATGATCTCCATCCAGTCGCCGCTTCGGTTACTGGCCGTTTTGTTCCTCACACCCTTGGGGGTGAACTTGAGGATTTTGCCCTTTTCGACACTGGCTTCTCCAGTGGCTCTGGACAAAATCATTGAAATTTCCGCCAAGCGCCCACGAACTTCTTCCGATAGCCTGGCAAGTCGTTGAATGTCGTCGATGCGTATCTCTGCCATGTTGTCACTCCGGGCTGGTGGGTTTTACATCCCATAGTTTGGTTTCGGCAGTATTAGCTTATTTGAATGTAAAGGTGTCGGCTAGAGCTTTGCCGACAATACGGCACCCAACATTATTCGGAGTCGATCTGCCAGGTAGGTCGTTTGCCTCAGAACAAAAAGGGAGCAGCTTTCGCCTACCGGCTCTTGGACCACAGCGAACACTGCGACCAAACCAACCTACAATATCAGCAAGCGGTAAATAAAGAATCGGCTAAAATAGTGCAATCGTTGAGTAATTTTCGCTCGTTAGTAAAAGATTAACCATTGCGGCAACATATTCCGTGCAACCAAACCGCCCATGATGGGGCCTTCAATCAATTTTAAGATGAGCTAAAATGACGAGCATTCTCACGAATGTCGGCGCAATTTCTGCGCTCCAAACACTGCGATCAATCAATGCCAGCATGGCAGCTACCCAGGGTCAAGTGTCTTCGGGCTTACGAATTGAGAGCGCAGACGACAACGCTGCCTATTGGTCGATCGCAACAACAATGAAGTCGGATAATAAGGCTCTCTCCGCAGTGGCCGACGCGCTTGGGTTTGGGGCAGCGAAAATCGACGTGGCCTATTCTGGTATGGATGCGGTGATCGACGTCATGTCTGAATTTAAGGCTAAGCTCGTCGCAGCGAAGGAGCCAGGCGTTGACAAGGCCAAAATTCAGAAGGAGTTGGAGCAACTCAAAGAACAGGTGGTTAGCATCTCCACGTCGGCCAGTTTCGGCGGGCAAAATTGGCTGAACACCGACATCGCCGAACTCGTTGACCCCGCCCTAAACAAGGTATCGTTCGTTTCCTCCTTTGTCCGATCGCGCGGCGGCTCCGTGGCAGTGGAGACTGCTGACCTCGGCCTCGACGAAATATCGCTGTTTAACAAGACGGGAGGTGGCCTTCTGCAGTCAGCGAAGATCACAAAGACGGTCAGCACTCCAGGTGGCTTGGTTTCCAATATTGGCGGCCTTCAGAATGGTGCGGCCTCCGATCTGCCCCACTACGGGCACTCGTGGTTCATTTTCTCTGGCGCCCGCAGCCTCAGTGCTACGGACCAGATTTCCTTCGACATTTCAATTGATGCCAACGGCGCCTATACCGCCGGCAGCAGCTATAGTGTGACGATAGACCAGGCACTGGTGAACGCGGCGCTGGGCAAAAGCGACGGATCGATCACAAACTCCTCCGAAATGTCGATCGTCCTCAAGTCTGCCCTGGCGGCTGCGGGAGCGCCTGCAGACAGTTCGCGTGACTATCATTACTGGCCAACGTCCACCGGTAGTAGCCTCGTAGATATTTTCTCAGTCGAGGCACTTTCGCCGGGTCTGGGATCGAGCATCTCGATCAGCAATGTCACCTCGACGCTTGCTGGCGGTTATAACTTTGGCATGTCCCAAATCAGCAGCCACAACAACATCACGCCTTCCGCCTACGTACCATTCACGGCCGGCTTCCAGTTCCAGATGACCGCCACCTCGCAGTTCTCCTTTGACGTGAATTTCCCAACGGCGGGCACAAGCCAGAGCTACACTGTGACAAAGGCCGACGTCGATGCCGCCCTCGGCACCAGTGACGGGATCGTGGGCAACTTAACCGATTTCGCGACGGTTCTTGGTTCGGTGGTCAGCGACCTGACCTTCTCTCAGAGCAGTGGTAATCTTTGGATATCGCCTGATCCGTCCGGTCCACATATCGGTCGGCATGCGATCTTCAGCGTATCGAACATGACCGTCACCGATATCCTGACCGTAGAAACGACCTCCACCTATGTCACCATAAGCGGGTTCGACTTCCTGTCCATTGACGTCACCGATCCCACTGCGAACATCGATGACCTTATCTCCGCCGTAGACGTTATGACGGAAGCCGTCGTTTCTGGCGCCTCGGTCCTGGGTGCCTTGCAGTCCCGTATCGATATGCAATCTAAGTTTGCCGCAGAGCTTATGGACACAATAGACAAGGGCATCGGCCGGCTGGTCGATGCCGACATGAACGAAGAATCGACCCGACTCAAGGCGCTTGAGACGCAACAGCAGTTGGGTATTCAGGCCTTGCAGATCGCGAATTCTAACTCCGAGAACGTGATGGCTTTGTTCCGGTAAATAAGCAACATTTCAATGATTTTTTGCGCGCCTGTTTCTGGATATAAAGCGGCATTTTCATCTACCATTCGTCCACGCTGCCTTCGTTGTGGGCGCAGGTGCTACGGGCGTGCACATCGGCCTCGAGAGTCCTGGTCGGGCGGGGACATGCCGGCGGGTCCAAGACGCGCACATAGTCTCGAAGCTCATCGATTGCGGGCACATCCTGCACGTCTTGGCGCCCTGGCACTCGGATCGTTTAGGCATAGATATTCATGGCTTTTCCGCGCCTCCACGCCCGTGAATGAAAGCGTGGCCTTCATTGCTGTCTTTTGCCTCTTCCAAGTGCTGGCCCTTGTTATCATCGCCCATTTTCACGGACGCCAACACAGTCCTTTGTCCGTCGGTAATGTCGATGCCGATCATCTTGCTCTCATGCTCACCGGACAGTTCATCAGCTGCCATCTCGAACAAGCTGCACAATGCGTCGGCTTTGGCTTGGTCAATGCTGGGAAAGGTGATCCCTTCCTCATCTCGTTCAAAGCCGTCTGTTGTTCGCAGATGAAAATAATAATGCGGCATGGCTTTGCCTCCAGCTGACAGTTCAGCGTGGCAGTAACCAAGGCGCGAACGCACTGTTCCGGTTGGTTGACACCGTATTCGGTCTTAGCGGTTGACCTTCAAAGGACGGGTGTGCTTGTTTGCCGTGCCTGCGGACCTCGAACGCTGCGGGAAGGAAAGGCCTTCCGTAGATAAGCGCGCAGCCTTTCAACTTTCCTACAGGTCCCAAAATCACTACCTGGGTTTGGTTTTGCAGATTGATTAGAGTTTCGAATCGCTGGCCGATTTTTATCAATTAAGGGGCGAGACCTGGAATACCCCCGTTTTTGCGATAACGTCCGTCGCGTCGTCGCTCTGGCTCAGCCATTCGGCCGACAGGATGCGCGTCGCGCTGTCCTGCACCCCATCCCAACCCCATCAAAGCGCCCACGCCGCCGACGCCTTCGAGTACCAGCACCCCAGAGGGGCCGAGTGCCTTTCGGGACAACCCGCCGACGGCCGAAAGAGCACCCTTGATGCCTCCGCTTTTCGAATCAGGCAACTGCCAAGCTTTTCAAGGCTTGGGCCTCGCCGATCGCGCGCCGACAGCAATCGTAGGACTCTTCCGGTTGCGCAGGCGATCTTGACAGCCGCCCGCAACGCCAACCTGACCATCGTCGAGGACGACTCTTTTGGGGATCTGCCGATGGCGATGACAAACAGGCTGGCAACGCTCGATCAACTCAACAACGTGATCTCCGTCGGGACATTTTCTAAAACACTATCGGCCAGCTTGCGCTCGGGGTTCGTTGCCGCCCGGGGCACGACCATCAGCGCGCTCGCAGAATTGAAAATGCTGACGACGGTAAACAGTTCCGGACACATCGAGCGCCTGCTGCACCGTCTGCTGACGGATGGCCATTAAGACCGTCATCTCAAGCGATTGATGCAACGAGTAGCGGCGGTCTCACAGCGGGTGCAGGCGAGCCTCGCGAAGACGGGCTGCCAGGTTTTTTCCAGCACCATTGGTGGCTACTATCTCTACCTTCTTCTACCCGAAGGTGTGGATGATATTGGGCTAGCCCGCGACGGCGTGAAAGAGGGTATCTTCACGCGCCTGGAAGCGTGTTTTGCATCGACAAAATGAACCCGCTTGCAAAAGCAATCCGGCTGAATGTCTCTCGTGTCGATGACCAACGATTTTACGATTTCCTTCTTCGAAAACTCAGCTAACGCCGTGGCACTGGCGTAGACGATTGGGCAGAAAGGCGCTGTATTCAATCGCTTCGGTCTTCACTTAAGTTCGTATAACTGGGCTCTCCTCTTGGTTGCAGCTGAAGTACAATTTCCTTGCGAATGTCGCAGGATTTTAATTTCCGCATCAAGGATGCTCGCTCGGCCGCAAATTTGCCTTCCGCTCGCGCCCGCGTGACAGCAACCTCTACCCCAAGCGCGTTATTCGCGGTTCAAGCCGCGGTTGCAGTACTCCCTCAATGAATTGGGTCAACATCCCACCGGTCTCCGTGCCAAAGCGCCCCAGGTCACGGACACTGGATATATGGTTTGCGCGCTGAATTATTCGAGCCGACGACAAAAGACCTTGCTGCTCAAGCAGAAGTTTGAAGGCGCCCGCTTGCTGGTGAAAGGGGGGCGTTTCGTCTGCGCCGACCGCGACAGTCACGCGGCATTCAGGGTTATACGAGTGTAGCATCGGAGAAAACGCAGCCACCTCCTGATCGGTGATTCCGATCTCCGGAGCTAGAAACGAACTTTGCAAAGGGCCAAGGTCGTAGATCCCACCCAGCAGGAACGCTGCCCGAACTTTAGGATACGTTGCCCCTTGCTGAAATAAGAACGTCGCCAAGTGTGCACCGGCGGAATGCCCGCTGACGGTCAGCCGATCAACGTCTCCACCGTAACTGGATATATTATCGGCCACCCAGCGCTCGGCGCGCCGGATCTGATCGACAATGACATTCATCCGAACGGCGGGCATCTTGGCATAATCGACAATGACCGCGATGGCGCCCGCGCGGGTAACGGTCTCGGCTACATAGGAGTAATCTTGCTTAGAGAACATCCGCCAGTACCCACCGTGGATGAAGATATGCACAGGAAGGTTTTCGCGAGCGCCAGCCGGGAAGAAGATGTCAAGTCTCTCACTGTCTCCCGTTCCATAGGCAACATCAGCCTCCATTGGCAGTTTGTCACGTGTCCGGGCACTCGCCGCAACGAACTCCTTCACGAGATTGTCGAAATCCGCCACGTGGGCGCGTGTTCGAAATGGGTCTAGTTCCAACGTAACATCTCCGCTTCAGAAGCTTGTTGCGATATATTTGGCTTCCATGAATTCGGCAATGCCGTGATGCTGACCGCCTTCGCGGCCAAGCCCACTTTGCTTCACCCCGCCGAAGGGCGCTGCTGGATCAGAAACCAGTCCCCGATTCAAAGCGATCATGCCAGCTTCAAGGCTGGATGAAACGCGAAGGCCGCGTGCCACGTCGCCGGTGTAGACATAGGCGGCCAACCCATACTCCGTGTCGTTCGCACGTTCGACCGCTTCATCTTCCGTCTCGAAGCGATAGAGAGGGGCGACGGGCCCAAAGATCTCCTCATGCGCCATCTCGGATCTGGCACTAACCTCGACAAGCACCGTTGGAGGATAAAAGAAGCCGGCGCCCGATGGAGTTTCGCCACCGCAAAGTGCACGAGCCCCTCTAGTCTTTGCATCGTCGACCAGCCGGCCGATTTTCTCGACCGCCTTTCTCGTAATCATTGGGCCGCAATCAGTCTGTCCGTCGACGCCCGATCCTACCTTCAGTGCGGCCATGCGTTTGCGCAGTCCTTCTGCAAATGCGTCATATATGCCGGACTGGATATAAAAGCGGTTTGCTGCGGTACAGGCTTCTCCCGCGTTGCGCATTTTAGCGATCATCGCACCGTCGAGGGCTGCCTCAAGATTGGCGTCATCAAAGACCAGGAATGGTGCGTTCCCGCCAAGCTCCATCGAGCAGGAGATGACGTGCTTTGCCGCTTCCGCCAAAAGGTGACGCCCGACCCCGGTCGATCCGGTGAACGACAGCTTTCTCACTCGGGAGTCGCCCAAAACTTCTGAAGTGATCGACCCCGGATCGCTTGTGGTCAGGACATTGACAACGCCGGGCGGAATTCCTGCTTCTTCATAGATGGCGGCAAGTGCATACGCAGTGAGAGGCGTCTCGCTTGCTGGCTTGAGAATGACCGTGCAGCCTGCGGCGAGTGCGGGCGCAATCTTGCGGGTCGCCATCGCTGCCGGGAAATTCCACGGCGTGATCAAGAGGCATATTCCAATGGGCTGGTAATCGACGACGATGCGATTGGCCCCCGATGGGGCGACGCCGTACTCGCCGGTGATGCGAACCGCTTCTTCCGCGTTCCAGCGGAAGAATTCGGCCGCGTACGCGACTTCACCGCGGGCGTCGCGCAGGGCCTTGCCGTTTTCCATCGATATCAAGGTCGCTAGCATCTCGGAGCGCTCAATCATCAGTTCGAAGCAACGCCGCAGAATTTCCGAGCGTTTGCGAGGAGGGGTCGCCCGCCACGAGGGGGCCGCACCTGCAGCGGCTTCCACGCAGAGCCGCGCGTCCTCGACCGTCGCGTCGGGCACGCGGGTCAACCGTTTTCCGGTTGACGGGTCGATGACATCAATATCCCGGCCACTATGGGACGGCCGCCAGCTACCGTTTACGTAGAGACCTCGGGAAGCGGCGGCGATGTCCGGCATCTGATGATCGAGCTCGGGCGTTTTCTGTGCGATGGTCATGGTTGTTCCTCAAAAAAATTAGATGTCTGACGCGGCGAGATCGCCGTCATAGGCTGCTCGGACAAGGCGCTTCATCGCGTCGAGATCGAAGGGCCGCGGGTTGTTCTTGATTAGTCTGTCGATGCCGAAGGCCTGTTCTGCGGTCCAATCGAGTTTGTCGGCTGGAAGGCCGAGGTCTGCCAACGTCGGTGTGATTCCAATCGCTGCGAACAGTCTGCGGATCTCTTCAATCGCTGCCTTCGCGTGGTCTTCGATGTTGGTGCCTGAGATCTCCAGCCCAAGGGCTTTGCCAATTTCGGCCATCTCAGCACTTGAGACCGACTGATTGTAGGTCATCACGTATGGCATCATGGTCGCAACGCCGAGGCCGTGGGCTGTGTGTGTGAGTGCCCCGGCAGGGTATTGGATCGCGTGCGCTGCGGCAGTCCCGGCCGTGCCAAATGCGCAGCCGGCAGCCAAGGCCCCCATCATCACGTCCGCGCGCGCGTCCTCGTCGGAGCCATCCTTGCAGGCCTTCTCGAGGCTACGGGCCAGAAGCTTGATCGCCAGCAAGGCAAAATGGTCGGTGAGAGCGCTTTTGCCGATGAATACGTGAGTTTGCGCCAAGGTGTGGTCTGTACCCCGGCGCGCTGCGGTGAATGCCTCGATGGCATGGGTCAACGCATCAGCGCCCGCGATTGCTGTCAATCCGGGCGGGCAGGTCATGGTGAGTTCAGGGTCGCAGAGCGCTGCAGTGGCGATCAGATACGGACTGGATATACCGACCTTCAGAGTGCGTTCGGAGTCGGAGATCACCGCTACGGGCGTTACCTCGGAGCCCGTTCCAGCCGTCGTCGGTACAGCAATCACGGGGAGGATCGGCGCTGGAACCTTAAACTCGCCGTAATAGTCTTTCAGCTCTCCGCCGTGGCTGAGCAGCAGCGCCGCGCATTTCGCCATGTCCAGACAACTCCCACCACCGATACCGATGACCATCTCGGGCTTGAAGTGGCGCGACTGATCCACACAAAATGCCACGGTTTCCTGCGGGACGTCTGGCTGAACTGCGTTGTAAACAAGAACTTCGACAGACACGGCCTCAAGTCCAGCAACCATCTCAGCGAACATCGCCGTCGCCGCGAACCGTTCGTCGGTACAGATGAGAGCTCGTTTCCCAAGTTTTGCGGCAACTGCCGGCAATGCGTATCGCTGGCCCTTGCCGAACAGGATTTCATGTGGAAGCCGAATGGCGGCGAAAAGGGTCATCGTGCATGTCCTCTGGAGAGTGATTTGATGGAGCAAGAAAGATCGTTCAAGTCCTGCCAAAGGCTCGGCGCGATCTCGAAGCCATCATCGAGCGCCTCGCGACGTCTTTGGGCCGCACGGTCACCGGGCACTGCAACGGGAATGCTTGTATCCGACGGCGTCGAAGCGCGAACCAGATCGAGGTAGGCAGACAGGCGAAGCATAAGGTCAGGCTGGGTGCCGATATCGATTGCGATGAACACATCGCCCTTGTTGCAAATTGCCTCTGCATCGAGTGTGCCCCTGACGTCCGGTGACAGGGCGGACCCGGCCAGAGCGGCGACCAGCAGTTCCAGAGCCATGCCAAGCGCGTAACCCTTGGCATCGCCGAATGGAGCAATCGCACCGTTCATCGCCCGTTGTGCGTCGGTGGTCGGCTGGCCCGCCGCATCGCGCGCCCAGCCAAAAGGGATCGACATCCCGTTTGCCGCGTGATGGTGGATCTTCCCCATCGACACGACCCCTGTTGCAAGGTCAACCACGACGGGACGGTCCGCAGTTGGAACCGCGATCGCTAGCGGATTGGTGCCAAGCATGGCGCGCGTGCCGCCATAGGGATGGACCAGCGCTTCGCTAGACGAAAAGGATATTCCGATCTGACCGTGTGCCGCGATCCATTCGACATAGTGCGCGAGCATTCCCAAGTGATTCGAGTTTCGGACGCCGCATAACGCTATCCCGGACTTTCGAGCCCGTTCGCTCACCTGTTTCAGGGCTGAATCAGCAACCACAGGCCCAAGGCCCCGGAGCCCGTCAACCTCAAGAAAAGACGACGAGCGCCAAGTCGCTTGTCCTTCGGTTTGCGGGTCGATCAGGCCGCGTTCGATGCGCGCAAGAATGCGCGGCAATCGTTGGAGGCCGTGGGAGGGGTGACCCTTCAGTTCCGCTTCGACAAGGACATTTGCCTGGATTTCCGCATGACGCGTGGGCGCGTTCCGCTCCACCAACAGGGTGGTCGATAACCGCAATGCGTCGGCTTGAGATACCCTCATAACGTCTCCAATATAAAATCCTATAGGATATGGGATTGCATATAGGGCACCATCGTGGTAGCTCTTCGTCATGTCAAGAGGCAACGAGATGCAGAACAGAAATTCAATGAACCTGACCGAAGCACCCGATCAGAGCGCCTTTATCCAGCGGAGCAACAGCCTGGCTGGAAGCGTTTATGAAGCTATCTTTGCTCAGTTGATGGCGTTGAAAATCGCCCCAGGCGCGCGCATGTCCATCGACAACCTCGTTCGCGAACTCAACGTTTCGCAAACGCCAATCCGGGAAGCGCTCGGCCGCCTGGAGGGTGAGGGGCTGGTCGTCAAGACTCACCTGATTGGTTACAGCGCGGCTCCACAGATTACCCGTCGCCGGTTCGATGAACTCTACGAACTGCGCCTGTTGCTCGAGCCTGACAGTGCGGCAAAGGCGGCCGCACGCATGGACGAGGCTAAGCTTTTGTCCCTTCAAGAGGCGGCCGGCGTCATGGGCCGGCGCGAAGGGACCGATGAGCGTATCCGATACTCTACCTTCGCCCGGCAGGACGCAGTCTTCCACGATAAGATCCTCGAGTACGCAGGCAACGAGCTCATTCGCGAAACGCTGAACCATCAGCACACGCACTTTCATATTTTCCGATTGATGTTCCATTCCAGGGTGACGGAGGAAGCGCTCGACGAGCACGAAGCCCTGTTGTCTGCGTTCGCCGCCGGAAATGCTGCCGCTGCGGAAAAGGCGATGCGGGTGCACTTGGAGCATTCACGTGACCGCTTGCTTCCGGCCTTCGAATGAGGGGCGTGCCATGTCCGCTGTCTTGAGCTTCCAACGGGAAAAAAGCGATTTGCTGAGTGGCGACCGTTCAAAGAGTCAGCCCGTCCTGCGAGCTGAGGGAATGTCAAAGAACTATGGACCGGTGACTGTTTTGTCCGAGGTTTCGCTCGACGTTCTTCCTGGTGAAATCCATGCCATCATTGGCGAGAACGGCGCAGGCAAATCGACGTTCATGCGACTGCTTTCGGGCTACGCGCAGCCGACGACCGGCACCATCTCGCTCGGGGGCAAAGATGTCGCGTTCTCAAAGCCGGAGCATGCACAGCAGGCCGGCATAGTCCTGGTACACCAGGAAATCTTGCTCGCGGACGGGCTCACTGTCGCTGAAAACCTGTTCCTCGGGCGCGAATTAACGCGCAACGGAATGGTCGACGACCGGTCCATGCGGCGTATCGCCACCGAAAAACTGTCTGAACTGGGTTGCAAGGCTTCTCCAAACGCATTGGTTCGCGACATAGCGCTGGCCGATCGACAGCTCGTACAGATCGCCCGCGCGCTTCTCGACGATTATAAACTGGTTATTTTCGACGAGCCCACGGCCGTATTGACAGGCGACGAAGTCGAACGGCTCCTCGCAATCATCCTGCAGCTCAAGGAGCAGGGGGCTGCAGTGCTGTACATTAGCCATCGGCTCGATGAGGTGCAGCGTCTGGCCGATCAGGTCAGCGTGCTGAGAGATGGCAAGCTGGTCGGGACCTACCCCGGCGAAGGGCTTACACAGATGGACATGGCGCGCCTGATGGTCGGCCGAGACCTTGCGGCGCTGTATCCGGAGAAATGCAACGCCGCCATCGGTGAACCCGCCCTTGAAGTCAGCGGTCTGACAGTCCCAGGATATGCCAAGGACATTTCCTTCATTGCACGACAGGGCGAGATTGTCGGTTTCGCTGGAATGATCGGTGCTGGAAGGACTGAAGTGTTCGAGGGCATCATGGGGCTGCGCGCAGCTCATGGGTCGGTAACGCTTGACGGTGAACCGATCAACATCCGTTCCCCTCGCGCGGCGATGGACGCGGGCATTGGCTATCTTACCGAGGATCGCAAGGGAAAAGGCCTGCTGCTTCAGGAGCGACTTGCGCCAAATTTGACGCTGTCTGCTCTGGCACGGTTCCATCCGGGCTTGATGATGCGGCGGGGCCGCGAGAAGACCGCGCTGCTGGACGCCGTTGACGAATACGACATCCGCTTGAAAACAATCGGGGTAAAAGCCGGGCAGCTCTCCGGAGGCAACCAGCAGAAATTGCTGCTGGCAAAAGTGCTCATGACCAATCCGTCGCTCGTCGTCATCGACGAGCCCACGCGTGGCATCGATATCGCCAACAAGGCCCAGATTTACGCCTTCATACACCGTCTCGTCGGCGAGGGGAGGACGTGCATCGTTATTTCTTCGGAAATGCAGGAGTTGATCGGCATCTGTGATCGGATCCTAGTGATGCGGGAGGGGCGCATCGCCGGGGAGGTCAGCGGCGAGAGGATGACAGAACATGAAATTGCGCTTCTGGCGACCAGCAATGTGTCGGCAGCGGCCAAGCAGGGAGGGAACCCATGAGCGTGATCGTAGGCTCGACGCCGCTAAGGCAAGAGCGGGAATGGAACATTGGCTGGGCTGACGTGGGACCATTTCTGGCGCTTCTGGCATTGCTCGTCATTGGCTTCGCCGTCAACCCTGACTTTTTGTCTCCGACTAACCTTGGAAACGTCATAACCCGCAGTGCCTTCATTGCCATCATTGCGGTCGGCGCAACGTTCGTGATTTCGTCAGGTGGGCTGGATCTCTCCGTCGGCTCGATGGCCGCCTTTATCACTGGCATCACCATCATGTTCATGAACGCGATGGCGCCGGAGTGGGGCGTTGCGTCTATTCCGGCCGGCATGGCAGTCGCTGTCGTTGTGGGGACCGCTTGCGGCCTCATGAACGGGTTGATCGTGACCGTCGGAAAAATTGAGCCGTTCATTGCCACGCTCGGCACCATGGGTATCTTCCGGGCATTGATCACCTATATGTCCGACGGCGGGACGATCCCGATCGACCGCAGTCTGCGCGAGGCCTATCGACCGGTCTACTTTGGGACCGTGGGGGGAATACCGTTCCCTATCGTGATCTCGATTGCGGTCGCGGCGGTCGCATCCTTCATGCTCTATAAGATGAAGTATGGGAGGAAATGTGCGGCGGTCGGAGCCAATGAGGAAGTTGCCCGCTATTCCGGTATTTCGATCATAAAAACACGCACCATCGCGTATGCGATACAGGGAGCATGTGTTGCGATTGCCGCGATTTGCTACGTTCCGAGACTTGGTGCGGCGACGCCCACGACAGGGGTGCTTTGGGAACTCCAGGTCATCACCGCAGTCGTTATCGGCGGGACGGCTCTGCGCGGCGGCAAAGGTCATGTTTGGGGCACGGTCGCGGGCGCCGTCATCTTAGAGTTGATCGCCAACCTGATGGTGTTGTCGGACTTCGTCTCTGAATACCTCGTGGCCGGGGTTCAGGGCGTCATCATCATCATTGCCATGCTTATTCAAAGGTTCTCGAAATAATCCGTGTCCGGACCGCACGGGTGCTTCATTGTGGGTCCAATTCTGGGAGGAATTTAATGTTTAAGACTAAATTCATTGCGGCGGCAGCCATCGGCAGCATACTCATCGCGAGCCAAGCGTTCGCCGCCGATAAGAAGGTGGTAGCTGTTTCAATCCCGGCTGCCGACCATGGCTGGACGGCAGGTGTCGTCTATCATGCCCAAGCCGCAGCAAAGGAAATCAACGCTGCTTTTCCGGGCGTCGAAGTCGTCGTGAAGACTTCGCCTTCGGCGACTGCGCAAGTCAGTGCTCTTGAGGATCTGTCGGCCGGCCGCAAGCTCGACGCCCTGGTCATTCTACCGTATTCCTCGGAGGAACTGACGACGCCAGTCAAGGCCGTCAAGGACGCCGGAACTTTTGTCACCGTCGTCGACCGCGGTCTCAGCGACGCCTCGATCCAGGACCTTTACCTTGCAGGCGATAACATCGCTGTCGGCCGAAACACCGCCAAGTATATGATCGAAAAGCTGGGCGGCAAGGGCAATCTCGTCGTTCTACGCGGTATTCCGACCGTCATCGACGACGAGCGCATCAAAGGCTTCAACGACGCCATTCAGGGCACCGAGCTAAAGGTTCTCGACATCCAGTATGCCAACTGGAATAGCGACGAAGCCTTCAAGCTGATGCAGGACTACCTCGCAAAATATCCGCAGATCGATGCGGTCTGGGCCAACGATGATGACATGCTGCTAGGCGTGCTGGAAGCGGTCAAGGAATCCGGTCGCAAAGACATCAAGCTTGCGCTCGGCGGTAACGGTATGAAGGACATCATCAAGAAGGTCATTGATGGGGACGCGATGACGCCCGTCGAGACACCTTATCCGCCCGCGATGATCAAGACCGCGATCTATCTGACAGTCGCCAATCTTATTGGCCAGGCACCGGTGCGTGGGACCGTCAAGCTCGACGCTCCGCTGATTACCCAGGAGAATGCGCAGGAATATTACTTCCCCGACTCTCCGTTCTGACACCAATCCAAACAGGGGCGGCACGCTGCCGCCCCACTGCATGAGCAAGAGGAGCATAGTCATGGCAGGCAAGAAGATACTGATGCTAACCGGTGAGTTCACCGAAGAATACGAGATATTTGTTTTCCAGCAGGCGATGGAAGCGATCGGACATACGGTACACGTCATCTGCCCGGATAAGAACGCCGGCGATCTCATCAAAACCTCGCTTCACGACTTCGAGGGTGACCAGACATACACGGAAAAACTCGGCCATTTCTTCACCATCAACAAGACGTTTTCAGAGGCCGAAAAGCAACTCGATCAGTATCACGCGGTCTACGCTGCAGGTGGCCGCGGACCGGAGTACATTCGAACCGACAAGCGGGTGCAGGCTATCGTCCGGCATTTCCACGAGACGCAGAAGCCGATCTTCACCATCTGCCACGGCGTTCAGATCCTGATCGCAGTCGATGGTGTGGTGCGCGGCAAGAAGGTCGCGGCGCTTGGAGCCTGCGAGCCTGAGGTGACGCTGGCGGGCGGTACCTATATCGATCTTTCGCCGACTGAAGCCTATGTCGATGGGACCATGGTGTCGGCAAAGGGCTGGACTGCTTTGGCCGCGTTCATCAGGGAATGCCTGAAGGTTCTCGGCACGGAGATCCGCCACAGCGAGGACGTTGCAAAAGCAGCTTGATCAATTTTTGATCCGAATGGAGCGGCCGCCACGGAGAGGCGGCCGCTCTTTGAAAAGCATGAAGCTATTGATGACCCATCCATGGCATTGCTGGGTGAGTACAATCAGGCCAGTGATTTCGCCTCTGCGGCCTGTGGCCCCGCTGCATCGTGCGATAGCGGCGGTAAAACGACACGAATTCTATCACGCCCGCTCCTTTCGATCGTCGCCTTCTAGTCGATCTCTTGCGGCTTGAGCGCTGACAACATGGCCAAACCCATGGCCTGACCGACAGTCGGCTCGACCGCGTTCCCGTTTTGGTCGGCAACGCTTCCCAGTCCGCCTATGAATTCCCAGTTATCCGCAAAGTCCTGCAGTCGGGCACGCATACGGTTCGTGAGCTCAGGAATGAACCCTTCCCTGGAAGCTAGTTTGGCGGCGCGGCCTTTGTAGACGCGCATAGGAAACGCCGTTTTCAGCGAGGGTCGGGATTCGCCGTCATTAGCGAATCGTTGGTACCATCGCATCGTGTTGGATAACGCCAAAGTTCCATAAACATGCTTGAGCCGCAGCAGACATTCCGCTGTTCTAATTTATTGATGTTTCAATCGCTTCGGGAAGGTACGGCGCGTGTCGATGGTTCAGTTCACATCAAGGCGCCGGTAGAGCGGTAACAGGGTCGCCGGCGCCATCCCTTTAAGAACCCCACGTCTATCAACCGATGTGCGCCCGCCGCACGATGTCTTTTATGGGTCACCGCTGAATCACTTCGGTTCCAGCATTTGATTTTAGGAAAGCCTCCTCGACAATCTCCAGCGTTAATGCGAAATGCCTGTACGCACTCTGGTACGCCCTCTCCAGATCCTGCGTGACAATGCTCTCTACAAGATCGGTATGTTCATCGCGCGCTCGTTGGAGATAGTGGGAGGGATAGGGCTCTGCGCCGAAACCCATAGTTGCTTTCGAATTCAGTTCGGCTGCCAAGGCGGCAAGCTGGTCATTGCCGGCCATAATCGTAATTTGCTGGTGTAGAGCGACATCGACGCGGCGCGCCGTGGCGGGATCGCCTGCAGCAAGAAACTCTTCCAGAATGAGCGTCAGTTTACGCGCCTGCTCGGACGAGCGCCTTTCCGCTGCAGTCCGTGCTTCCAATGCGGCGATAAGACAACGGAAATCGACGAATTCCCTCAGACGCGGAATCTCCGCCTCAAGCATTCGTTGTGTGAATCCCATAACGACTTGCTCGAGATCTACATTCGCAACGAAGGTACCGCCTCCGCGACCCCGCTTCGAACTTAATAACCCTCGTTTTCGAACGATTTCGAGTGCCCCGCGGACGGTGACCCGACTGACGCCTTGCCACTCTGAAAGGTCTCGTTCCGAAGGCAACTGTTCGCCCGGCGAATACGCCCCGATTGCAATTGCCGTAATTATTCGCTCGGCAAGCTCACTTCGGGCCGTGCTTACTTTCAGGCCCCCAGCAGCCTGGAAAAAATCCTGGCCTTTAGCGCCAACTTCATCATCCGACATTGAGCAGGATTGCCTTTCAAATCTGCGTTGTGCGCTAGTGTATCACAGACAGAGCAGTGCATTCCAAGCCCTTATAACCAATTCCATGTGCTGAGCACCAAACCCCAGAATATTTGCGGTGCAGGGAGAGCCCCAGTACCGCGCGTCCCAACTATGGGCTAGGTTCGAACTTCCCTGCTGGAATCGAGCCGACCCGCGACGTGAAGGCCAATCGCGACCGCTATGCCAGCAACCATCCAGACGCCACCGAGGATCTGCGCATTGGTGTCTGCGTGCGAAAGTGCGTAGGCAAGAATAAACGTGCCGACTACCGGAGAAACCCAGTGGAGGAACAGCTTGGGGCTGCGGTCAATCAAGCCAAATCGATACAGAACAGCAATGTTAAGTAAAATGTAGGCGGTCAGGGCGCCGAATGTGACCAGCGTCGTCAACAGGCCCTGATGCTCCGCGCCGAAAACGCCAATGGCGAGCGAGAGCGCCGATATGAGGAGGGTCGCGTTGCGGGGTGCATTGTTCTTTTTGCTTACGGTCGCAAGCACCATGGGAAGCTGGCGGTCGCGCGCCATACTGAAGATAAGCCGAGACGATGTGGCCATTGATGCGATAGAATTTGCAAAAATTGCGATCAGCGCGGACGTCAGCGTTACGATAATCCGAAGCCAGTCTCCCCCGACCTGACCAGCGATGGTGTAGAACGCGTTGTTCGTCGCATCGCCCTCTGGAAAGATTGTGCCCGGCTTCACATAAAGCGAGGCGAGATAGACCTGCAGCATGAACAAAACCGTGACTGCTACCAAGACGATCATTGTCGCTGTCGAGACCGTTTCGCCACCGCCCTTAGCCTCTTCGTTCAGCGTCGATATTGCGTCAAAGCCCACGAAGCTGAGTGCTGCGATTGGAATGGCAGCGAATACAATGGACCAAGAGAAAACATCGCCGTTGAAGAACGGGCTTATCGACAGGGAAACCGTTCCACGTGCCAAGTCGAGTCCAACGGCGCCGACGAAGATTGCGACCACAACCAGTTGAATGCAGAGAAACAATTTGTTCATCGTAGCCGTTAAAGTGATGCCACCTAAATTTATGAAAGCGGCAAGTGCGACGAAAGTCGCCACCCAAAGCCAAGCGGGCACATTTGGCCAAAGTCCTGTCATGGCGCTTGCAGCAAATACCGATAAAAGCGCGGGAAGGAGTAGATAATCCAAAAGGATCGCCCAGCCCGCGAGATATCCGACATAGCTGTTTATACCGAAACGAACGTAAGAGTAGACCGAGCCGGCGACCGGATAGCGTTTGGCCATTTCCTTGTAGCTGAGCGCGCTGAACAGCATGGCAATTGCGGCGACCAGATAGACGAGAGCCGTCATGCCGGATGAAAAGTTTGAGGTGAACCCAAAGACGGCCATCGGGGCCATCGGAACCATATAGATCATTCCATAGATAACGACGTCCATAAGCGACATCGTTCGCTTAAGTTCTTGATGATACCCGAGAGACTCTAGTGTGTTCGCCGAGTTTGATAGTTCGGCATTTCCTTCCAGTACTGGCATTGTTTTTCCCCTGTTGAATGTGTTTAGGCCTTGATACCGTCGTGCTTTTTCAAGAAGTCACTCACGACCTGAAAAAACTCGCCTGGCGTTTCCAAATGTGGCGTATGGCTCGCGCCACGGAAGACATGGTGCTCGACTGACGGGATGTGCCTGACAAATGGCTCCCACGAGACCGGGGTCGCTTCGTCAAATTCTCCAGCAAGAACCAAGGAGGGCACCGTTATCTGCGGTAGCCTTTCAACGACGGACCAGTTTCGGAGCGTCCCGACTGCGGAAAATTCGCTTGGGCCGACCATAGTGTGATAGACGGTGGGATCTTCCGCCAACCGCGCAAAGCTACTTTCCAACACATCCGGATAGGGCTGCACTCGGCACACGTGCCGCCTATAGAATTCGGCGGCAGCCTGTTGGTATGCTTCGGAATCTGTCGTTCCAGCCGCCTCGTGCTGGCGGATAGTCGCCTGAACGTCTGCCGGGAGCTGCGACAGTAGTTGCTCAGTCCCTGTCGCCCACAAGGGCATCGAGGCTGGAGAGTCTGCGAGGATCATGCTGAGCACGCGCTCCGGATGGCGCAGAACATATTCCGGGCCGAGCATGCCTCCCCATGATTGACCCAGCAAATGGTATCCGCCCATCAAGCCGAGGTGGTCCACAAGGTTTCTTAGCTCATCGACGAAAAGCTCGACGGTCCAGAAGTCCGCTGGAGCATCCGGCAGACGGCTGCTGCGGCCGCACCCTATTTGGTCGTAATGAATTACGGCGCGCTGGTCATCACACAAGGCAACCATCGGCAGACAATAGTCGTGCGGTATTCCAGGGCCACCGTGTAAAACGATCAAAGGCGGCCGTACGCACTTGCCTTCGCGGGGCGTGGTAACGCGTACCCATGTCGTGTAGCTGAGAAACGGAATTGAGTACTGCGTGACGGTATAGCAGCTGGTCATTATGTCCAAGATAGGTCCCCATTGTTTGGATGTTCACGACACCTAAAGGTATTTCGCCAATACCTTACACATAAAAGGCATCATGTTAATACCTTTTATGTAGTTGTGATGGGACACACTCGATTTTGCCGCAAAGGCTGACTGAGTTGCAGAGTCCTCCTAACGTCTAGGTACAAAGGAATTCAGTGGATTAAGGGAGGGTTTCGGGCGCGGACCGAGGCCAAGACTCAAGAAAACAAAAATCCGTAATGTTCAGTCATAGGCCTATGTCATGCCACAGCAAAGCATCGCCGATCCCTGACTCTGGACGGCGGCCCGCCGCCGGATGCCAAACTGACAGTGGAATTACTGGTCTAGGGTTAGAGTCCTTTCAAGGCGTTAGAGACATGGCGCTTAACTTTGGCCATGCGCTGAATGGCTATCGTCCTGGTAGCGCTTTAGCAAAAAGTCTCAGGTCACCGAAAACGGGAACGGCCTGGAATATTTAGAAAATCTAACATTTTTCTCCATCTTTCTAAATTGAGCTAAGTTCTCCTGTGGAATAGGGTTTGATCAGAGCTGCTTGGGAGGCAGCTGGGAGTGGCGGCTAACCCGCGCTTCCCCGGAGGAAATTAGAGTGCATTCAAGCCACCGCGAACCAGCTTGGCGAGACGCCTTGCTGCGGCGAGCCCTTGTGCACTGACGTTTGCGGGGCACTCCTCATATTCATTCCCTAGTCGAGGACGCTGTCTTATGAATCTCTATTCTCTTCTTTCGTCGCGTGCTGCAAGTGGTAGACCCGTACGGGTCGGGCTGATTGGCGCTGGCAAGTTCGGCTCGATGGTGTTGGCTCAGGCGCAGCGCATCGATGGTCTCCATATGGTTGCTGTTGCCGACCTCGACGTGGGCAAGGCGAAGGAGTCCATGAACCGCGTCGGTTGGCCGAAGGAGCGCTACTCCGCCACCAGCAGTGGCGATGCGATCAAGAATGGCACCACCTTCGTAACCGACGATGTCAACGCATTGTTCGAATGCGGCGATATCGAGTGCATCATTGAAGCGACCGGCCACCCGATTGCCGGCACCCGCCATGCGCTTGGCGCGATCGAACACAACAAGCATGTTGTCATGGTCAATGTCGAGGCTGACGTCATGGTCGGGCCGATCCTCGCGGAAAAAGCCCGTGCCAAGGGCTTGATCTACTCCATGGCTTATGGCGACCAACCAGCACTTATCTGCGAACTGGTCGATTGGGCCAGAGCCACGGGCTTTGAAATCACATCCGCCGGCAAGGGCATGAATTTCGAGCCGCGCTACCGTTATTCCACGCCGGATACGGTCTGGGGCCTGTTCGGCTGGACCGAGGAACAGGTGGCTGCCGACAATCTCAATCCAAAACTCTACAACTCCTTCACCGATGGCACAAAGGCCGCGATCGAGATGGCGGCGGTTGCCAATGGTACGGGCCTTGATTGCCCTGATGACGGCCTCGCATTCCCGCCGGCGGGTCTGCATGACCTGGCTCGGGTCTTCCGTCCGGTCGCCGATGGTGGTCGTATGGCGCGCTCGGGTCTTGTCGATATCGCCGCGAGCCAGGAGCCGGACGGCCGTGAGGTGTTCAACAACATCCGTTACGGCGTCTTCGTCACATTCAAGGCTCATAACGAATATGCGCGTGCCTGCTTCAAGCAGTACGGCCTGCTGACCGATCCGTCGGGCTGGTATGCGTCGATGTGGCGCCCCTTCCACATCATCGGCCTCGAAACGTCGATCAGTGTGCTGTCAGCTGTGCTCCGCAACGAGCCGACCGGATCCTCCAAGGAGTTCCGTGGCGATGCGGTCGCGACTGCAAAGAAGGACATGCAGCCCGGCGAGATGCTGGACGGCGAGGGCGGTTATGCTGTCTGGGCCAATGCCATTCCCGCAAGCCGCAGTCTCGACCTGAAGGCGCTGCCGATCGGCCTTGCACATAATGTTAAGCTCAAGCGCGCGATCAAGAAAGACCAGATCGTGTCGTTCGATGACGTCGAAATCGTCAAGGACCTGGACGTCGTCACACTTCGTCGGGAGATGGAAGATCGTTTCCGCCCCTCCAAGATCGCGGCGGAGTGAGTGTCGTGACAATGCTAAACAACAAGGCCTTCGTCGTGATTGCGGAGTTCCAGGTAAAGCCCAGCAAGCTCGCCGCTTTTCTGGAGGCAGCGCGTGACGACGCGAAACACTCGGTCGCCGATGAGCCGGGTTGCCGACAGTTCGACGTTATCCGCCCGGAAGGTTCCGACGATACGGTCGTCTTCTACGAAGTCTACGACAACCGCGCGGCGTTTGATGCCCATCTGGAAACGCCTCACCTGGGGCGTTTTCGCGAGGCTTTCCCGCCACTGATCGTGGAGGAGAGGCCGGTTCGCTTCTCGGAGCGGCAATATCCTTGATATGCAGGACATACAGCCATGACCAGCACGATTCATCGCATCGCCGTCATTGGTACTGGCATCATGGGTGCGCCTATGGCCGGTCGCCTGGCTGAAGGAGGCTTCCAGGTTGAGGCCTGGAACCGGACAGTGGAAAAGACCGCTGCTCTTCAGTCGAAAGGTATTTCGATCGTGGAGCGGGCAGACGCCGCAGCGAAAGATGCGGATGTGGTCGTCTGCATGCTCAGCTCCGGCCCGGTTTGCGAAGCGGTATTGCTTGGCGGCGGCGGCGTTGTGCAAGCAATGCGGCCGGGGTCGATGCTGGTCGTTATGAGCTCCATCCCCGTGGAAACGGCCATTGCGATCGGCGAGGCATCTGCAGCACGAGGCATCGCCTGTCTCGATGCACCGGTTTCGGGTGGGGAAAAAGGGGCCAAGGAAGGTACGTTGGCGATTATGGCCGGTGGTGACCAGGCGGCTGTTGACCGCCTCGATCCGGTCTTTGCCTGTCTTGGACGTGTCACGCATGTCGGCCCATCCGGCAGCGGTGCGCTGACGAAGCTTGCAAACCAGCTGATCGTCGCATCGACGATCTGCGCTGTCGCCGAAGCGCTGACGCTGGCAGAGCGTGGCGGAGCGAACCCCGCCCGGGTCCGTGAAGCGTTGCTCGGGGGGTTCGCCGACTCTACCGTCTTCCGGCAGCACGGGCTGCGCATGGTCGAGAGGAATTTTGCGCCCGGCGGTCCTGCGAAATATCAGGTGAAAGACACATCCACGGCGCTGGCTTTTGCGCGAAGCCGTGGCTTGACACTACCGGTCGGCGAGGAGGTTGACCGGCTCTTCCAGGCTATGGTCGATAATGGCGATGGCGATCTGGATCACAGCGGGATCATCCGCGAACTGCAACGCATGAATCAACAATGAGCATGCCAAACGCATGCTAGTTTGACCATCAACGGGAGGAATGACCATGAAACACTTTACGATTCGCAGCCTGATCGCCGCAGCCGCTCTCATGACAGCTTCGATCGCCCACTCGGAAACCCTGACGCTGTCCACGCCGGACGCGGACGCGTCGGAAATCACGCTCGCTGCAAAGAAATTTGCCGAGATCGTATCCACCAAGACCAATGGCGAACTCACCATCAAGGTCTTCCCGAACGGCACGCTCTATGGCGGCGACCCGTCGGCAGGGGTGAAGCAGCTGGCCGGCGGCTCGCTGGATATGCTGCTCAATTCGACATCGCTCTACGCGACCTTCAATCCCAAGTTCACGGCGATCGCGATACCCTACCAGTTCCGCAATATCGAGCAGTTGCGGGCCTATCTCGACAGCGATCTCGGCCAGGAACTGCAGTCGGATCTGGGCAATATCGGCATCAAGGGTGTCGATCTCTGGTCGCGTCCGCTACGCCAGATCACCAATTCCAAGCTCCCGATCACGTCCCCCGCCGATATGAAGGGCATGAAGCTGCGCGTCCCGAACAACCCGCTGTGGGTCGAGTTTTTCGGCGCCATGGGTGCCGCCCCGACACCGATGGCTTTCGCGGAGGTTTATAACGCCCTGCAGCTGAAAGTCGTCGATGGTCAGGAAAATCCGATCAACGTGCCGGTCAGCGCCAAGCTTTACGAAGTCCAGAAATACGCAACGATCAGCAACCATATCGCCGATGCCTGGGTTCTTGGCATGAATCCGGCACGCTATGATGGCTTGAGCGACGCCTTCAAGGCGGCATTGAATGATGCTGCGATGGAGACGGAAGCCTGGAAAGCCGAGAATGACGCGGCCGATATCGAGAAATCCATCGCAACTCTGAAGGCAAATGGCATGGAGGTCAACGAACTGACCGATGACCAGCGCAAGGCCTTCGTCGATGTCGCGGCCGGTCTCGAGGAAAAATTCTCTGCACTGGTGAAGGACCAGTCCTTCTTCGACCGCACGCGCGCCTTCGCCACCACGAACTGATGCCTCGCCGGCACCTTGCCTCAAGATTAGGTGCCGGCATCCATCCGTCCATGCACTCCTTTCGGAAGGGCATTCGCATGCGTAGTTCCATGAGTTCACTGCTGGGTACTGTGGTCAGAATCGTTGCCGATGTTGCGGCGGGTGCTGCCTGTGCCGGCGTCCTGATCGTTGTCCTTCTGCAGGTTATCGGCCGGTTGTCGGGGCACCCGTTGCCCTGGACCGAGGAGGCCACCCGCTTTCTTTTCATCTGGATGGTCTTTCTCGGCCTTGCGGCAGGTTTTAGAACTGTGGAAAGCGCCCGCGTCGTTGTCTTCCTCGTCATGGGCCGGCGGCTGTTCCAGCATCTGGCGGTACCCATCTATGTCGGGTCATCCGTCCTTTTCTTTGGCCTGATGGGCTGGACCGGGTTCACGCTCATGCGCCAGCAGATCATGATGAACGAAACGGCTGCGACTCTGCCCATTCCCATGTGGCTCATCGGCATGGTCATGCCGGTGTCGGCAGTCATTGCGATTTTGGCGATCATCGACTCACTGCACAGCCGTCGCGATCTGATCGCCCTTCCCGAACTCGGACTTCCGGCGGGCGAAATTGCCCATGCCGATGTGTCCATCAAATCAGGACATTGATCCATGTCGGTCTTTCTTCTCGTCGCCTTTTTCGGGCTCAGCATGCTCGGCATTCCGCTGGCGGTTGCCTTGGCGCTGGCCAGCGTCGCCACCTTGTGGCTCTTCACCTCGATGCCGCTCGATCTGTTGTCACAGACCATGTTCTCCTCGATGAATTCATTTCTGCTGGTTGCGGTGCCTCTGTTCATTCTGGTCGGGACGGTGATGGAGCGTGGCCGTGTCGCAGAACGCATCTTCGATTTTGCCGAGGCCATCGTCGGCTGGTTGCCGGGCGGCCTGGGCCACGTCAACGTGATCTCATCGGTGATTTTCTCCGGCGTGTCAGGCTCATCGGTCGCCGATATTGCCTCTGTTGGCGCCATCGAAATCAAAGCAATGGAGCGCCATGGCTTTCCGAAGGGTTATGCGGTGGGCATGACGCTCTGTACTGCGACATTGTCGTCGATCATTCCGCCATCGATCCTCGTCGTCATCGCCGGCTCGATCGCCAATGTTTCCATCGGGACTTTGCTTGTCGCCGGTCTGGTGCCAGGCCTCTTCATCGCCTTCGCCTTCATGGTCTTCAACCACTTCTATTCCGTCTACTACGGCTACAACCCTCCCTCGCCCTTCAACCTGCGTATGGTGGTCGTCACCGGTCTTCGCGCCATCCTGCCGATGCTGACGCCGCTGATCCTGATCATCGGGATCGCCAGCGGCCTGTTCACGCCGACCGAAGCAGCCGCGATCGCTGTCGTCTATGTCGGCATACTCGGGGTTCTGGTCTACCGCACGCTTCCGGTTCGCGAATTGCCGGAAATCCTGATCTCGACGGCACGTATTTCCGGAACCATCTTGTTCATCGCAGCGACGTCCCAGATTGCCGCCTGGGTGTTCACCTACGACGGCTTACCGGAAAAGGTTGCGGATCTGCTGCAGGCGATGAACCTCGGTCCGTTGACGGGCATGCTGGTCATCTTCGTCTTCCTGCTTATCATCGGCATCTTTATGGAAGCTATTCCGGCCATGTTCATCCTCATTCCGGTGCTGATGCCGCCGGTGGAGGCGCTCGGCATCGATCCCATCCACTTTCTGATCGTCACCGTCATGACGCTGACACTCGGTCTCGTGACGCCACCGGTCGGCGTTTGCCTGTTTGCCGCAGCTCAGGTGGCCAATATGAGGGTCGAGGACGTCATCCGTGGTTCGCTTGCGCCGATGGCGGTGCTGACACTGGCTATCTTCGCTCTTGTGCTCTTCCCCATCCTGACACTCGGCCCGATTCGCCTGCTGGGGATGTATTGAGCATGGCAGGGCAGCAAGCCTCCTTCATCCGGAGTGGCCAATACACAAGGTTTGTCGTGGTCATGGGTGTCGCGGGAACCGGCAAATCAGAGATAGGTCGGCGTCTCGCCAGCCTTCTCGACTGCGCCTTCATCGAAGCGGATGAATTGCATTCGCCCGAAAACGTCGAGCGAATGCGCAACGGCCATCCCCTGACGGATGAACTGCGTATGCCTTGGCTACACAGCGTATGTGATAGCGCATTGGCGATCGGCGCATCACCTGTGGTCGTCGCTTGCTCGGTCCTGAAGCGCAGCTATCGGGAGTTGTTGCGAGAAAGGCTACGAGGGGTCCGTTTCCTGTTCTTGCATGGCTCCCCTGAGTTGATCTCAGCGCGTCTGGGAGCAAGGAAGGGGCACTTCGCCGCCGGTTCATTGCTGGAAAGCCAGCTTGCCACATTGGAGGTACCCGGCAGCGACGAAGAGGCAATCTGGCTCGAAATTGCGCTGCCGCCAGATTTGCTTGCGCAGAGGGCAGTGGCAGAACTGCTTGATCCCGCTCACTCAACGTGACAGGGAGCCCAATGGATAGGTTGTCTGCCAAGTCTCCCTTTCCAGTCGCAACCAATCGAGAAATATACGCACCTTTTTCTGTCGAAGATGATCACGCGGACAAACAATCCATTGTGTCGTGATCTGAACGACCGGTGGAGACGCCACAGGGCAAACGAGACGCCCGCTTTCAATCTCGTCACCCATCATGAGCGTGCTTTCGAGGGCGATGCCCATGCTCCGGACCGCAGCGTCAATTGCCATGTGACTCCGGTCGAACAGAATACGGCGCCAACGTTCTTTCGGAGCAACTCCCGCTAACGGAAACCATCCGTTCCACTGTGCTTGCGATTTTGCAGAATGGATGAGGCGATGATCAAGAAGGTCTTCGGGCTTCAAGCTGCCAGCCGGTGCATAGTCTGGAGAGCACACCGGGTAAAACTGTTCGTCCGCGACACCCTCGACGAAAAGACCCGGCCAGCGGCCGTCCCCATGCCGGATCTCGATATCGACGGCTTCCTGGTTGAAGTCTGTCGGTTCGTTGGTGCCATCGAGGCGAAGCTCGAGGTCGGGATGCTTGTCGAGCAGGGTGCTTAGCCGGGGCAGCAACCATTTGTTGGACAGGGTGGGGGTAGCGCGCACAGTCAATGTTGTAACGGATCTGAATCCCCGGATCGTTCCCGTGGCGTCTTCGATACGCTCGATCTGATCGGCGATCATCGAGAAATATCGCTCACCGGCCTCCGTCAAGACGATACCGCGGCCCGCTTTCGCCAAAAGCGTCACCCCGAGTTGACCTTCCAGCAACTGAATCTGCTGGCTGACCGCGGATGGTGTCACGCGCAGCTCTTCTGCGGCGCGCGAAATACTTCCTGCGCGTGCGGCTGCGTGGAAAACCAGGATAGACTTGATGGGGAGTTGCATACTTGTCCTGAACTCTCTTGGTCGAGCTAATCTATTGCAAATGCTTTTGAAACGAAACTCTCCCTTTGTGCGAAGTCAGGTCCGTGACAAAACCGTGCAATGCGAAAATGCATTGCTGCGATGCAATCTCTCGACTGCAGCTCGCCGCCTGTTTCCTCTATAAGGTCTTTAAGAGTTTACATCAAAAAGCGATCCAATGACCCACGGTTCAGAACATACACGTTGGCATGTCGGCCAGAAGCTCTGGGGCGCCCTTGTCTGCGCACGGACGCGCGAGGCTAAACGTATGCTGTCGCAGACTGGCAAGCGTATCGAGCGCTGAGCTTCAGTGATTTATTAGGTTCGACGTGGTCTTACTGTGCGGTCGGCCAATTAACTGCAGATATGTAGAAGGCTGCCCCAACGCTAGAGCGCTAAAAGGGTGGTTTTTAAACCGCGCAGTAGATTCGCAGCCACACTGTGGTTCGATTCCTTTCAAGAGCGTTCACGCTAAATCTTGGTAAATCATTTCTTCGGAGCCGCTTTTGGCTTCGGTTGATACAAGCGTCGTTTGGCGTTCGAGCGCAGAGCATTGCGAAGATCCTTGTCCGCGGTCGAAAGGTCGAACCATTCCGGATCAAAGTAGCCCCCGCACCACTGCATGGTTTCGACATATTCGGGATCATCCCGGTCGGTGATGATCTCAAGAAACCGCTCATAACCTGAAACGCCGCCAACATCCTCGGGCGGTCGTGCCCTCTCGCCAGCGATGCAGGCCCCGTGTTTGGGCGTAGCAGTGAGCGTCAAGAACTCCTCGACCGCGACGGTATGCCGCCAGCCATCCCCGAAATCATAGTGGTAGCTGAAGACAGCACCTTGCTCGAAGTCCAGCAGCCGTACCTCTTTCTGATCGAAGACCCGAGGATCTTCGTCGGACGCATCCTCCGCCAGAATCTCAACGTCTCCATACCGGAGACCACCGATGCGAAACTCGTAGAGATGATAGTTCCACCAGTTGAATGCGGCCTGTATTCCGAGATGCAGATGCTCAAGGTTCCAATGGACCGGCAGGACCAGACGGCGCCAGACGCCCGGCTCGATCTCATCGACCGAAACTCTAATCTGGACAGCGTTTACGGCTTTGAACATTGCCTGAATAAACAAAGTTGGGGGCGTATCGTCAAGACGGTTGCTCGCACCGCATGCCAGGATATTTTGCGGCGTCGTCCGTTCGATCTCGTCATCTGCTGCACAAAACCTGTGAACGTAGAATGTCCGCCACAGCGAAGGAATTCCGCAAGATCGCGGGCAACCCTTGGGAAGAGGGGCCACTCGGCCATATCATCCCCGGCACCTTGTCGAGCGCATCAAGCATTTGCGGCCACCCTGACAACGCAGTTGCCCTCGCGTCAAAGCCGTGACTGAATATGATCGTAGTCGCTCCATCCGGTGTCATGCGGTGCGCGTATCAGGCAATGGACGCCGCAGACGTCATATGTGAGCTCTACGTGGCCTCGGAGTTGGCCGGACGAGAGGGCTTCAATCAACCGGGATCCGAAGCCCTTTCGGGTCGGCGGCGCGACTTTTGGCCCTCCGACTTCTTTCCACGACAGAGTGAGTTGCGCGCCGGGAGCCGAGACCTCCCATGACACTGCCACTTTTCCGGAACTGGCTCCCAACGCGCCATATTTCGCAGCATTTGTGGCAAGCTCGTGCAGAATGAGCGTGAGGGCCACTACGGCCTTCGGCGAGACGTCGATTTCTGGACCGCTGACGTCGAGCTGTTCAGGTGGATAGGGAGATAGTGCTTCGGAAACTGCGGTACGAAGGCTGGCTGCCTCCCAACTCCCACGCGTGAGAAGGTCGTGTGCTCTGGCCAGGCTTTGCAACCGGGCGTCGAAGGCGGCACTCGCGAGGCTGATGTCATTGGCGCCGGCAAAAGTCTGACGGGCGATAGCCGCTACCGTGGCAAGGACGTTCTTGACGCGATGGTTCAGTTCACCAATCAGCAGTTCCTGCACGCGCTCTGCTTCCCTTCGTAGCGTAATGTCGCGGGCGATTTTTGAAGCGCCGATGATCCTGCCATCTGCGTCATAGATTGGCGAAACAGTCAGCGAAACATCCAGAAGCCGTCCACTGCGATGCCGCCTAACGGTCTCATGGGTCTCTACCCGCTCTCCTGCCTTGATGCGGGCGATGATGTGCGCCTCCTCGTCGACCCGGTCATCGGCAATAAGAAGCGTGACGGACCGGCCCACAATTTCCTCGGCCGAGAATCCATAGAGCTTTTCGGCTCCACTGTTCCAATCGGTAACCGTCATGTTGAGGTCGATGCCGAGGATCGCATCTTCCGACGAGGAGATGATAGACGCAAGGCGTTTGAGCGTTGCCTCGTAGCCGACGCGTTCCGTCGTCTCATTGACGATACACAGCACCGCGAGCACATGACCGTATTCGTCGGAAACAGGAGAATAGGAGATGTCGAAGTAAACCGTTTCTGGCACGCCGTGCCGTTCGATATAGAAGGGCCTGTCCTTTGCAACGACGGTCTCGCCGGCGTCGCGAACTTGAAGCAGAAGGGGTTCCAGGTCGTCCCAAAGTTCGGCCCAGTTTTCTTTCGCCGGCCTCCCTAACGCGCTGGGATGCTTGATCCCGATCGAGGGGGCGTATGCATCATTGTAAATAGCAGTGAAGTCATTGCCACAAAACATCACAATCTGCGCACCGGACGGGATTATGATGTCAACCGCACATTTTAATTGAGCCGGCCAGGATGACATCGGTCCGAGGCTGGTGCTTGCCCAGTCATAGTCGCGAATGATGTCAGCCAGTGAACCCTGATCGGAGGTGGCCGGATTATGATTGTGCATTGAAACCCCTCTCTCTCTCCCATTTGGTCCAAAACTCAAGTTCAGCAATTCAACCTATATCAACGGCTAAAACTATAACAGTTTCGAGCGCAAATCCTATTTGAAACATAGCGTTAACGCAACATGTCAGTCCGGGTGGGCGTTTAGGTATTTGATTGCACGCAAGGCCGGGAGTAGGGGCGGCGTTAGCGGGCCGCATCCCCCTAATAGCTGCACATCCGAGTTCTGTCAGGCGGGTTGCCGCGCCGGTGTATGCGGTATTAGGGTCGCGAGAAACCAGGGCGCATGGCTTGTCAGAGATAATCGGCAATTGCAAAGCCGTATAACGTTGCGCCCGTCAGACCCGATCGTACGTGAACGACGTCAGAAGGGTTGTAACGAAATTGCTAGCCTTCTCCTTGACGAGGACCTCGGTCCACTCGTCGGTCCCGCGCAGCATTAGCCCGGTGTAAATACTGTCGACGGCAGCCTCTTCAATCCGTTTGATATGCGCGAGGAATGAAGCCTCGTCGCCGGATTTGTAAAGGTCGCGGACGACCATTCTCAAAATTTCCTGGATCGCAATTTGCCATGCGGTGTTTATCGCCTGAAGTTCACTGATTTTCTCGTTCATCGGATCTCTCGTGATTCTGGTAGGCGTTGCCGCAGGGCTGTGTGCCGTGGCGTCAGGCACAAAAAAAGGCCAGGCGACCTGCCTGACCTCGATTGGTAGTTGCTTTCGACAGTGCCAGTACATCCGTGGTCAAAGGAAAGCAGTTACCGATTATACGGCCTGCAGGTTGCAAGCAGACATCTTGCCCGACTTGTTGTCGCGCTCGAGGTCGAAACCGATCTTCTGGCCTTCGACGATTTCGCGCATTCCGGCGCGTTCGACGGCAGAGATGTGAACGAAGGCGTCAGCGCCGCCGTTGTCAGGCTGAATGAAGCCGAAGCCCTTTGTGGAATTGAACCATTTTACGGTGCCAGTTGTCATGATGAAACCTTTCATAGCATAATATACGACCGCAACGCAAAGCATCGCGGATGATGATAACGATCATTTTAAAGAGAGGGTTCGTTCAAAACGCGGTGCCAGTCGCGTGGTAACCAAAGCTCGGCAAGAAAAAATCGATAACTCAGCTTGTAGTCATTTTGGAATGGCTGGTCAACGTTTAGTTTTTGACAGCAAATTTCTGTAGAAGCTAGGCGTCCATTCTTCGGGAAATCGATTTTCATCAAGAAATTCACATGCCATGCTGCCCGCAGCACAGGCATCATTGAAGTTTTTAGAAAGGCACATATAACATGAAAGCGGCTCTTCCCTGGATGATGCTCGCCATTGATTTTCAATATGCGCAGAGCATTGCAGCGGAAGACGAACATGCCCAAACAGAACAAACCCGCAGTTGTTAGCACCGGAATTGCGGGACTGAACGAAATCCTGCGCGGTGGGCTGCCTGCATCGAACCTCTACATGCTTCAGGGTGCGCCGGGCTCGGGAAAGACGACGGCCGCGCTGCAGTTTTTGCGCGCTGGCGTCGAGGCCGGTGAGAGCTGTATTTACGTCACGCTGTCTCAAACGGCCGCAGAGCTCGAAGCGATCGCCGTGTCGCACGGCTGGACGCTCGACGGTATCCGGGTCGAAGAGCTGTCCACATCTGGCACGGTGAATGAGGCCGATGACCAGAGTATCTTCCTGACCTCCGATCTGCGGCTGGATGAGACGCGAAAAGCGATCGAAGCTGCGATCGAGGAGCATAAGCCTCGCCGACTGGTCTACGATTCACTTCTCGAAATCCGGCTGATCACCGGTGATAGTCCACGCTTTCGACGCGAATTGATCGCCTTCAAATCGTTCCTTGCCAAAAAGAACGTTGTCGCACTGCTGCTGGATACACAGACGCCCGGCTACGACCGCAGCGGCGAGGAGGTAGAGGGTCTTGCCCACGGCGTTATCCGGTTCGACAAGTCACTGGAGGAATATGGTGGCGTGCGCCGCCGCATCGAGGTTTCGAAGATGCGCGGCGTGCCGATTGCCGATGGCTATCACGATATGGCTATCCGTGAAGGCGAGGGCGTCGTTGTTTTTCCTCGCATCATGCCCAGCACTGCATCAGAGAGTTCCGAACCTCAGCTGATCAAATCCGGGGTCGCCGAGTTGGACGAAATGTTTGGCGGTGGCCAGGAGCCTGGAACCACCACATTGGTCATCGGGCAGTCAGGCACTGGTAAATCGACGATGTCTTCCCTTTATGCGACGGCGGCGCTCGAACGCGGAGAAAATGTCGCTCTCTTTCTATTTGAGGAGCGGCTTGAGACCTTCTTCCGTCGATCCGAAGGCTTGGGCATGGAACTCAGGCAGTTTCACAAGGATGGCAAGCTCATCCTGCGAGATTTCAATCCCAATGAAATCTCGCCCGGCGAGTTCGGCCAGATCGTCCAGGACGCCGTCACGCAAAACAAATCGCGCGTCGTTGTTATCGACAGCTTGACGGGGTACCTGAATTCGCTGCCGCACCGCGAGAAGGCTGTGCGCGACATCCAGTCACTGCTGAAATACCTTGCCCGTTCTGGTGTCCTGACGATGCTGATTGTTGCCCAGCATGGTCTGATCGGCCAGAATGTCGGAATCGATGTGGATGTGAGTTTCCTTGGCGATACCGTTCTCCTGCTGCGGATCATGGAGCACGAAGGGCGTCTTCGCCGAAACATTACCGTGGTCAAAAAGCGTCATGGTCCCCACGATCTCAACATCCGCGAACTTATCATCGAAAGCGGACGCGTTAGCGTCGTCGCCTACAATCCCCTGCCTGATCCAAAATGAAAGATGTCCCGATCGACAGCGAGTTGGATTGGGTGCTCGTCCTAGCTCCGTTCCGCAAGGATGCCGAATACATTGCCGCCTTCCTTCGGGAACAAGAGATCGAGGTGAACGCTACCAATGGGGACGGCGGTCTGGCCGATCAACTCGCTTTGTCTCCGGGCATCATCGTCGTCACGCACGAGGCACTGAACCCGCATGTTGTTGCGCGGGTTGCCCTGCATCTCGCAGAGCAGCCAGACTGGTCAGAAGTGCCGATCATCGTCCTTTTGGAGCGCACGGCGCCTATTGCACGGATACGCAATCAATTGCTCAAGTCTTGGCCCGGCGCGCGTCTGTTGTTCCATACGCGGCCGGTCGCGCCGCTGGAACTCGTCAATGGGATTCAATCAAATCTACTGGTCCGGCTGCGCCAACGCCAGGTCCGCGATTCCATCGAGCGGGAGCGAGAACTGCGTCTGGAACTCAATCACCGCGTCAAGAATATCCTGGCGAGTGTTAAATCGATCTTCCAGATGACCAAGCGTGGGGCGACCTCCGTCGAGGGGCTGGCAAGTGATTTTTCCGGGCGACTGCAGGCATTATCGAATGTTCACAGCGCTGTCTTCGAGGCTGGCGGCGAGGAGGTATCGCTCTCAGCCATCGTTGCGCTGACCGTTTCTCCATACAACAGCGATGGCATCAGCCGCATCGATTTCACCGGTCCGGACCTGGTGGTCAGCCGGGACGCCGGAACGACGATAGCGCTTTGCCTCCACGAGCTGATAACGAACGCCATCAAATACGGCGCGCTTTCACATCCCGACGGGCATGTTGAACTCCTGTGGTCTGTTGCCACGAACGGGAGTTCCGAACTTTCTCTGCACTGGACTGAAGTCGGGGGGCCGACTGTGCGAGAACCGACGCGGCAAGGCTATGGAACGCGATATGTACGCTCCGCGCTAGGATCGTTATTCGGAGCGGTTCCCGAAATCGTCTTCGCTCCGGAGGGTTTTCGCTTCTCAGTGAAAGGGTCGCTTACCCGCATATCAACGCGACAATAGATTTGCGATATTCCCGTCGATCACGAACAGAAATTGCCTTTCACTGTAACTCGCTGAAAAATAACCGGTTCGTCTGGATCAATTTGCTTTTCTGCGCGTTCAGCGGGTTCGGACATTTAAAAAAGACATCTTGAGCGTCAAGAGCGGAGAGTATGAGGGATGACGCAAAAGGGGACCACAGTCATTGTCGTTGAGGACGAAGTAATCGTGCGGCTGGATATCGTAATGTCGCTTGAGAACGAAGGGTTCATCGTGCTCGAGGCTTCAAATGCCGATGAAGCCATCGACATTCTGAACGCGCATCCGGAGGTCCGGTTGATGTTCACTGACATCGACATGCCAGGCAGCATGAACGGCTTAAAGCTGGCCTCTGCGGTTCGAGACAGATGGCCCCCGGTCAAGATCATCGTGGCTTCGGGCCACCGTCAATTGAGTGATGAGCTTTTGCCGGTTAAGGGCAAGTTTTTCAGCAAGCCGTACGACCACGCCCGCGTTATCGCCACGATGAGAGAAATGCTGGCGGCGGCGTAGGCATAACCTGCGATTGGAAGCCCGCCTTTCCAAGCGAGCATCTCGTTTTCTGACGGCGTTAAAAATCCATGCCAGCGCCGGCTGGTAGCGCGGGCGCCGCTTCCTTCCTAGGCTTTTCGGCGATCATCGCTTCGGTTGTGACCAACAGGCCAGCCACCGAGGCCGCTGGAGCGCCGTGCGAACGACCTGTGGTTCGATAACTCCCTGAGCATGGAGATCTCCATATTCGCCGGTTTGGGCGTCCTAGCCAAATGACATATCTGTCTTTTCGCGCAGTTTGCCGACAATGATCGAGCCCTCGGCGCCGGCATTTACTGCGATCTGGCGGACTGGTGCCTCGATGGGCCGGCGGACGGTATCGATCCCGCCACGCTGATCGTCGTTGGCGGTGGCGAGACCGTCCAGCGCCTTGACCGCACGCAGGAGCGCTACACCAACAACGGGCGGGACACCTTCTTCGACGGCGGCACGGATTGCGTATAACGCATCGTGCGGCGGCAATCTCCGCCATGCGTCCTACAAAGGCTTGCGCGAAGTCAGGATAATGCCGCGGTTTACGAGCTCGATTGAGTGGCGCCGGCAGAGGCAAAAAAATGAATAATTTTTTCTGGCCGCGCTCTTGAATCCGAAATCGTCAAAAACCAAATCGATTGACGCCAGCCGCTGATGACAGGGCTGGCCTTACTGGGGCGTCACTTTCGGCGCTTTTGTACCCATGTTGCTTCAAGGAGGATATGGCTATGGCAACATCGAATGACTATGCACCGCTGTTCCGCTCAAGCGTCGGCTTTGACCGGGTCTTCAACCTTTTGGAAAATGCCCAGCGCGCCCGCTCGATCAGCGACTGGCCGCCTTATGACATCGTCAAGACCGGCGATGACAGCTACCGGATTTCAATTGCGGTGGCTGGCTTTGCCCAGGAAGACCTTGACATCACCTTCCAATCCAATCTTCTGACGGTCACCGGCAAGAAGCAGGAGGCATCCGCCGATGGCTACCTGCATCGCGGCATTGCCGGACGTCCGTTCGAACACCGGTTCGAGCTTGCCGACCATGTCAGGGTGAACGTAGCGGATCTGAGCAACGGTCTCCTGTCGATCGATCTCGTTCGCGAGATCCCGGAGGCCTTGAAGCCGCGCAAAATTTCGATCCAGAGCGAGCCTGCCTTGACATCGACTGCTCCAGTTCAGATCGAGGCGCAGAAGGCGGCTTAAACTACATTGTCCCCTTAACAAGGGCGCCGTCGCAACGGCGCCCATCAACATTCCGGGTTGGAAAGGAGAGAGCGATGAAACCCGATATGTTCAGACAGCCTGTTTCCATTCTTGTCGGCTTGGGCTTTCCGGCAGAGATTCGCTCGGTAATGGACGCCTACCGATATCTTGTCGAATGGCCGGCTTAATTGAGGGACGCCGCGCACTCGGTCGCGCTCAAGGCCTGCAGGGCCGCGTTGCGCGGTGAGATCGAAGCGGAAACCGCACGCGGACTGTTTACCGCCTTCGCTGAGAAACACGATCTTCTGGCGCCCGAAGCAAACGTGATAGCCGCGTCACGCCTACAGCGCGACCGCGATCCGCATGTGCGATAAGGAGACCGATGATGCACCACATGCTGCAGCAGGCCGCCAACAATGCGATGGCGATGGGACCAACAGTTTTGCTTCAGGGCATGCAGCTCCAGCGGCCGCTCGACGTGGTGAGTGCGCCAGCCATTTCTGTAGATGACAAACGCGCAATTCTCGCCGCCTGGGCGTCGGACTTCTACGCTGTCGACTCGAAGCCGGCGCTTCGTCAACTTCCTGGAACGCCAGAACCAGTTTTGATCGATGAAGAGCAGTTTGCCCTCAAAGAACTCGACCGGCGCTATGGTATCTGATTGATTGCACGTTCCGGCGGCCTGCTTCATCGACTTGGCAAACCGCCTGATTGCTGACCGAGCGATCGCTGCCCGTCGCCATGACCCGCAAGGCGCTTGTCTTCTGAAGCAGAGTGGGCTCGGTGCGGATCGTAAAACGCTTCGGATCGAGAATCTTCTCCACTTGCCTTGATATGAGCGCCATCGACACCGTGGCGCCAGGTCGGGCTCGCGACGATAACGGCGCCACGCAGTCGCCGTCCGTCGCTGCGCAGGTAGTCGAAAAAGTGAGGCCGTTTTGTTGGTTCACGGCCTCTTTGATCACGTAGAGTTCGGGGTTTTCGCGCGCCCCCTGCACCGGTCCGGTTCGGCGCTGCTGTGTTAGCTTCAAGACAACGGTCGATGGAGAGCGCGCATGTTGCAAGCCTACAGGCCGGTATTGACGCGGTGCTTCCCGCCGCCAACATCCCTATTGACCATTTCGCGAGAGCTGTAACAGCTTTGTCATCTCCCGAGGGGAGTGAGTGGCGTCGGCGACAACGGTGCGGGGTACATATATTGGTACCAAAAACCCTATTCGTGAGAACGGCGTGTAAACGGATGCGAGTTTAAACGCAGCTGACAACCTGCTCGAGGCATCGATGAGCCCCGAGACTATTCTGGAGCAAATATGAAAATAGACATCTTAATTGGGGACACTATTTTTTGAAGAGAAAGTGGTGGAGATCTATAAAGCCAACAACTGGTCATCCGCACAGAAGCCGCAAGATTTACTCGCTGCCCTTCGTAATTCGCACACCCTGATAACGGCGCGTTCCGACAATCAGTTACTCGGCCTGGCGAACGCTATTTCCGATGGGCACTTGGTGGTATACTTTCCACACCTGCTGGTTCATCCCGACCATCAGAGATTTGGCATCGGTAGCAAATTGATGACTGCGATGCGGGACAAGTATGCTGGCTTTCTCAAATAATTCTTACAGCGGGCGGTAATTCTGTTCGCTTCTACGAGGCTCTTGGGTTTGCCAAAGCTGGCAGCACCGTTCCAATGTGGATCTACGCTGGTACGGACCACTGATCCGCGTAAATTCCATTTGGAGGATCCGTCGATTGGAATGATGGGTTCGAGGTTACTACCCCATCAGGGCGAACTGGATTTGGACCAAGTGTCTCGCCAGATTGGCGACGCGGAATTTTGCGTAAAAATCTGACGCTCGCCGGGATGACGTACTTGCATGTTCCAACAACGCTTTCCGGCTTCCTCCACAGCCGTCGTCGATTCTAGTGTTTAAATACGCAGAGTTTTCGCCGTTTAACAGAAGGTTAGGATGGGCAAATGTATTGTCCCAGCGCGGCGCCCGCGTTGGGCGGGCATGATGCCAATCTGCCGGCACTGTCGAGACCTCGACATCCATGTTGTCTTGTCGCAACCCAGGATGTATCCGTGCAGCGCCACCTGAAAGCAAGCAATACCGTCCGCAAATCATTCGTAGCAGTCATAGCCGGGTTGTTCATTACGGTCGGTTGTGTGCTGGGTGCTCTGGTGGCCGATTCGATCGGCAATATTACTGCGAAATCCGACAGCATAGACGATGCTCGTGCGATGAGCGCCGCAGCGAGCGCCGTCGGCACCATGGAAAAACAGCTCGAAGGGACGATCCGGGACAACGCCTTCTGGGATGACGCATACGACCAGGTAAATTCGGATAATCGCGACGACTGGATTACTGAAAACTGGGGGACAACCACAGAGGCGTATCCGCTTTACGATACCGCAATCGTGGTTGATGCCACTGGCAAATCCATTATGGCATATGAAAACGGTGCACCGCTGGAAGGTTCGTTAAGCCAGCACTTTGATGGCGGTGTCGAGGCGCTCGTCGCCGCCGCTCGTGCCGGCACCGCTGTGTCGGTACACTTTGTGCGAAACGACGAGGGCGTGGTTCTGATGGGAGCCGCCGCGATAAGGCCGAGCAACCCAGAGATTCCGTTCGACAAGGCCAAGCTTCATACCCTTCTGTTTGCCAGGCATCTGAAACCCGATGCCGTCGCGGAAATGGCAAGCGACTTCTCGCTGAAGGGCCTCACACTCAGACAGCATCCCGACGCCTCCGGGCTCAACACGTCGCTCGATGACGTATCTGGCAAGCCGGTCGGCTACTTCGCATGGCCGCGCCAGTTGCCAGGATCAAGGAGCTTTGTGGAAGCCAAGTCGGAGCTGAGTGCCGCCGCCTTGATCCTTGTATTGTTCTTGGGAGGGTTGGGGTTTGTCGGCTTCATCACAATACGAAACTTGAGAGCTGGGGAAAACCTTGCGCGACACCATGCGACACACGACGCTCTCTCGGGGCTGTGGAACCGAGCCGGTTTGCTTGAAAATCTCGGACAAGAGCAGGAAAATGCCTCGAAAACAGGTGCCACCACACAGTTGAATCTTATTGACCTCGATGGCTTCAAGGCCGTTAACGATGGTTGGGGACATGGTGTCGGCGACAGTCGCGGTCGCCGACCGGCTTTCACATATGATGCCGAATGGTGCGATCATCGCCCGTCTAGGAGGCGACGAATTCGCCATCGTTTTGACGGAGACGGTACAGGCTCTCGAGACCGCAGATTTGCCACGCCGCATTCACCAATGTCTTGCACGCGTTTTCGACATCGACGGCAGAACCATCGAGATCGGCGCAAGCGTCGGTGTCGCCGAATCGAGCGGCGGAACAATCGCAGCGTCCGAACTGATCCGGCAAGCCGATAACGCGCTCTACCGAGCGAAAGATAGTGGACGCGGGGTCTCGATCATCTTCAAACCCAGTTTCGACGACGAAACCCGGCGTGTTGCCCAACTAGAAGGGCAGCTTCGACAAACGCTCGCCAATGACGAGATCGGAATCGTTTTTCAGCCGTTGGTTCATTCCGACGGAAGAGGGATTTGCGGCGTCGAGGCCTTGGCAAGATGGCAACCTTCCGAGGGTACAACGATCGGGCCGGACATCTTCATTCCGCTGGCGGAGCGATCGGGCCTTATCGAGACGCTTGGGCAACAGATAATGACGAAGGCAGTCCGCGCGGCAGCTCAATGGCCGGGTCTTGGGCTTGCTGTTAACGTATCGCCTCTGCAGCTCAAGAATCCACGCTTCGTGCGTCAGGTCTTGGATATATTGGCGCGGGCCTCGTTCGAGCCGTCGAGGCTGACCATCGAAATTACCGAAGGGGTACTGATCTCCAACCCCGACCAGGCCCACCGGGCGATCAAAGGGCTAAAGGCAGCGGGTATCAAAATTGCGCTTGATGATTTTGGCTGCGGCTTCGCCAGTATTGGCACACTACGTGCGTTCGGATTCGATCGCATGAAGGTCGATCGGCTCTCATAATCGCTCTTGATAACGAGGCGAATGCGGGCAAGGTCCTTCAGGCCACGATTGCGCTTGCCAACGCCCTCGATATTCCTGTGACAGCGGAAGGCATTGAGACGGACGAACAAGCTGCTATTGTTAGATTATCGGGTTGCGACGAACTCCAGGGATATCTCTTCAGCCGCCCTCTCACCGCGGAAAAACTGACCGCAAGTTACTTTCCAGCACGTCAATCTGACGTGACGGTCGCCGCTTCATAAGTGGCAAGGCGGCAGTCGAGCTGCTCGGCATGCTGATCTCTATGTCAAAATGATCACGCATGACCACTGCTCGGTGGCGGATTCCAGATGCACGATATCACTTAGTTGAGGTGTTACGGTCGTTGCATTATCACTGTTACACGACAAATTTTGACTTGGCTTCTTCTCACTTACAAAGTGCCGCCCGATCCCGCCACAAAGCGCATTGCGCTCTGGCGGCGGCTGAAGGGAATGGGCGCCGTTTATTTGCAGAACGGCGTCTGCCTGTAGCCCAAGACCGACGATCACGTCTCTCGGCTGAAGATGTTGGAAAACGATATTGCCGAAATAAATGGTGATTCCGTCATCCTGGAGACGGTCGCTCTCGATCGTGCGCAAGAGGATAAGGTCGTATCCCGGTTCAAAGCCGATCGTGACGACCAATAACCGGAGTTCCTTGGTCGCTGTGACGATTTCGAGAAGGAGATCGCCAAGGAAATCGCGATCAACAAGTTCACCTATGCGGAGCTTGAAGAAGAAGACACCGACTTGAAGAAGCTCCAGGGCTGGCTGGAGAAGATCAAGAAGCTCGATTTTTACGGCGCGACCTTGGCGGACGAGGCGACAGAGCGGTTGAGAACCTGCGAGGCTTTGCTCGATAGTTACGCCCAGCGCGTTTTCGACGCCCATGAAGAGAACTGCTGAAATGACCGACCGACCGGACATTTCAAGCGCAGACCAAAGCAAGAGCGGCAACTGGCTTAGGCGAAGGTCCGGCCTGCCCGCCGGTATCTGGGCGCTCCGTTTCGTGTTGATGTTCATGCACATTTCCTGATGATCCACGCCCTGTTGCCGATCTATATGGTAACGGTGCTTGGAACGTCCGCCTTGAGTGTCGGCATCATCGAGGGGTTGGCTGAAGCCACAGCATCGATTACGAAGGTTATCTCCGGCGCTCTCAGCGACTGGCTGGGAAAGCGCAAATTGCTGGCTGTCATCGGTTATGGTCTTGCGGCGTTCACCAAGCCTGTCTTTCCATTGGCATCGTTGCTCAAATGGCTCATCGCCGCCCGCTTCATCGACCGTGTCGGAAAGGGCATCCGGGGTGCTCCGCGCGACGCCCTCGTTGCCGATATCGCGCCACCGCACCTGCGCGGCGCGAGCTTCAGTCTGCGCCAGTCGCTTGACACCGTCGGCGCGTTCCTCGGGCCGCTCATTGCGATTGGCCGGATGTGGCTAACAGTCGATCAGTTCAAGGTGATCTTCTGGATCGCCGTTATACCGGCATTCCTCTCCCTCGGGTTGATCCTTGTTGCCGTAAAGGACCCGGAACGGCCGAAAGGGCAGCGTCGTGTTCGCATGCCCATGAATCGTGCCGAACTCCGCCGCCTGGGCGGGACCTGTTGATGGGTCGTAGCCGTCGCGGCGGTGTTTACGCTCGCCCGCTTCAGCGAAGCATTTCTCACCTTGCGGGCCCAATCGATCGGCCTGCCATTGGCGCTGGTCCCGATCGTCCTCGTGATCATGAGCCTTGCTTGACCTCAGCGGTCCCCAGGGGACTTTCCTGGCTGGTGCAGCGTTCGCCGCTGTCACGCTTGCAGGATTGTATTTCATTCGAGGGCGGGTGGGGGACCGCACCAATGCCCGAGCGACAGCTGATTAATCCACAATCGATGCAGCGCCTCCGACGCTGCAAGGGGCGAACTGGAGAGTGCCAAAGTATGTACTCGACGCGACGTTCACCCAATGCCACGAACGCATTGGCGGGCACAACACTGCTCATGATCATCTGATGATCCGGATTTCCACCATCGGCGTCCCGATCCTAGTGCTGGCGGTGGCCACAATGGTGGCGCAAGCCTGACAGCCCTCATTTACTCCATGTCCTCGTCGCCTGCTGGTCGAACGTAGCGCCGACTTTTCTTTTCCCTCCGACCACGCAACGGCAACCTTTGCGACTGCGGCAGCCTTTCTTCTTCACGGCGCCGCCGCGCCGGATTAGCTTTTCTAGCTGCTGCCTGCCTGATCACCTTCTCCCATGTCTATATTTGAATTCATTACGCCAGCGACGTCGTCGGCGGAGCGCTAACGGGAATTGTCGGGCGCTGGTCGTCCGTTCGTTGTATCGGAAAGGCACGAAGGCCAGTCGCCTGATCACCAACATCCTGTAGGATCACAGGCATGGTCGCGTCTCTTGTCTCATCGGTGATCCAGTGGCTGAGCGCGCATCCCCACATTGCCTATATCGCAGTGTTCCTGCTTGCGACTCCCCGAGTCGATCCCGGTGGAGCAAATGAATCATGAGCGGCAGAAATGAAAAACCGAGTAGGCGGGCCCTGTCGAGGGGTAAAAACGAGATCGACGAATAGTTCGCGGAATTAAGCGCGGAGTTCGATAACCACGATGCCCCTGAGCCGATTCAAGGTAAGGCGGGCCTCTCCGATATCGAAGAAATTCGCCGGCTCATGGCTTACGTATCCCATCTCCGAGAAAGAGTTTCGAAGCTTCAAAAACCCGCGATCTCCTCGTCCGCGAAACAGCTTCGCAATTCTATCAATGCGCTCATTGGCTTCAGAGGCACGATCGGAGTGTTTATTGTTTTCGGTATTATCGCCAGACGTCTTTCGAGATATAGGTAAACTGGTATCCGCAAAAACGAGAATAAATGCCGCAGGACCGGCTGCGCGAATAGATTCATTTTTCTTCCTGTCGAGCCCCTGAACGGTTCCGTGGTGACGGAGGCCAACGCCTCGTGAAAGAGTTTAGAAGTGGGCAACCGAATACGCGCGAGCCGCGATTTTTTCATAGTCATCCCATATTACTTCATGTCCTGCGACGAGGCTCGCCGCAATACGCAATAGAGCTTTAAGATGCGTCTTTCCTCCGTAGCCGACGATCGGCGCCGCAGGCTTCATTGGAGTATTCAAAATCCCCGGAATCAGTTGCCGCAGTTCAGCGAAGTTCGCGAAGTGCTCGTCATTCTGCCCGTCTAAAAGCAGAGTTTCGGTTGGGGCACCCTGAGCAAGGATAACTTGATGACCATCTAGTAAAATATGGAAGTATTCGATGTCATCTATCCCCTCCGGCAGAGCTGGGGCAATGGACGCCCCGTTTACGAGGTCCATCACCCTGATCAAAACCCCGTCCACGAGCAAAGCATGCCCCGGCGACAAATAAAGGTCGCTATGAGGCACTTGTCCGTCCAGTGCATGTCGTCGGATTCGAATTGGCATCACGTTTTTGGCCGCGGAATAACGGGTGGGCTTGTAGGTCCGACGACCAATCCACCGGACGGGCATCGCTTCCCCATTCACCGTCGTTATCAAGTCCCCGATGGAAAGCTCTTCGACGTTTACTTCGCCGGCTGGCGTGGAGAGGGTGGTCCCGCGCAGAAAGCAATTTGACCCGTGTTGTCCTTTTCCCCCATGCTTGCCCCAGTTTCTCCCCATGCTTTTGGCGTTTGAAGGTGATAGAATCGAGCCTGCCGCGGTTGTTACTGCGGCAACCCTGGCGCCCGCGGCTGCAGCAATGCCCAAGAAATGGCGCCGTGCCAGCTGCGTCTTGAGTGAGCGATCACTAGGAATGGGCATTTTTTTCTCCATCGTTGATGTTGGAGAACGATAGATGCCTTACGTCCAGAATATAGCCTGTTAAAAGTGCGTATGATCATCATCCGACCGAGCGATTAGATGAACCGTTGGGCGATATCGCAAATTTGGACATCCAAAAGGTGGCTTGATGTGAAGGACTAAAGTCCATCGCGGGCTTGCAAAGGTCCTATGTATCAACTACGCCGGAACCGATTTGTAAATCACCGGTTCAACCTTCGCTGTGGATTGCATAGACACGGCGGCATGGCCACCCCTTGCCAGACCCGTCGTGCTTTTCGAGCGGCGAGTCCTCCTGTCTTAAAGCTGAGGAGATTTCGTAAAATTGCGTCACTCTCACTTAACGTCACCGGGTCCGTAGTAGACTTTTGTTCAGACAACGGACCATTCATCCGAGCCGCCTTCATCATAGACGTAGCGGCCATCCCCGGAGAGCTCTTCGCGCCAGGGATCCATGGTCAACCATTCCGGCGGTGCTATTCCGGGTAGCTTCAACAACTGAAGTACGTCGTAAAGCTCCGGCAGCGTGGTGACCTTTTGTACGTTCTGCAAACCGCTAGCTCTTATTGTCCAGGCATAATGCGTCATCATGCGGTTTCCTTCCAGTCGGATCGACGCGGTGGGAGTATTGGCCCTACCTTGGATGAAGAAGCTTCCACTGTTTCTGGCCCGCCGAGACGCGACACGCCAACCGCTCGCCCTTACGTTCCTAGAGGCAACCACCTTCGCGTCTATACGTGGACGGTCTGGGCCCGAATGATGCTCAACTACGAAAAACGTAATAATCAAACGACCCTCCCGATCGGCTCCATGGTTTCCACCAACCTCTCAACCGCGCACCCTCGGTCATTCAAGATATCGGGGAGAGCTCCGATCAGGAACGGGCGAAGCAAAACCCTATAGACAATCGTATGCTCCGGAAGCTTTCGACTGGGATCTTCGAGGAGGAAGAGGCGATGACGACGCGCTTCTTCATAGACCCGAGCTTCGTCCGATACGTAGGACAAGGAGCTCCCATTTCTTAAGGTGTAAGCGTATACCGTAAATCCGTCGGGCATTTCAGGCCTCGTGATACTTAGCCCTTCTTTTTATTCAGCTCTAGCGCTGATCGCGAGACAGGCCTACTGTCAATATAGGTTTTGTGGATCAACCCGCCATTCGGCTTCGGCCCTCTAACGAGCCAAGACCTTGGAATGAAATCAAGGCAATGGTCCTAGCGAGGTTGCAAACAACAAGTTTTGGCCCAAATCCGTGCAAACGACCGGTGCTTTTGTTGTCGCGCGAGTTTCACCCCCACCAGAAAACGGCTTATGCCTGACGAGATAGAGAACAGGTCGGGATGAGGGTAAATACGATCACGTCCTGTGGACGATCGGCGCGGTCAAGTTCAGAGTATACAGCGCTATCGCACGCGTGCCTGAGTGGTTTCAGTTGATGGGCGCTAGATAGCTTCGCTCGCAAGGAGTTTCACATGACGACCGGCCGAAAAATTGTTCAGTCTCAACTCGGCATTCTCTTGAGCGTATTCCTTGCGACAACGCCCTACACAATGGAGGTTTCGGCTTTTACCCCGGAGCTTGTCCCCCATTCTGTTTTTGCAAAAGACGGCAATAGCGGAAATGGAAATGGCGGCGGCAATGGGAACGGTGGGGGCAAAGGGAACGGCGGCGGGAATGGCAATCAGGGCGCGGGCAAAAGCGAGACCCGGGGAAACTCTCAAGGCGCGAAGGGTCAGAGTTCGAAAGGCAAGGCCGGTTCTGCAGGATTATCTGTTCGCCATAGCGACGGGATCAGCGAAGTCGTGCGCAATGGCAGATATATCATGAAGGATTCCAAAGGTCGCACTATCGTGAACCGGCAGGCCACCCTCGCAGATGAGATCCGTCTGAGATCTCTGCATTAAAAACTGGCGTTCGTCTTGAAGACATTCGGCGGCCCCCGAACGCAGGAATTGCAGGAAGTTGGATTACTGTTTGCCTGTCGCGCCTTCAAGTTTTGACTGGAGAAATGCCATCGGCTCCTTGATCGTGATCGGCCCTCCAAACGTTAGGATCCGCGTGAGTTTGTGCTCATCAGCCGGATAAATGACAATCAGCTGATTAACGTTCACGTATTTTTTTCATCGGTTTCAGATGTCAGCTCAAGCCACATGGCAGCGCTCCTCGCTCGTCTCGTTGAAACCACTATCGACGCGGCCCCTGGACTACGCGAGGTCGAGCTGTGAATGGTGCACGCTATTTGTTCTGCTCGAAGTAAGGGCTGCCAACCGGCAAGACCACCGTTACCTGTCGTTTAGGCGGTCCGGCCATGCTCGTGGAGAACACTGCCAGGGTCAGTCCAGCCATCGCAAGATAAATAAAGAAGAAAACCCCGCCTAGTGGGAAACTGGACTTGGGCGTGTGTTGATATGACATTTGTTGATCTCAGTGAGGGGCGGGGGCAGGCGTAACGAAGCAGGGCGGCACGTCGCGTACCGCCCTTCCAAAATTTAGGCGAACCCAATAAACGACAGGATCGCGCCGATGATTACAATTGCTCCAACGAGCCAGATCAAACTGTTCATTGCTTATCTCCTTCACGGCGATGATGTCACCGGACAGGTTACCGTTACTGGATCACCTGGACGACAGTCCGTGTCTGTGGATCGACGATGACACGCTCCTCATTGACGATGGTGTAGGAATAACGGGGATCCTCCGCGACCGGCATCAGAACCACCTCTTGCGGTAAAGGCTTCCCGACGACGATAGGCTGTTCGAGGACAACTGAACGCTGTACAGGCTGCTGTCGAACGTAGGCGACAACACGTTCCGGCGGGGGATCAATGACAGCACCTGCGATCGCGCCGGCGACGCCACCAACTGCAGCGCCCACGGGACCGCCGACGATTGCGCCGGTGATGGCACCACCAGCCGCCCCGGTAACTGCGCCGTCTTCTGCAACAGCGGCGCCGCCGAGCAGCATTGTGGCGAGGGCTGATGCGAGAATGAGTTTCGTTTTCATGACAGGCTCCTTTTTCCGTTTACAGCAGCACAACGTCATCCTTGGAAAGCTGTTCCCGCCTAGGGCTACAGTCCGGCTTCTATCAGACGAACGCCAGAAAATGGTAGGGCTAAAGTCCTGTATCGACACAGTAAACGTCCGTCCCAAATCAACCTGGGGAACAAATTTCGGTGCGTTCTATCACGGTGGATTGAACAGAGAAGCCGACGATGGACACAAGTTTGCATGAAGCCCGCTGGCTTTTGATACCGATCGTGGGACTGATCTTTGCAATGCTAGCAACTGGGCTGCTGGCAGGTTGAACCGCAGCTTCCTAGACGGGAGTGCGATTGCGGAGGACCATCGCAGCTTCCGTTCTGTTGCTGGTGCCGAGTTTTGCAAAAATATGGGTCATATGCTGTTTGATTGTCTTCTCGTGGACGCCGAGCCGGAGCGCTATCCGCTTGTTGCTGAGCCCTTCCGCAACCAGGTCCAGGACCTCGTGCTCGCGGCTCGTCAATTCGTTGATCGGATTGGGCTGCTTTGCCAAGGCGGCGGCCGATGCCATGTCGGAGAGCAGCCGCGCTGACAGGGTCGGGGACACATATGTCTCTCCTGCGGCGACCGATTTAATTATGTCCGCCAGCACCCGAGATCCGACGCCCTTCAAAACATAGGCCTTCGCCCCCTTGTCTAGGGCGCTCATGACGTCGTCGCTTGTTTCCGAGACTGTCAGCATCATTATCTTTTGATCGGAGTTGATTTCCAGGATAGGCAGGATCGCATTCAGCCCACCGCCTGGCATCGAGATATCCATGAGCAGGATATCGGGCTTCAGGGTGGCGCAGATCTCAAGCGCGTCCTCCCTTGTTGAGCCTTCACCCACTATTTTGAAACCTTGGACTTCCGAAAGAATTCGCATGACGCCTTCACGGAAAAGCGGGTGATCGTCGATGACCGCGATTGTAATCTCTCCCATCACGAGGGCTCCATTTCATCTAGGTTTAAGGACATGCACAGCTCGGTTCCCAAGTCAGATGTCTTCAATTCAAATATTCCCCCAAGGCTTTCAACCCGTTCTCGCAGACCCGACAAGCCAAGGCTGGACGGTTTCGTTTTGGTTGGGTCAAAACCTGGACCGCGATCGCCGGCTTTAACAGAGACAGTTTGTCCCTCATAGGTCTGGATGACATATTGCTCAGCGCCACCGCCGTGACGATACCCATTGTTGAGCGCCTCCTGCAAAAACCGAAACACGCAGATTTTCGCTGAGATCGAGAGCTGAGGAGAAGCGGGTGATAGGGAAAGCTCGACCAGTGCGCCTGTTCGCTCAGCATGGGCTTTGAGGGCGCGTTCAACTACTTCCCGCAAATCGGCGCCTTCGATCTGCGGCAGGACGAGACCGCTGCAGATTGTGCGGATCTCCTGCATCGCGTCATCCAGACTGGATTTAATTGACGCGATCTCGCCATCTCGTACCTTACGCGAAGTTCGAGGATTGCTGATAGCCTCGCTATCGACCTTCAGTGCGGCCAAGGCGACTAGCTGCGCCGGGCCATCGTGGAGTTCGGCTCCAAGGCGTCTGAGGTACCGTTCATTGAGCGCTGTTGTGCGCTGGCTGGCTCGCTGGAGCTTCACGCTAAGCTCGCCGTTCTGCAAAAGAAGTTCAGACAGTTCTCGAATCCGCTGCTTTAACGCTTTGTCTTGACTGTCAATCGTCCTACTGCCTTTAAAGACGAGGACCGACAGAATTGCGAAAAAAGACATCGTGAATGCCACAACAGCGAACCAGCTCTGCAGGCGGGCGTGGTTCAGACTGTGCTGAAAGTCGGTGGCGATTTCATAAAACTCGAGGACGCCGACGACTTCACCGGACCAAGGCTGTAGGACGGGATTGTAAATTTCGAGCACTGGCAAGCCGCTATCACGCACAGTTTCACTGCCGACATCGTCGGCATGGTCGTACTCAGCAACCATCGTCCCAGTTAGTGCCGTTTGCAGCCCGTCGCTAATCGGTAATTTTCGTCCAATCAGAGGTTTTTCGTTTGAATAGAGAATAGTGCCATCGGGACGCCACAGACGAAACGACAAAAGCCGTTTCCCCAGTGTGCCCTGGCCCAAAGTCTCGTCGAGTGCTCGTTGGACAGATTCGCTGAGATCGTTGTTGGTTTGCATGTCCGGTAGGAGGGGCGCAATGACACTGTCAACATAGAGAGCGGTCGCAGCCCCGGTATTCCTTGTGACTGCCGCTTCAATTAGATTGGTGACAAACGCTCCGACTAAGATCGTCGCTCCGAGAGACACTAAACCTCCGATGAGGAGGAACTGTTGGGCCAAACTGGCGGTATTCCAGCGGTAACGCTCCCCGAACAACCGCATGATCGATTCAGCTCCCAAACGCCCGCTCTTATTCCGGCGGCTCTATGGTCACAAAGTAAGGCGCGGAGGCAGTTCGTCAATAACGCAGGCCCGACGGAAAAAGGAACGGTCTTAACGTCGAGGGGAATTGCTAAGCCGTGGCTGCCGTCTTAAATATGCGAAGAGGCGGAGGCACGAATTTCGCCGCTGAGCGCGCGATAGGTGTTGTCGTCAGGGTTATAGGACCGATATCGGGCGAAGCACCATTGGGCGTGCTCGTCGCTGCTATAAACAGTTCCCGCCACGCTCGAGAAATGCTGCGTTCGGTTGCTAGCCTCGCCGTACGGCTAGTATGTATTACCCCATGCGCGGTACGACCTCTAGTTCTCACTACACCACACAGCAACTCCCCAACCGGCCTGACTGACTTCTCTTGCGGCGCCGTCGCCAAGTCGGTATTCGTCGTTACATTCGGCTGAACCGATATGCACGACGTTTCCCCCACTATGGTGGCCGGGGCGTGGGATACAACAAGGACGCGCCGTTGGTTATCAGCCAAGGCTACAGTTCAAGACGTGCCTTCAGGCCCTGCCACACGTCCGATCTCGGTCATAAGATCCGTCTCCTCGCAAAGTGTCTCAAGGGATGGTGGCGTTTGTATTAGAGCCGATTTTCGGTTTTCGAGGCGCTCCCCACGAACAAGTTGGTAGCGGCGACGAAATTCGGGCATATCGACGGCTCCTTCGACCCAAAGTTCGACCAGGGCCATGAAGTCTACATCACAGTCGATCACGCGGCCTTCGGCCGCTTCTCTACCGATCAGACGATCTATGAGTGCGCGGCGATCTTCGACGGTCGTGGGATCCTCAATGATGTGGGGGGAGCTGCTAAGGGGCGCGCTGGCATACGGACGACCACTGGTCGCTCTACCAGCTCCCCACGGACTTTGGCTCAAGAAGGACATCGCAGGATCTCGATAAGCCAATCGGGTTCTTGCGACGTCGTCTTGTACAGCGGAAAATTGAGCGCGCCAGAGTAGGTAACGTTTCTGGGTGTTCCCGATAGGCCTCCTGGACTTTCAGCGTGTCAAAGACGGTTTGCATAGCTGAAAGGTCATCGCTTGTGAACACGCTATTGTTGGTTTTCACGCGGAACTGAACCGGTGGGGGTGCGGATAAAAACTTGGACTGTTTTAAATGCTCAGGCCGAGGCTCTTACGATATTCGACCGGGCTGAGTGATCCCAGTGATATTTTGATGCGCGTTTCATTGTACCATCGGATGTAAGCGTCCACCTCTGCCACGAACTGCTCTATCGTGATGACCTTCCAGTCTCGTGGATAGAAGAGCTCGGTCTTCAACCGACCGAAGAACCCTTCGCACGCGGCGTTGTCTTGCGAGCAACCCTTTCGGGACATCGAGCGAACCAGTCTTGCTTCGCTGATACGGGTTAACCAGCCTGGCCAGCGATAATGGGCTCCGCGATCAGAATGGATGATTGGCCGTTCCTCGCCGTTGGCGACGGTTCCGATGGCTGCATCCAGCATGGTGTTGACGAGACCCGCATCTGGTTGGGTTCCGATGGACCAGCTGATGACCATGCCGTCAAAGCAGTCGATGATGGGCGAAAGGTACACCTTGCCAGCTGGGATCTGGAACTCGGTGATGTCTGTCAGCCATTTCACGTTTGGCGCTTTTGCATGGAAGTCGCGATTGATCAGGTTCTCGGGCGCTGGACTGATCTCTCCCAGATAGGATCCGAACCGCCGTCGACGCGGCCTGGCAACGACCAACTGCTCCTGCTTCATCAATCGCTGGACAACCTTTTCCGAGATTATCACGCTTTGTCTGGCCAGCGACGCCTGCAGTCGTCGATAACCGTAGCAACGACGGTTCGCTTCAAAGATCTCCGCTAGGCTGTAGCGGACAGCAGCATACTTGTCTGCCAGGCACATGCGGGCGCGATGGTAGAAGTAGGAGCTACGGGCAATCCGAAGCTGGGCAAGCAACTCTGGCAAGCGGTAAACTTCTTTAAGGGCGTCAATTAGCTGGGTTTTCTCCCGATTACTCAGGATCTGCAGATCGACGCCCAGGTCTTTTTTTAAGAGTTCGTTGGCCTTCTTCAGGAGATCATGTTCGAGTTGTAACTGGCGGACATCACGCTGGAGGGCTTCAAGCTGTCGCTCGAGCTCTTCACGTTCAGGCACCTTGGGGTTGGATTTGCGGCGTTTCATGGATGAGGGAGCCTCGTGACCAAGTAGCTGATCTTTCCAGGTGTACAATGTCGGCCTTGAGACGCCCAGTCGGACAGCTACCTGTTGAGCGCTTTCATCTCCACTGCATAATCCAATGACCCCGGCTTGCCGGACCTCCTCGGAATAGCCAGGGTGCCACGATCGACCGACAATCGATGTCCGCGCCTCCGGAAACGCCTCACGAACCCATGCGGTTAGAGTTCCTCGACCGGGATAGCCGAGCTCCCTCATCGTCGCAGAGATGCAACGATCATGGGTGCGAAAGTACTCAAGTGCCGCCTGCCTCTAAGCCTCTGAGTATTTTGGCGCTCGCGCTACCGGCTGAGTACGCAGGTCGAGATGCTGTACGTACTCGCGATGCCAGCCCTTCAACGCATTCTTGGTGGGATACCCCAGCTGACGAATAGTCGCATTAAGTCGCTTGCCCAGCCGGATATAGAGCTCAACCGCTCGAAGTCTGTCTGCGTAGGAATACATGAACTACCTCCTTGGTGGTCCAAGTTTTCGTCCGCACCCCCTTATGCGCGTAACCGGCTCAGTTCTGCGTGGAAACCAACAAACGGGGGTGGGAATGGCAATCGCGGAGGAAAGAGCGAGGCGCGCGGGAACGGAAACTCGCCGGGGTCAAAGGACAAAGGCGCGACCGCCAATCGCGGTGCAGCAGCACTGTCTTTTCGTCACGATGACGGGTTGAGCGAAGTTGTTCGCAACGGCCGATTCATCATGAAGGATTCTAAAGGACGGACGATCGTTAACCGCAAGGCGACGTTAGGAGATGAAATCCGACTTAAATTTTTCAGTCGCTGACGAAGCGGCATTATGAGCACAGACGGCGCGACTGGTTAGTGGGTAGATCGAGCGACCGCAGCCTCCAATTTCGATTGGATGAACGCCATTGGCTCCTTGACCATGATCGGACCGCCGGGTGTCAGGACTTTCGTGAGCTTGTCCTCGTTGGCAGGGTAGATAACGACGAACTGATCGACGTTGGCAAATATTTTCTCATCGTTTTCGGATGTAAGTTCGAGCCACATAGTTGCTCTCCTTTGGCAGGTTCATCATGAGTGCGCCAACAAGGACAGGTGTTGTCAGCGTTCATGATCGACAGTAGGCAAAACCACAGCAATACGTCGATCCGTTGGGCCAGCAAGGCCTGTAGACATCGCAGCTGTAACGACTGCCACGATAAGAAATAACATGATGATTGAACCACCAATCGAGGCGGATGGTTCTGGAGAATTATTGTAGGACATGGGGATCTCGGGACATTGAGAGTTCACCCGAGGCAGCGTTGGCTGCCTCGGGTAATGGGTCAGCCCAATCCAATGAAGGACAGGATTGCGCCGATGACGACGACAGCTCCGACAAGCCAAATCAAGCTGTTCATTATCAGTCTCCTGCGCGTGGTTGGGTGACCCGGCGTTGGCTGGCGTTACTGGATGACCTGCACGACGGTGCGGGTTTGCGGGTCGACGATGACGCGCTGCTCGTTGACGACGGTATACGAATAGCGTGGATCTTCTGCGATCGGCATCAGGACGACTTCCTGCGGGACAGGCTTGCCGATAACGATCGGCTGCTTGACGACAACCGAATTCTGGACAGGCTGCTGCTGAACATAGGTGACGACGCGTTCCGGCGGCGGGTCGATGGCAGCACCTGCGACGAGGCCGACGGCACCACCAATAGCAGCGCCGACCGGGCCGCCGACGATCGCACCCGTGACCGCACCGCCTGCGGCACCCGTGACCGCGCTGTTCGCGTCATCGGCATAGGCAGAACCGCTTAAAGCGAACGTGACAAAGGCCGATGCGAGAATGAGTTTCGTGTTCATGGCAGTCTCCAATAGTTGTTTGACACCAGCAAAACGTTATAAAATCAAACCTGTTCCCGACTAAGACCAATGCCCCAATCACGTGAGACTTAAGTCCAGCAGTTGCACGAACCATCAAGCCTGAACCGTCGCGTTTCGCAACGTCATAGCCGCTTCTGTTCGGTTGCTGATCCCCAGTTTTGCGAAGATATGGGTCATGTGCTGCTTGATCGTCTTCTCGTGCACGCCAAGCCGGAGCGCTATCCGTTTGTTGCTGAGCCCCTCGGCCACCAGGTTCAAGACTTCCTGCTCGCGGTTCGTCAGATCGTCGATCGGATTTCCCCGCTTCGCCAACGCTGCGGAGGATGACATGTCTGACAGCAACCGCGCTGACAACGAAGGTGAGACGTATGTGTCGCCCGCGTCCACCGATCTCACGCTGTCAGCCAGGATCCGTGACCCGACTCCTTTCAGCACGTAGCCTTTCGCGCCTTTGGACAACGCGCTCATCACGTCATCGGTCGTTTCCGAGACCGTCAGCATGATAATTTTCTGGTCAGGGTTCTCCTGCAGGATGGGCACGATCGCATTCAACCCGCCGCCCGGCATCGAAATATCCATCAGCAGGATACTCGGCGTGAGGGTGGCGCTCAACGAAAGCGCCTCATCGGAGGTTGATCCTTGACCGACGATCCGGAAGCCAGGTATTTCCGAAAGGATGCGTATTATGCCTTCACGAAACAGAGGATGATCGTCGACGACGGCTATAGTTATCTCTTTCATCATGCAGGCTCCATTTCATGCAGGTTCAGGGACATGCGCAGCACGGTTCCTTGGTTCGTCGTCTTCAAGTCAAAATGTCCGCCAAGGCTCTCGACCCGTTCGCGCAGGCCCGACAGCCCAAGACTGGACGGTTTGATCTCCGCCGGGTCGAAGCCCGGACCGCTGTCACCAACGGTTGAGGATACGTTGTGTCCGTCGAAGGTCTGAACGACATATTGTCCAACTCCGCCACCGTGCCGGAACCCGTTGTGAGCGCCTCCTGCAGGAACCGGAACACACAGATCTTTGCCAATAACGATAGCGGCGGTGATGACGGAGACATCGACATCCTCACCGTTGTGCCCGTGCGCTGCATATGCGTTTTCAGGGCTCGTCCGATGATCTCCCCAAGATCAGCTCCTTCGATCTGCGGCGGGACAAGGCCGCTACAGATCGTCCTGATTTCCTGCATGGCGTCATCCAGACTGGATTTGATGGATATGATCTCTCCATCCCGCATCTTACGCGACGTGCGGGGATTGCTGATGGCATCGCTGTCGACATTCAGCGCTGCAAGCGCAACAAGCTGTGCCGGCCCGTCGTGTAGTTCGGCTCCCAGCCGGCGCAGGTATCGCTCGTTCAAAGCCGTCGTACGTTGACTCGCACGCTGGAGCTTCGCACTGAGTTCGCCGTTCTGCGTGAGAAGTCCGGACAATCCTGGATGCGATTGCTCAACGCCTCACGCTGGCTGTCGATCATCCTGCTCCCCTTGAACACGAGAGCCGACAGGATGGCGAAGGATGTCATGGTGAACGCCACCACGGCGATCCAACTCTGTAAACGCGCGTTGTTCAAGCTGTGCTGGAAGTCGGTAGCACTCTCGTAGAACTCGAGGACCGCGACAACGTCGCCTGACCAAGGCTGCAGTACCGAATTATAAACCTCAAGCAACGGCATGCCGCTTTTGCGTTCGGTCTCGCTCCCAACATCGTTGACGTTGTCGTACTCCGCGACCATTTTTCCGGTGAGCGCTGTTTGCAGGCCGTCGCTGATCGGCAGCTTCTGTCCGATCTGTTCCTTCCTATTTGAATACAGGATCGTGCCGTTTGGACGCCAGAGCTTGAACGACATCAGGCGTTTTCCCAACGCGCCTTACCCAGCGTTTCGTCAAGCGCCTGCTTTACGGAGTCGCTCAGGTCAGCGCTAGCCTGCATGTCCGGCAGCAGAGGTGCGATGACGCTGTCGACGTAGAGCGCTGTCGCGGCTCCGGAGTCCTCGCCACAGCATCTTCGATGAGACTGGTGACGAAAGCAGCAACGATGACCGTTGCGACAAGCGACACGAGACCGCCGACGACAAGAAACTGCTGGGCAACGAGAGGGGTTTGCGTCCGATTGGCCTCACAAACGACGGCATGCTCGTCTGGTTCTCCAATAAGCCGGCATGATTGACCTGCGAACCGATTGTCGAAAACCATGGAGCAACGGCAGTTCGTCAATAATCCGGGAAGTAATTAGTGATGCAACACGCTCTCGCCGCTAGCTGTCAAATATACGGAGAAACGCAAGCGCGAGTTTCCCCGCTGAACGCACGGTGAGTATTGTTGTCTGGGTCATAGGAGCGATAGCGTGCGAAGCACCATTGAGAATGAGTATCTCCGGTGGACCTGAGGTCACCGATGTCAGAAGCCTGCTCCACCACGTCGTTTGTCACAGAGCTATGAACCGAAGCTCCAAACAACGGCTCACAATCACGGCGTACACCGGTATAGGGCTGATATGTGTTGTCTGAAGCGCGGTAGGACCTGTAACGCTCGGCGCACCACGCCGCCACTTCCGTGTCGGCTTGATAATTTGAGGTCAGGCCGACGCCCGCCATTTCGCCATCGTCGGTGAAGCCAGGTCGCACAACCCGCATCGAAGGTTGGATCTCACTTGCGACGATGTTGTCCACGCCGAGGTTCATCTCCGCCGAGTTCGGCAGTTCGACGACGAGAGCGGGAAGGCGCTCAAAATTCTGCTTGCTGGGATCGACCGACACCGGACGGGATGTCCAGAGTGATGTGATATCAATGTTGCCCAGCTTTTTGACTTCCTGCTCCGGAAGGTAATTGGGGATCGCCATGACACTCCCGGCGATCGCGGTAAGCGAGAGGGTGATGCCCAGCACGGGCACGATAGGATAGGTCATCGATTAGCTCCTGCGTTCCGACCGGTCCCAAGTAAGCAAGGGAGAACGGTCATCCTGGGAGGCTTCAGAATGAACTCGAAACAAACTGCCGCATCCCGATAGCTTTGTCATTGAGCCACCAAACGCAACTGCTGTAATGGAGTTCCGCCTTGAAGCGTCGATACCGCGTCTGTTGGTCCTTTGCTGCGGGAAAGCAGGACTAAAGTCCTGGATCGAATCATGTCGAAGACGGCTCAGTCACCAATTAAGACCCCGCGATCAGGGCTGCTCGCCTTGCCAAGCTCTTCGTTTAAGCGCCCCTCCTGTCGGCGCATTTTTTTAAAATGGGTCAATCACAGGACGAAAGTCCTACATGATAAAGCAAAGGTCGCAAAAGGCTGTCTGCAGGGAACTAGATAGTTAGGGGATCATTCAGTAGACGAAGCGTGAGATGACCTCACAGCTCAATCAGGAGGTAAAGATGTATATCTCAGGTTTAAGATTAGCACCGCTGGCGCTCTCCGCCATCATGTTCGCAACATCGTTCGGCCCGGTACAAGCTTTCGTCGCCCCTCAACAGCCTCAGATCGGCACGCACGCGCAAGATATTGAGAGCGTGCAGTACCGTCGGCGCGATCGCGACGATATACGCCGCCACAGCTTCCACCGTCGTGGTGATGCAGCCTATTATAATGGCCACCGTGGCTATTACGAGCGCCGCCGCGGCTATCGTCAATACAATGGAATGTGGTTTCCGCTTGGCGTCTCGGCATCATGGCCATCCCGGGTGTCGGCCCGGTTGTTGCCGCGGGCTGGCTTGCTGCCACCGCTGCCGGCGCAGTTGCCGGCGCAGTCGTCGGTGGTGCTGCGGGCGGCATCGTCGGTGCTCTGACGGATTCCGGCGTCGACGAGCGAGATGCCCATGTCTATGCCGAAGGCGTGCGCCGTGGCGGTACCCTGGTGACCGCCAAGGTCGATGATGCCCGCGCCTGGGAGGCCGAAGTCATTCTCCAGCGCTCGAACTGGGTCGATCTCCCGGCGCGCCGGACGACCTATGAAGGTCAGGGCTGGACTTCCTTCGATGACAAGGCCGATCCTTACTCGCAGGCGGAAATCGATGCAGAGCGTGCGCGTTATGCGGGCCGGGCATCGTCAGTTTAAGGGAAAACGCTTGCCACGACAACGGGGGCTTAAACGGCCCCGTCAGACTGCTGACAAACCCGGTCATTTTTGGCGGGGTTTTGTTTATGCAATATTTGGGCTTCGCAAATCTTCCCGAATAAGGCCGCCATGGTTCCTCGCTTCACGCCGGCGCCGGTTGGGTGGCCTTTGTCGGAGCCATTGCGATCCTACTGAAATTCTGGCCTGCGGCGGCCATGAGGCATTGGCGCATAAAGCGGTGGGCCTTCATAACCGGCGTCTGGATGCGCGTGAAGCTGCTTGGCATCACCGAAGGAAGCGTTCAATCGCTCGATGCCATCGAGCGGAACTTCAGGGCTCGCTGTGTTTGACCCCGCGTGTCACCCGGGGACAATGGGCTTATTGCATGATGGATTAACGATCGAGGCCGAGGGCGGATAAGATGCGTCCGCGAGTCCTTCGCTCACACAGCGGACTCAGACAATAAACCGTTCTTAACAGGTACCCGTTGCCGCTACGGCGGGCGGCCGGATGCATCTGTAGGTGCTTCGACGAAACCGTAGATGCCGAATGCGAGGAGACCAACTGCAGCGATGGCGTAAAGGACAGCACCGAAGGGAAGTTGACGCACCCATGACAAGGCTTGGGGAATGCCGCCTGCCTGGCCGGGATCTACGGTGAAGGCGACATACAAGAAGAACATTCCGGTAATGATAAAGACGACGCCGCGAGCTGCAAGGCCGTAGAGGGGTGACCATCCGAGTTGGCTAATGACTGTGCGAAACGCCACGCGATAAAGCCAAGCATCCCTATTGCGATCAATCGGAGCCAGACAAGTCCAAATGGCTGCCGAAGCACGACGTTGAGAGCGGATTTTGAGTTTGGCTCACCTCCGATTGATGAGAACAGCGCAAGCCCGGCAACGAGAACATAGACGAGGCCGCGTGCCGCATAGCCGGAACGCGAAAGTCATTGGAACGGTGACTGGAGTTTGCATGGGTCCTAACTGGGTAGATTAATCAATACGAGCGACGCACCGCTACCCCCGACAACTCTTGTGCTTTACCCTAGTTCCACCGTTCTAGATCGAGCCACACGCTACTGACGATCACAAGCCTCGTCAATAATTGGGTTATGCCGTCAGCTTAAAGATTTCCGTGTATTAGTGCAGTCGCCGGTTCGTATCCCTTCAAGGCGAAGGCTGCGGCAGCTCTGGCTCCGTATTCACCTAATTGCAGTCATCTAAGCAAATTTTGTTCTCCCGCTGTAGACGACGCAAGGCTGATGCGACAAAGCTGCCACTCGATCTCACCGGCGTACAGTTAGCCGGCGTGAACTAGAGGATAGGTAATGGAACGCGAAATCATCGTGCCGGTGGCAATGAAGTCTATTGTGGAGCGTGCAGGTTATGCCCCTGCCGTCCGCGTGGAGAACCTTGTTTTCTGTGCGGGCCAAGTCGGACGCGATGCGAACTTGAATGTCATCAATGACCCAGAAAGGCAGTTCGAGGCGTGCTGGGATAACTTAGCCACCGTCTTGTCAGAAGCAGGTTGCCGTTTTGAGGATGTCGTGGAAATGACCACATACCATGTCGGATTGCGGCAGCACATGGATGTGTTTCGCGAGGTGAAGGACCGGGTCTTCCCCCGCGGAACATGCGCCTGGACTTGCATCGGGGTCTCCGAACTTGCTCACCCAGGTCTCCTTGTGGAAATCAAGGTTGTGGCAGCCTTACCTGCGCGAAAAATTGGATCAGGCAGTAGGTAAGGTCAACTCAGGGCCGACGTCCGTGATAATTCTGATCGGTAGGTTGCGATCTTGACTTTAGTGCACCGGACAGACGAGGTCGTGCTAAGGGACGAAAACGATACGGGTTCCACAGGATCTGCCCGCTCGTCGAAGCGATCGATGCATGGCGGAGAGAATCTTGCCATTTAAATAGGATCCGTGACTTAGATGCTCGCGCCGCTTACTCAGCCGACTTCAACCAAGTGCACCCCACGCAGTGACTTTTTTTGCTCATCTAGGATCAACCGACCAGGTGTCTGCAGTTAGTCAGTAGGCGAGGTCAGCCCGCCTCGACCGCGATCTTCCATTCTGGCCCCCAGCGTCGTCCTTCACCAAAAAGTGGTTGCGCTGGTGAAATGGAATAGAAGGGCGTCGGTTCTGAGCCCTTCAAGAATTACGAGGGTGAGGCGAAATGCCCGCCATTTAGTGGCGCATGAAGTCGACAAACGCCCGGAAAGCCGCCGACATCAGGCGGGCGCTCGGGTAATAGAGATAAAAGCCCCAGGTTGGCGGGCACCAGTCTTCCAGCACGCGGATCAGGCGGCCGTCAGCAAGTTCGAGCGCTACATTGCTTTCGAGCGTGCAGGCAAGCCCCATCCCTGAGAGTGCCGCTTTGACCGTGAGGCCTGCATCGTTGAGCGTTAACGGGCCTGATACTTCGGCATTTACCTGTTCGCCGTCCTTGGAAAACGGCCAGCGGTAGAGCGCGCCTGAGGCCGTCCAGCGGTAGTTGATGCAGGCATGAGCGGCGAGATCGGCCGGGACTTTTGGCTTTGGATTATTCTGGAAATAGGCGGGCGAGCCGACGATAGTGCTTCGATAGTCCGGCGTCAGTCGCACGGAGATCATGTCCTGATGCAGCAAACCGCCGGGTCGCACACCGGCGTCGTATCCGCTACCGACGATATCGGAGAGTTGGTCCTCAACGGTGAGTTCCACATGGATATCGGGATAGGCGGCTGCAAAATCTGAAAGTTTCGAACCGATCAGCGTTTCTGCCGCCACGCGCGGCAGGTTCAGCCGCACAGTGCCTGCCGGACGCTCCCGATAGGCGCTGAGGCCCTCAACTGCGTCGCGGATCTCGGCGAAGGCGGCCGGCAGTCTCGCATAGAGCGTGCGACCGGCATCGGTTAGTGAAACGCTGCGCGTCGTGCGGTTCAGTAGTCGCGTGCCGACGCGTTCTTCCAGCATGCGCATGCTATGGCTGAGTGCTGAGCGCGAGACACCGAGCTTGGTGGCGGCACGCACGAAGCTTTTCAGTTCTGCAATCGTGACGAACGCAGTGAGTTCGGCAAAATCATTGCCTTTCATCATTGGTGTTCCCTGCTCAACGAGGTATGTCAATAATAGACTATTATCGGCATAATATGAAATTGCTAGGTTCATGTCCTCAACAACAGGAGTTGGACAATGAACATGTTTGCAAATGTGGACACGAAGGCCGTGTTGCGTGCCGATCCCGGGAGATTTGCGGGACTGACGGCCCTTGTCACGGGCGCGGGCAGCGGCATCGGCCGGGCAAGCGCTCTGGCATTCGCACGCCAGGGCGCTGCCGTGGCGCTTACTGGAAGACGTGTGCCCGAGCTGGAGGCGGTAGCAGGCGAAATTGTCCAGGCGGGTGGAATGGCAATGATTGCGCCGGCAGACGTGACAGACGAACGAGCCGTCGAAGCTTTGATCAGCGCGGTCGTGGAACGCTTTGGTGGCCTCGACATTGCCTTCAACAACGCCGGCACTACCGCCTACAAGCCAATCGAGGAACTGACGGGCGAGGATGCCGACCATGTGCTGGCGACCAACGTCAAGGGCGTATGGCTGCTGGTGAAGCACGAGGTCGCCGCGATGCGCCGGCGGGGCCGGGGCGGGGCAATCGTTAACACCTCCTCGATCGCCGCAACCGGCGGCAATGTCAACCTGTCGATCTATGCCGCCAGCAAGGGCGCGCTTGACGCTATGGTGCGCGCCGTGGCTCTGGAAGTCGGCAATGATGGCATCCGTATCAACAATGTCAGTCCCGGAGTGATCGATACGCCGATGACGAGCTTACTGCCTCCTGAAGCGGTGTCGGCGATCGGCGCGCATGCCGCTCTCGGACGTATCGGCCATCCCGACGATATCGCCGGCGCTGTAACCTGGCTCGCAAGTGCGGAAGCGGCGTTCGTCACCGGCCAAAGCCTCGTCGTCGATGGCGGTTACAATATCGCCGGCATGCGTTGAGAGCGACAAGGACGTAGCGTGAGGTTTTATTCGCATTCTATTGGATATGTCGGCGAATACTCCCGCTCGAGGCGCGATCAAAATCAGGACAGACGTGTCAATTTTGAAACAGCCGAACGGAGACGTCCATGTAAAGGCGTACCGCAGTAATCGTTGAAGACAAGCTCCTGATCCGAATATTGCTTGCAGACGCCCTCGCATCAGAGGGGTGGGACGTTATCGAAGCGGGGAACGAGCTCGACGCCATTGAGGTGCTCTGAAAGAGAAAGCCGAATGCGGTTGAAACCGATATCGACATGCCCGGCGGCCTCAGCGGTCTTGATCTCGCACGGATGATCTCGTCCACCATTCGAAATGTGCCTGTCATCATCGCTTCTCGCGTCCTTTAGCTTCAACGTGAGCAGCTGTTGTCCGGCCCTCCTCATATCCAAACCCTATGGTATGAAAGCCGTCGCGGCGGTGGTCGGAATGATGACCGCGGCGGATAAAAGCAATATGGATGGCTAAATTCGTTGGAGCGAGCGGTTGGGCCTACGGCAGGCGGACGCTGCAATTTGCTTCCTTGCCAAATAACGTTGCTGCTCCCGTCTCAGGTGGCGGGAGCAGCTTTGTAAATTCACGCTTTTGCAACATCCATGCGCCTGCAATCATGGATCGATAGTTCCTATCCGATCGAGGCGACGCTTCCGCGTGAGGTTTATTGAGCCAAAGGATATCGCAAGCGAGGATATCGGCGACGGCAGTCTTCTCAGCTGCTGCCGCGCCCATTACCCCAACACGACAGGGATGTTGTGCAGCTTTCGATTACACGATGAATGCCCTGAGCTGCTCGTGAAGCCATGGGTAAAACTGCTCCGCCTTGGTCCCCAAACTCGATTTGAGCTGTCGTGTCTGATCGTCCGCCAACACCTCGATGTCTCCGGCTGCAATTCCATCGTAGGCCTGCGTGACGACGCTGGCCGGACTAATCTTAGGGACGTTGTATTGCGCCGCCATCTGTGTGTCGATCATTCCGACATGTAGGCTCACAACCTTTGTGTTTTGCGCCTCCAGAGCAAACCTCAGGCCGTTGGTTGCCGACCACATAGCCGCCTTCGACGCGGCATAGGTTGTCGGCATGCTGACCCAAACCGCAGACGACAGAATATTGAGCATCGTTCCGCCGCCGTTGGCCCCTAGGGTCGGCGCGAAGGCATTCGCAACCCGCAGTGTCCCGAAAAAGTTGGTTTCAAAAATTCTTCGCGCCTCATCTTCCGAACCCAGGAGGGAATCGCCCTGCGGGGCAATCGCAGCGTTGTTGATAAGCAGATCAACGTCCCGCGCTACGACAACCGCCGCGCGCACGTCGTCTTCGCTAGTGATGTCGAGCTTAAGCGGTCTAATCCGCGGATCTGGCCATTCACGGGAGGTACGGGTCGCAGCGTAGACCTTCGATGCGCCGCGCTCAATCGCTTGCAACACGAATTGTTCGCCTAGCCCGCCGTTTGCCCCGGTAACCAGTACGGTCCGGCCGTTGAGGGACGTCTTGCTCTTCTCTGAATCAGGTGACATGGTTGTTTCCAAAATTAGTGGGGACATTGTCCATTTATATATGGGGACACTCCCCGTTTAGTCAAGGATGCTTTATGACCATTGAGCAGAACAGGGCAGCTATGCGCGTTCCTCGGGCCGACGCCCGCCGCAACCGAGACGCAATTCTGCGAGCTGCACAGGAAGTATTCCAAACAGATGGCGTGCTTGCCTCGCTTGACGGCATCGCGCTGCGCGCGGGTGTCGGCAACGCAACGTTGTACCGCAACTTCCCCGCGCGCGAGGACCTTCTGGCGGCGGTAATGACATCGGATCTTGATGAGGCGATCGAGAAGTCGAGGACACTCGGTGATATTCCGCCGCGCCAGGCTTTGTCGGAATGGTTGGTGTGGCTGAGTTGGCGGCTGCGGATCTGGCATGATCTCCCTCAGTGCATAGCACAGGCGAGAGACGAGCAGGGCTCTTCCTTGGGTCCTACTGTCTCTTTGCTTGAGGACATGACTGGTGCCTTACTTGCGCGTGCGCAAGCAGCAGGGGTTGCTGTAGCCTCGGTCGGTGCGAGGGACGTATTCGAGCTTGCCACGGCGCTCTCTTGGGCCATTGATCGCTTCCGCGATAAGGAAGACGCTGCCCGCACACGCGTTGAAATCGCAACTGCGGGCTTGTTCATCTAATTAAGTCAGGCACGTCAGATCTCTCGGGGGGCGTGGACATTGCATTAAATGCTGAGCGCTGCGGTATGACGACTGATTCGAAGCCATCTAAATGCGGATAGACGTCCTCAGGACGAGAGCGCTATCTGGCCTACCTCGCAGAGAGGATCCGTTGTCTCCCACTTATGGATGGCATGGCCCTGCGCCTCTGTCTGGGATAGCTTTCTTCCATGCCCTCGGATTTGAGCTTACCTCCGGAGAGGTCGGCTACTTCTGGAGCTTGCGCAGGACCAGCGACAAATCACAGGTACGCGCTTCATCACTCATGCGGAAAGCACTCTCGTTTTGCTTGACGCGAAGATCGCTTCAAATCTTCACCGCCGGTGAGTATTCGTGATTCCTACAGCAGCTATTTTCCCTGTAACGGTAGCGCCGTCCTCCGTCTTTTCGCCTTCCTCAACAAAGGCAATCAGCTCTTGCTTAGAAAAGGGTCTGACGTGGCACGCCCGCACGCGCCGGAGCCTCCCTCCACCGTTGGTTGATCGATTGCCCAGAATCCGTGCGGCTTCATTGAGTTCCGCCAGGCGCCACAGTCACGAGAGCACGAATGTCCTTCCGCTCCAAGTAGGCCTTACAAAAGTGAATGGTGAAAGTTCGATATTGTTGATTGCTGAATAGGAGCGAAACGGGGAGAAATGCAGTGAAAGGCGCATCGCGATATCGGCCGTACTGGAAAGCGACCAGGTCGCGCGACCAGGAGCATGGCTACCGCAGCGGTGATGGTGCCGAGCGCCCATTGATATGTGAATCAAGGAACCGAACATGAAACATGCCGTTACTAAATCCATTCTCGCTGCGGGCGCTATCTGGCTAACATTGACTGGCTCGTCAATGGCGGACGTTACTCTAAACGTCAGTTATGCCGGCGAAGCCTCGTCGCATTTCGACAGGGATTATTATGTGAAGAAGCATCTGCCTCTGGTGCAGGAATCGTGGGGTAAATATGGCTTGGAAGCTTGCAGTGCCTTCTTTCCAAGTGACGACAAGGTCGGCGTGGTCGCCGTTGCTGTCTGCAAGTTCACGGACAGGCAGGCTCTCGACAATGCCTTCAATTCCAAGGCGACAGGGGCAGTACTCGATGATGTCAAAAACTTCACCGATATTCCGCCGAACCGCACTATCGCCACGCCCTTCTAAGGCATAGTAGAACGAAATCCAGTGTCGTGGTACGCGTTGGACGCTTTAGTACCCCGTCGTCTCATTGCGAAACGCGGCATTCTTTATCCACATTAGCCCGATCAAAAAATTTACTCGGAGTGGCGGTGTATGAGCATCACCAGGTCTCTCGCAAATTTCCCTCAGATCCCCACCTTACGTCTCAGGATCGACCCTTTGTTAGGCGGCGATGTCAGTGCGTTTCGGCGAATGACTGACGATCCTTTCATTACCGATGTTGTCGATTTCCTTCCCACCCCGTTCACCGAGCTCGACGCTTTGAAACTGCTTGGCAGCCAGGACGAGAACAACCGCTTCCTTGGCGTCTGGCTCGGTAAGGAACTGGTCGGAACCGTCGGGATCCACCTGCACGGGGAAGATCGACTGGAGATTGGTTACTGGTTTGGCACCCGGTACCAGGGACGAGGGTATGCCTATGAGGCGACCGGAGCAGTGATGGCTGAGTTGAGGCAATCATATCCCGAGCTGGAAATTAATGCTGAATGCAGGTTGGAAAATGCAGCCTCCTGGAAACTCCTGCAAAAGCTAGGTTTTCGACCAACCGGCGAACGCGGGCATCGTCAAGGACGGGAGCTATTGGTGATACCCCGCGCTTTGCCCAAGTAAAATGACATCAGGTCGCCACTTTTTCCGCCACGCGAAAACCAAGGCCCCGCCACAGTCGTCGTTTTTGATGTAACGGGACTTTTCAGAATGAATGGAGGCATGGCAGTCGCGAATTTGGCGTGGACTGTTGAATTGTTGCGACATGTCGAGCGCGCAACGATCTCGTATCTTTAGGAGTCGTAAATGCAGATAATTTCAAGGGAGCACGACACTCTAATTGCTGGCAGTGAAGTGTGGATGGTCAAACCCGAAAACATTGATGACATTTTACGAATTTGTATCACCTCGCCCCGTTATCCTGTCAACGGAAAGCGTTGCGGCACTGTTATCGCAACCGATGCAGAGCTCAGCGCCGGATCGCTGATCAGCACTATTCACAGCTGTGCAGTGAACCTCGACCTTCCCCTCCTTTTTGCTGTTAGCATAGGCTATCCGCTGGACGTAGTTCCCTCGTTTGCATTGAGACGAAACAGAGATCTTACGCCGACGGCGTGGCCCGCCTTTGCATTGGCGACCCCGTCCTTTACCGGTATCGCCGAGACCTTCGCTACCGGTGAAGGGAAGGCATTCCTTGCCTTTATCGATGAGGAGCTCATCCCGGCGCTCGCCGACCACTTTCCCATCGATCCAGATGACATCACCTTAACTGGCCAATCATTCGGCGGCCTGTTTGTACTTAGTGCCCTTTTTCAACGTCCAAACAGATTTCGTCGCTATCTTGCCGTTAGCCCGTCCTTATGGTGGGATGAAGGAGCCGTGCTGCGAATGGCCCAGGAAGCCACGTCTATCTCGCCGGCGCCATCCGCGAAGGTCTATATGTGCATCGGGGAGCTTGAAAACAAAGCGCGGTTCGGAGCGCAATTCGCTCCCGTCAAAAGTCAGCTTCCCTCCGCAATGCAAAATGCCGACATGATGGGTGACATGTTCGTTATGCAACACCTTCTCCAACCCTGGGTTGGAGAACAATTTTCGACCGAAGCTCACGTCTACCCAGAAGAAAGTCACGAGTCGATCATGGGCGCTGCGCTCAGTCGGGGCTTACGGCGACTTTATGGAAATATCTAGGGCTGGCCTACGTGGCAAACAAAGCGCATGGGCGCTCTCGTGAGCCCAGGCCTCCCTCTTAAAATCCTGTTTTGTGAGCCCCCCTTTGGGCCGAATAATAGCAACTTGGAACATACTGAGATGATCGCACAAGATACGGCAAAGGAGCTTGCGTCTTACCGCAAGACCATCGACAACCTTGATTCCGCAGTCCTCCACATCCTGGCCGAACGCTTTCGCTGTACAGAGCAAGTTGGCCACTTGAAAGCCGAAAAAGCGATGCCGGCTACAGACAGTGAGCGGGAGCGGCATCAGATGCATCGGCTAAAGAACATCGCCGATGATCTCGGCCTTAGCCACCATTTTGTCGAAAGCCTGATGAAATTAATCGTGGGTACTGTGGTGGAACGCCACAAGGAGATTGCGGCGGAAATTAAAGTTCCCTTCGGGTTGGCTGAGCCCCGGGGCTGAGCGGACTCGAGCGGCCACGATGAGACTGGCAAACAGCTGTTGTCCTAGGTATCGAATGGACGCTGCTTTACAACGTTGCGACTCAACAGGCTCTGTGCGCACTGGTTAGCGAAAGGCCGCCATCAGCCCCGCTTACCAGCCCCAGTTAGTGAAGCCGATTGGAACGTTCTCACCACGTGGCGCTGGCAATCTGCAACGGCCTAGATGGCAAGGGCGTTACTGTGACGACGCTGTGGGATGCTGGATTGGGTCGTGCGCAGTTCCACCTTCGTCAATCATAATCGCATCAATCAAAACGCTAAAAATGATACCACTTCGGCGCGCGAAAAGGGGCTGATCCCCAACCCACCCAAGGGCGCCGATTAAGGCAAATAAATCCTCACTGTCCAGGTCGAGGCGAGCAGCTTTAGCCACCTGTGCACGCTCCAAAAGCCGTCCGCCGGCCTTCCGTAGCTCCACACAGGAGGTGTGCAGCGCTGATTGTTGGTCAGCGAGCGATGACGCCAACATGGTCACGATGCCGCTATAGACCTGCACAAAAGCCACCGCCTGACGGAGCCAACTCACGAGCGCATGCGATGGCGAACTGGAAGCTTCGAGCCTCGCAGCATCTTGTGTCAGCACATGCAATCTCTCTCTCAGGAGGGCATCGAGAAGCGCTTCTCGTGTCGGAAAGTGACGCAATAGGGTAGCCCAACCGATGCTAGCCTTACGTGCTATGTCACGCAGTGACGCATCAACGCCTTGTTCTGCGACAACCTCGTGGGCGACAAGAAGTAACTGCTCATAGTTATGTCGAGCGTCAGCGCGCATCATCTCTCCTTGACAAACGAGCCACCGGCCCATTTAAATGAGCCGGTGGCTCGTTTATATATGCGCTGCGACTATTAACACAAGGAGATGACCCTTTGCGCTACAAATTGTTTGGAAAAAGCGGGCTTCGTGTTTCAGAACTCGTCCTTGGGACAGCAAATTTCGGCGTGGCTTGGGGTGGCCATGGCGCCGATCCGGCCGAGTCCCGTCGAATCCTTGACGCTTACGCGAACGCAGGCGGCAACTTCATCGACTGTGCCAACGGCTATCAGGAAGGACAGTCGGAAGAGATTCTTGGCGATCTCCTGAGTGGACGGCGTGAGGACTTCGTTCTATCAACAAAGTTTGCCGTAAAGACTGACGGGCGGTCCGGCATCCTTGCAACCGGTAACAGTCGACAAGCTATGCTCACGTCGGTTGAAAGCAGTCTCAGGCGCTTGAAGACGGATCGGATCGACCTCTTATGGTGTCACGTTTCTGACGGAGTAACACCGCTTGAGGAACTCGTTCGCGGTTTCGATGATCTCGCGCGGGCCGGAAAAATTATTTACGCGGGTCTTTCAAATTTTCCAGCATGGCGAGTTGCACGGGCTGCGACGATTGCTGAGCTGCGTGGTTCGGTTCCGATCGCTGGCATTCAAGTGGAACACAGCCTTGTCCAACGCGTAACGGAGCAGGATCTCATACCTGCTGCCCAAGCATTGGGAATGGGCGTTGTTGCTTACTCACCTCTTGGTGGGGGACTCCTTACCGGCAAGTACCGCGGATCCAATGACACCGCCAGACGTGATGAGGCCTGGGCGGGCGCTGGGTTTCAACCAGAAAACAGTCTGCAGCGCACTGCGATTCTTGACACACTCTTTGAGGTTTCGCAGGAGGCTGGCGTTGAACCAGGGGAGATTGCACTTGCTTGGGTGGCCGCCAGAGGATCAATTCCGATCATCGGCCCCCGAACACTAAGCCAACTTTCGAGTAATCTGAGCGCCGCACGGATCAATCTGTCAGCTGAGCAGCTTGCCGTGCTTGACAAAGTCAGTAACATACCGCGTCCTTATCCCTACACGGTCCTCGACGACCCTCGTATCCGGGATCTTATCACTGGCGGAAAGTTCGACCAGATCGACTCCCCTCACGCTCCGGTGGCCTAAACACGGCGTCTAACGCATCATCGGCCGGGTCAACCGGCCGTTGACTATAGCATGGTCGTATTCGTGGTCGGTACGCTGCGATCAATCAGCGGGCAAAGACGCCCCTAGGTTGATACATGTCGTGGTGCTAGCCAGCCGCAACCCGCGATGCTTTCAAGCACTTACAATAGAAAGACTCCGTTGGACTTAATGCGTGCCTCTCTTGGAGGGTTGGCTTCATGCAATTCCGGGAAGCGGAATGTCACTTCAACCCACTGGTCAACTGTTCAAAGCTGAACGGAGAAACTGCATTTTTGTCAGTTGCCGCACAGTTCTGAAATCGAGACATTCCGCTGACATTCAACCAGGAATCTCTGCATGTCTGACGTTGCTCACTCTAATCATACCACCCTAATGACCGGGCCGCTGACTTTTGCAATGGCGCTGGCCACTGGAGCGGCTGTCGCCAACATTTACTATAACCAGCCAATGCTAAACGTCATGGCCGTCGACTTACCACAAGCCGCGCCGCTCATCGTCCCGACAACGCAGCTCTCCTATGCCCTTGGCCTGTTCGCACTCGTTCCCCTCGGCGACGTCATGGATCGACGCAGGCTGATCGTCATTCAGCTCATGGTGCTGACTGTGGCGCTTCTCGCCATGGCCTTTGCCCAAGGCACTGTCATGGTTCTGGCCGCATCGATCTTCGTCGGGTTTACGGCAACCGTAGCGCAGCAGATCATCCCCTTTGCCGCACAGCTTGCTGCCCCGTCGCGCCGCGGCGCGACCGTGGGAATGCTGATGTCCGGGCTGCTCGGCGGCGTGCTTCTCAGCCGCACCATCGCCGGCGTCGTCGCCACCGAATTCGGATGGCGCGCCATGTACATGATCGCTGCGCCGATTGCGCTTGCCACCGCCGCGGCCATGTGGGCGTGCCTCCCCAGCATGCCGCCGGCTGCCAGGCTGCGTTACGCGGAAATCTTCCCATCGATGGTAGTCCTGTGGAGGACGTTTCCGCAATTGCGCCGTGCGACCTTTACCCAGGCTCTGCTTTTTGCCGGCTTTGCCGCATTCTGGGCGGTCCTGCCATTCTACCTCGCCGAGCCGCGCTTCGGTCTAGGTGCGGAAGTGGCCGGCCTGTTCGGCGTCGTCGCAGCCGTCGGTCTCGTCGCCGCCCCGATTGCCGGCCGCATCGCCGATGCGCGCGGTCCTCATCTCGTCATCAAGCTCGGTGCGATCGTGGCGATGTTCTCATGGGTCCTGTTTGCCGCATCTCCGACGCTCGCAGCACTGATGATCGGCGTCGCCCTCCTGGATTTCGGGATGCACAGCGCGCTCGTTTCCAATCAGACAATCATCTATTCGCTCCGTCCCGAGGCGCGTGCCCGGCTGAACACGATCTTCATGGGATCAATGTTCCTCGGCAGCGCAATCGGCTCCGCAGTCGCCTCTGCGGCATGGCAATTGGCAGGATGGGAGGCTGTTGCTTGCGTCGCAGGCCTTGCGAGCGCGACCGCCGTCTTCCTACAGGTTCTGCCGAACAAGAGCCAGGCCTGACCTAGAACCGCTCATCGCAAAACGCCTCGACACAAGGATCCCGCATGCCCCAATTCTCGTCCCGTTTCGTGCGCAAGCCCATGCTAGCAGTTGTCGCAACGCTTGCGATCGGTACTATTGCTTTGCCGCAGGTAATAGAACCAGTGCTTGCCGCAGCACCGATGCAGAAGGTCCAGTCCGGCTATCTGCACGTCATGGTCGGCAAGTTTGAAGTGACGGCACTCAGCGACGGCACTCTCGATTTGCCGGTCGAAACGCTGCTCGCAGAACCGGAGAATGCGACCAAGGCGGCACTAACTCGTGCCTACCTTAGTTCGCCGACGGAAACTTCGGTCAATGCGTTCCTTGTCAACACTGGCCAAAAGTTGATTTTGATAGACACTGGCGCTGGCAAGCTACTAGGTCCAGATCTCGGTAAATTGGCCGACAACGTAAAAGCCGCGGGATACAGCTTGGACCAGATTGACGATGTCGTTATAACCCATCTCCATCTCGACCATGTGGGTGGTTTGATGCGAGACGGCAAGCAAGTTTTCCCCAAAGCTGTGATCCATGCCGACAAGGCGGACACTGACTACTGGCTATCCGAAGATGCGCGAAGGAAGGATGGTGACCAATCCAACTTCTTCGCGGGCGCAGTTGCCTCGCTCAGAGCATATGTCCAGTCTGGTCAGTTGAAACCCTTTACAGGCGATACCGAAATAGCGCCAGGTCTGACAGCCATTTCTGCCCATGGACATACCCCGGGTCACGTAATTTATGAAGTCGAAAGCGATGGCAAGCGAATGTTTGTCATCGGCGATTTGATCCACGTCGCAGCTGTCCAGTTCGATGAACCTGGCGTGACGATAGGCTTCGACAGCGACCAGAGCGAGGCAAGAACCACACGTCATGCGGTCTTCGCAAAGATCGCGAAAGAGGGGGACCTCGTCGGCGCTTCACATCTGTCTTTTCCTGGCGTAGGCCACATTCGGCCTCACGGGGAAGCATACGAGTGGATTCCGCTGAACTACTCTCTTGGACTGTCACACCAAACTCGAGGCCAATAGTCTCAAGTGCAACCAATGAGCGCCGGTCCAGTTTCTGGACCCGCTCTCGCAGGCACGAGAGAAGATGTGAAGGTCGTTGACCAAGGTCAAGCGCAGATGGGTATGGTAGTGAGGATCAATCCACAAGGTATTTATACGTCACTCTCAGGGCAAGGTTTCATCCTCTGACGCAACCTAATAATCGTTGCGCCACTCAGGGGAAGAATGGCAGCGTCCTTCGCTGTCGTCCGTCCTGACCTATCGTCTACGTAGGTGCCTAAAAGCTACTTAGCTTTGCTTTCAAACGTCAGGCAGGGCATCATACGCACAGACCTGACTGGACGTTCTATTCTGACTATCGGGGAGAGGTCAGGCGGCGACGCCTGACCTGTTAAATCGTGCAGAGGTGTCAGTCTCCTCGGCCTGCCGCTTTCAAAATGAGCTCGGCGACCTCATCCGGGTGCGAGATCAGTGAAAGATGGCTAGCCTTCAACTCGATGGTCTCTGCGCCCATTCGTTTGGCGAGAAACCGTTCCAAATCCGGATTTATTGTGCGGTCCTCGCTCGAGACCGCATAATAGCTAGGCTTGTGGCGCCATGCGGCTTCCGTGACCTTGCCTGCGAGGAGTGCTTTCTGGAAGGGGTACTGCGTTGCGTAAAGCACTTCTGCGCGGGCTCTTGGAATGTCGCCGGCAAAATCCTGCAGGAACGCCTCTTTGCCAAGCCTACCTTCCTCCCCATCGAATATGATGCCGGCAGAGGCGGGGGGAGTAGGAAAGGTCTTGGCCAATGCGCCAAAATCCTCGTTGGTGTCGGGTGCGCGAGCGGCGATATACACAAGAGCTGACACGTTAGGATGAATGCCGGCCTGAGTTACGATCATTCCGCCGAATGAGTGCCCTACCAATACGGTCGGGCCATCCTGCCGCGCAAGCACGCGCTCCGCAGCAGCAACCGACTCGGAGAGGGTAGTCAGAGGGTTCTGAACCGATGTCACATTGAGACCCTTGGGCTGCAGCCTCGATATGACTTCGCTCCAGCAGGAGCCATCGGCGAATAACCCATGGACAAAGACGATATTGCTGGCTTTCGGCGGGCGGGCAACTGACGGTGCGGCCATGCCCTTCACTGAAACGAGGGATGCTGCCGCGCCGGCAAGCAATGAGGTTGAAAATGTGCGCCTGTTGATGATCATGTCTAGCTCCTTACGTCATAAAGCATATGCTTCAGATGACTCTTTCGGCGCCACTTCCTCAATCTTACATCTTCACGGTTATGTGATTAGCGGCAAAACCAAGTTATTTCCGGGATGCCACGTAATAAAAAGGTTCATCTAAACGAAGTTACGGATGTATGGACACACGGGAAGACAGATGGGCGAAAGCTATGCGAGCCGAACGAATAGGAGATGGTGCTGCTTATGAAGCCTTTCTTCGGGAGTTGGCGTCTTCGGTACGGAGTATCGTTGAAATGCATTTGCGGCGCATGCATCTCAGTTTTGCAGAGGCAGAAGACATCGTGCAGGAGGTGCTCATTGCCGTTCATTCACGTCGTCATCAATGGGATGCGCAAAGAGCTCTACGACCCTGGCTGAATGCAATAACACGCTACAAGATCATTGACGCAAGCCGGCGCCTGGGCCGGGACGCACGCGCGCGCATCAATTTGACCGAGGAGGAATGGGCTGGAATGTTTTCTACCGAGGGGTTCTCTCCCGAACGCAATCCGGCAGATGTCGAAAAACTGATTTCTGTCTTGCCGCGTAGCGAACAGGCTGCTGTCCGCGCGATTGGCCTCGAAGGTGCCTCCACGGAAGAGGCGGCAGCGCGCCTTGGGACAAGCGCAGGAGCAGTGCGGGTCGCGTTTCATCGCTCCTTGAAGAAACTAATGGCTGCCGCACAGAGAAAAGGCCTCGACCATGAATGACGATCAAAGGTTGAGAGTCAGGGCAACGAACGATCTCATTAAGGGATTGGCAACGCAAGCGGGAAAAGCGTCGTCAGGTGCGCCCAGTCTATTCATAGTCCTTTCCGTCGCGCTGGTCTTTTCGATCTTGGGAGCGACCGGCGTGGTTGTGACAATCGCCGGAGAGCGCTCCGACCTCGTGCAGATACTGCCAACCTGGACTTTCCAGTTTAAAGTCATCGGCATGGTCCTCATCGCAGCCGGCGCGTTTCAGCTAGCCATGACCGCAGTGCGGCCGGGCCGGGCGCTTCGCGCACTGCTACGTCTCACCCCGGGTCTGGTATTCCTGCTTGTTGGCGCCCTGTTTGATCGAAGCGGCTTTCCATTACTGGGGCCTCGGACCTATTCGGTGCCAAACTGTGCGGGTACCATCATCATGGCATCCATTCCGGCGCTCGGCGCCATTCTCGCTGCAATGCGAGCCGGAACGCCCACACGGCTTGGCCGGGCAGGCGCTGTTGCAGGTTTGCTCGCAGGTTCCATCGGTGGTCTAGCCTATACCATCGCCTGCCTCAACGATGGCGCTGCGTTCGTCGCATTATGGTATTCAATGGCTATCACATTCGTGACGGCAGTTGGAGCGTGGATTGGCCCCAGAGTTTTAAGGTGGTAGTCGGTCAATGCTAACTAGGGTGCCATGCCCCATACCCGCGGGGGACCGGCGCGCTAACAGGCTGAGGAGATCGCATAAATTGGCTACGATGTCATCGTTTACCAGGTCATTTCCATTGATAGGCATCGGTCCGATGCAGCATGATAGGAAAAACGACGGCGATGCCTCTAAACGACAGAGTAAGAAATGAACGATTCTCAACGCAGCGCGACCGTCCCTCCACGGACAATTCAGGCTCCGCGATCCGTTAGCGCCGAGGCGCAAGCGGCACTGTCGCGCCTTGTCGACGTGGACGGTAGCCCTATCAATGCGCGGTATGAAATGCCATCTCCGGAGGATTTGGCGGGCTGGATGACGATGAGAGCCGCAGCAGATGCGCATTACGCCGCGGCAGTTAGAGGGCTGGCCGGGAGCCTGCAGTCCACTGCTGAGACGATCACTGTTGAACAGGCAACAATCCATGTCGCGACGCCACACAAGGCATTCGATGCGCGTGGCGCACTGATCGACCTGCACGGTGGCGCATTAGTGTTTGGCGGTGGAGAGGCCTGTCGCGAGAGTGCCCGCCGCCAGTCCCACCAGCACGCCGTTCGATGCTATGGCGTCGATTACCGAATGCCGCCTGAGCATCCATATCCAGCCGCGCTCGATGACTGCTTGGCTACGTATCGCCATGTCTTGAACAGACACGCTTCCGATAGAGTTGTCATCCTGGGCAGATCGGCAGGCGGCAATCTCGCGGCTGCCATGCTGCTGCGGGCGAGGGACGAAGGCTTGCCGATGCCCGGGAGATTGGTTTTGCTGTCGCCCCAGGTTGACCTCACCGAGTCCGGCGACAGTTTCCAGACAAACCAGATGATCGACCTCGTACTGCCTCGCCCGCTCAGATCCAACAGTTTGCTCTACGCTGGTGGAGCTGATCTTTCCAATCCTTATCTATCGCCGCTTTTCGGGGACCTTCGAGGCTTTCCGCCAACATTTCTACAGACCGGTACACGTGACCTGTTCTTATCGAACACGGTTAGGATGCATAGGGCGTTGCGAAAAGCCGGCGTGGAAACAGAATTGCATGTCTTCGAAGCTATGCCTCATGGTGGCTTTATGGGTGGGACGCCGGAAGACCAAGAACTCGAAGCGGAGATTCACCGGTTCGTCATGGCAAGCTGGAACTGACACGGAGAGCCTAGACAGGTTTCGTTAGCGCCCCTGTTCTGCTACAGCCCTGGCCACATTCCTCCGTCAAGTCGGAGGTTTGCCCCTGTGATGTAGCCGGCACGCGGGCTCGAGAGGAACGCGATTGCATCCGCAATCTCCTCGAGGGTTCCGACCCTTCCAAGGGGCACCTGAGCAAACATAGGCAGGATCTCCCTCTCTATGTCGTTCCAGGGAGCGTCGAATGACATCCCTTTTTCAGAGGCTCTCTTACGGAAGGCAGTGTCGAGGCTGACGCTGTGAATTGTTCCAGGGGAGACAGTGTTCGCAGTGACTCCGTATGCGGCAACGTCCTTCGCCAGGGACGCCGTCATCGCGATCATTGCTGCCTTGGCCGCAGAGTAGTCCGGCCGGTTTGCGGGCGGCATCAGGGCCGCGAGACTCGAGATATTTATGATCCGACCCCACCTCGACTCTTTCATCGCCGGCAGAACGAGCGAGGTAATCCTCATGGATGCAAGCACGTTCCTGTCATAGACAGTTGCCCACGTGTTGGAGGTCGTTGACGACCAATCTTCTGCCGGCGCGGAGCCGCCGGCATTATTGACCAGGATATCGATGGGCCCTGCTGCAGCCTCGCAATCCCGCACAAGGCCATCGACCTGGTCCTGGACCGTAAGGTCGCCGAGTACAGCGAAAGCCCGCCCCCCAGACGAGACGATGTCGTGGGCAACTTCTTCTGTTTTCGACCGGTCGCGACCGTGGATAAGGACGGTCGCCCCCTCCTTTGCAAGGCCTCTGGCGACACCTTCGCCAATCCCCTTGCTGCTTCCCGTCACGAGCGCGACCTTGTTGCCGAGTTGTAAATCCATGATATTTGATCCGTGTTATCCGTATCCGGCAGTTATGAGGTTCGTCGATGAAGCAGGCAATTACGCACCTTAAAGTACCTGTCGAGGACAGGGCGACCTGCCTCGGAGCCGATGGGTCTGTCGCCCATGTGAGCAGGGTGCTGCGGACGATCGCAGGACGTTGGAAACTGCCGATACTTTTCAGATTGTTCGCCGCGCCTTCGCTGCGCGCATCACAGTTCATGCGAGACATACCTGAAATATCACAGAAGATGCTAACGCAGCATCTCAGAGAACTGGAAAGTGACGGCCTCATAAGCCGACACGACTTTCAGGAGCAGCCTCCTCGCGTCGAATACTCGTTGAGTTTAGCGGGCCGCGCGCTTATGCCGGTTCTGATGGCAGTCAGGGAATTCTCTCGAGACTTTCCTGACGATATGACTGTCAGCAACTGATCTAGATGCCGCATTGTCGGCGGAGCATTCAGAACATAGCACTTGCATTGTGGACCAAATGGTTCCATATTGTCGCCATGGTAAAGCGCACTCAGACATCCGCGTCCGTTGGCCGCCCTCGCGAATTTGAACTCAATGAAGCAGTTCGAAAGGCGATGGGCGTATTCTGGGACCGTGGGTATCACGATGCATCTCTCCCCGACCTGCTCGAAGGCATGGATCTGTCCAGAGGCAGTTTCTATAAAGCGTTCGTAGACAAGCGGGGCGTGTATCTGCGTGCTCTTGACGCCTACATCGAGGATGCCATCCGCACGGTGGGTGAAACGCTGCACTCCAACCCTTCGCCGAAGGCCGCAATTCGTCAGGCATTTTCGCAGCAGGTAGACTCTTCCTCCGGTAAGGAAGGGTTGCGTGGGTGTTTTGTTGTGTTGGCAGCTGTCGAGATGCTTCCGGGCGACGAAGAGGTCTCGTCGCGGATTTCTCGCCTGTTTCGGCGGCTGCAAGACCTCTATGCAGCCACGATCATCAGGGCTCAAGCTGTGGGCGAAATTGATCCCAGGCTGGATGAACGGACACTCGCCCGGTTCCTTGTCTCTCAGATCCAAGGCATGAGGGTCCTGGGTAAGGCAGGAGCGGATCGCGAGCAGACGAGGGCTGTGATTGATCTGGCACTAAAGGTTCTCGATTAACTTCAATTTGGAACCAATAGGTTCCAAACAATTAGATTTCGCAATCTCTCGTCCGGTTCTCCGGTCGAGGTGGAGACGTATATGAGTCATAGTAAGCACCCCAATGACAAACTTGATCCCCGTCGATGGATCGCACTCGTCATCCTGTTGGCCGGGGCGTTCTTGCCACCGCTCGATTTCTTCATCGTCAACGTGGCACTGCCCTCGATCCGGGACGACTTCCATGCTTCTGCATCGACAATGCAGCTGATTATCTCCGGCTACGCCACTACCTATGCGGCCATGCTGATTACTGGTGGGAGACTTGGAGACCTCTACGGTCGCCGGACTGTCTTTTTGTCCGGGATGGTAGCGTTTGCTGCCGCATCAGCCTTGTGCGGGTTTGCGTGGTCTCCATTGGCAATGGTCGTCGGCCGCATCCTTCAAGGGGTCGCAGCGGCAGTCATGGCACCGCAAGCCTTGGCGTCCATCAATGCAATTTTCCCGGACCACGAAAAGTCAAAGGCACTCAGCTTTTACGCACTGACCTTTGGATTGGCATCGATGGCTGGCCTGTTTCTGGGTGGGGCACTGATCGCGCTGAACATCCTCGGTCTCGGATGGAGAGTGATCTTCCTCATCAACCTACCGGTGATCGCGATAGTCGCACCCTCGGCTTTCTTCGTTCTGCGGGAAACCCGATCGGAGAAAGCAACCAAACTGGACGGGGGCGGGGCATTGCTGATCGCGCTTGCACTTTTTGCACTGATTGCGCCGCTAATTGAGGGGCGGGAGCAGGGGTGGCCGATCTGGTTACTCTTGATGCTTGCCACTTCCCCGCTTCTTTTTCTCCTATTCTGGCGACATGAGCGGAACCTGGAGGCGGCGGGTGGAGATCCCATCCTTGCACCGAGCCTGCTTCAGAACCGGGGATTGATGCGTGGGCTGCTCGCTGCAGTATTCTTTTACGCCCTTGCGGCTTTCTGGCTGATATTCTCGGTCTATCAGCAGGGCGGCCTTGGTCGGACGCCTTTCGAGGCAGGGCTGGCGATCTTTCCAGCGGCAATTGGCTTCGTTCTTGGTCCTTTCGCCAGCCAGCGCGTTCTCAGCGTCTTCGGAAGATTCTCAGCCGGCGTCGGCATGGGTCTGCAAGCCGTAGGGCTATTCACAACGGCTGCCTTGATTTCGAATGGCGTTCCGCAGTTCCTTTTTCCTGCGCTCTTTCTTATCGGTGCGGGACAGGGGATTGCACTTCCAAACCTTGTAAAGAGCATCGTGCAACGGGTCGACAGAACACAGTCAGGTTTGGCGTCTGGTCTCGTCAATTCAATGTTTCAGATTGGCGGTGCATTGGCAGCAGCAATCGTCGGCGGGTTGTTCTTCTCAATATTGGGATCTGACACCGACGCTCATTCCATCGGCCAAGCATACAGCGTTGCAGCAATCGCGATTGCACTCTGCCTTCTGGTCGCCGGATGGCTCTCCGTCAGCCTAGCCTCGAACGAGGCGAGCTCCGCTAGTGGACCTGGAAATCGGCAGGTCCTGTGAAGGCGTAACCATCCACACCGTCGTCCCCCATGCCACCAAAAACATCTCTTTACCAAGCGAAATGAGATGAGATCAGGAGTACACCAGATGAATAACATTCGCATTCTTCCTCTCGCCGGCAAGCGCGCGCTTGTCACCGGTGCAGCACGCGGTATCGGTGCGGCCATCGCGCTAAAGCTGGCCGAGGACGGTGCCGACGTCGCGATCACCTATGAGAAGTCGGCAGAAAAAGCCGGAGCAGTTACCGCCGAGATGCGGGCAATGGGCCGCAAAGCTATCGCTATTCAGTCGGATGCCGCTGGCGCGGAAGCCGCGACAGCTGCCGTCGAAATGACTGTCGCTGAGCTCGGCGGCATTGACATTCTCGTCAATAACGCTGGCGTTCTATTCGCGGGAGATTTCGCTACACAGCCACTGGATGAGATTGATCTGCAGCTGAACGTCAACGTACGCGGCGTCTTTCTAATTACTCAGGCGGCGTTGAAACACATTCCAAATGGCGGCCGCATCATTAGTACCGGCAGCAATGCGGGCCTGGCTGTCCCGTTTGCAGGGATCTCGGTCTATGCAGCGACCAAATCCGCGCTGGAAAGCTTCACCCGCGGTCTCGCGCGTGAATTGGGTCCGCGTGAGATCACCGTCAACCTGGTCCGACCGGGTCCGATCGACACTGAGATGAACCCTGCCGACGGTGCTCTCGCACCTGCCATCTTGCCAAAACTGTCGATTCCCCGGTACGGAAAAACCAGAGAGGTTGCTGAGGCCGTCGCTTTTCTCGCTGGGCCCGGTGCAGCCTATATCACCGGCTCGGGCATTCTTGTCGACGGCGGAATAAGCGCTTGATTATTGGCACAAGGTGGCGAACCACACGCCTCGTACACCACGTTCTTGTTCAATCGCGCTGTAAAAATGGTAGGTAATCATGGAATATACACACCTCGGAAATACGGGCCTTGAGGTCTCCCGCCTCTGCCTTGGATGCATGAGTTATGGGGAACCCGATCGCGGCGGTCATCCATGGACGCTACCGGAAGAGCAAAGTCGCCCCTTCATTCGCAGAGCGATCGAACTGGGGATCAACTTCTTCGATACCGCCAATGTATACTCGGATGGAACGAGCGAAGAAATCCTCGGACGCGCTATCAGGGACTACTCAAGAAGAGACGACGTGGTCATCGCCACAAAGGTCAACGGCCGAATGAATCCTGGACCGAATGGTGCTGGCCTATCCCGCAAAGCTATTCTTTCGCAGATCGATGCCAGCCTGAGGCGATTGGGGACCGACTACGTCGATCTCTATCAGATCCACCGGTTCGACCATCACACGCCGATTGAGGAAACGCTGGGAACTTTGCATGACGTCGTCAAGGCGGGCAAAGCCCGCTACATCGGTGCGTCTTCGATGTATGCGTGGCAGTTCGCGAAAATGCTGGCTGTCTCGCAGGCTAACGGATGGACACGGTTCGTATCCATGCAGAACCACGTGAACCTGCTCTACCGTGAGGAGGAGAGGGAAATGCTTCCGCTCTGTACAGCGGATGGTATTGGCGTCATCCCGTGGAGCCCACTTGCACGTGGCCGTCTAACCCGCGACTGGAATGCGCAAAGTGATCGCTCGGATACCGACGAGATCGGCAAAGGCCTTTACACCCGAACCACCGAGGACGCCGACAGACGCGTGGTCGAGGCAGTTGCAAAGATTGCACAGGATAGAGCTGTTCCCAGAGCGCAGATCGCATTGGCATGGGTTCTGTCGAAATCTGAAATCACGGCGCCCATTATCGGCGCAACCAAGTTGCAACATCTGGATGACGCCGTCGCTGCACTTGCCGTCAAGCTCACCGCGGCTGAAATCGGTAACCTGGAAAGTAACTACATTCCCCACCCGGTCGCCGGCTTTTCGTGACGGAACCGGGCTGGCCGCGACCTTTGTGTGCCTCCATGCCACCCGGGCATGGGTGTATGGCCCGGTCGGCCTGATGCTGCTCAAGCGACGAACTGTCACTTAGAACCTGAAACCTTTGAAGAAAGAAAAACGCTCGTGAAAACAATTGGCATACTTGGCGGAATGTCCGCGGCCTCGACCCAGATTTATTATCGTGAACTCTGCAGGCTTACGCGGGAAAGGCTAGGCGGACTTCATTCGCCGGAGCTTCTCATACGATCTGTCGACTTCGACGAAATCGAAAAGCTACAGGCATCTTCCGATTGGGACGCGGCGGCAGATATCCTGAATGAAAGAGCCATTGCTCTGGAGCGCGGGGGTGCTGACCTCCTCATCCTGGCGACGAATACAATGCACAAGGTGGCGGAAAAAATCGTGGGCGGTGTGTCGATCCCGTTCGTACATATCGCGGACGCAACGGCGACAGCTATCCTCGACGGCGGTTTTCGCAGACCGGGCCTGATGGCGACCGCCTTCACGATGGAACAGAACTTTTACAGCGCGCGCCTGATAGCGCGGGGCCTCTCCCCGATCATTCCTGAAGCCGACGATCGAGCGGAAACGCATCGTATCATCTATGATGAGCTTTGCCGTGATGTTGTCACCGAAAATAGTCGCTCGACGTTTGAATCGATTGCGCAGCGACTGATCGATAAAGGGTGCGACTGCCTGATCCTTGGTTGTACGGAAGTGGGCATGCTGCTGAACCAAGACAATGTGAGCGTGCCGGTTTTCGATAGCACCCTGGTTCACTGCAAGGCTGCGCTCGATGCGGCTCTGGAATGAGATTTACCGCGGTGTGAGCCAATCCTTCGGGCACAGAAGTTGACGAGCTGAGAGTTAGATCATCACACCTGTTCTCCGAGGTGAAGCTGGACCCACTTGACCTCCTCCGACGCCGTGCGCCCGAAATGCCGTCTGAAATCGCGACTGAACTGCGCCGGGCTGACATAGCCGACGGATCCCGCCACTTCTGCGATCGTCCCGCTCTGGCGGGCGATCATAAGTCTCGCCTCATGGAGCCGCATCGCCTTTACATATTGCATCGGACTCGAGCCGGTCAGGTTCTTGAAATGGACGTGATAGGAAGGAACACTCATACCCAAGTCTCTCGCAAGATCCGCGACGGCGATTTCACTGCTGTAGTTCTCCCGCAGCCATGCCACGCTCTCAAGCAGTTTTCCGGACGTCCCTTTTCGCTGAAGGGCCGCGATAACCGCGCTACCTTGCGAGCCAGCCATCACGCGGTAATGCAGTTCACGCAGGATGGAGCTCCCGAGCACGGCGACATCGACCGGGTTGACGAGCACAGTCAGCAGTCGAAGCAGGACGTCTTCGATATCGCGATCCATTCTGCTCGAGAGCAGTCCTCGCGGTTTGGCGTCTGCGGGACCTGCGAGTTCTTCCACCTGCAGAGCAATCTCCGTCGCCATCTGCATATCGAACTCCAGATAGACGGCAAGCAATGGCCGCTGTGGACTTGCCTTTGAAGTCATTCGGAACGGAACCGGTACCGAGACAGCGAGATAATGGTCCTCGTCATAAAGGTAGACGTCGCCTTCGAGGATTCCGTATTTGCTTCCCTGTAATACGAAGACCGCCCCCGGCTTATAGAGAACCGGAACGTCATCGAGCACCGCCTCGGTGCGAAGGATACGGACACAACTGATCGCAGTCTGATTGTAGCCGTGGCGAGGAGCCAGTTGCCCGGCCACGGCGACGAGCCGGTCATGGGCGACGGACTGCTTTTCAGAAATCATAGGATTAGGCAAAACAATTAGAGGATCCGCAATCGAGTTCAGTTGGCGTTGAGATTATCTGTCATCCACGGTTAATCAAGGAGTTTTAGAAATGTCGAGCAAAACGTTTTTTATAACAGGGGCGAATTCGGGCTTCGGATTGGCGATCGCCACTGCCGCAATCGAAGCCGGTCACACCGTCATCGGGACCGTCCGCTCCGAAGCCTCGCGCGAAGCGCTGGCAAAGAGCCTCCCGGAACTGCGCCCGGTCCTTTGCGACGTCACCGATTTCGACCGCATCCCTGACGTCGTCCAGCAAGCGGAGGACGAACACGGGCCAGTCGACGTGCTGATCAACAATGCAGGATACGGTCACGAGGGCGTGCTTGAGGAATCGCCACTTGAAGAGATGCGACGTCAGTTTGACGTGAACGTCTTCGGCGCCGTCGCTGTGGCCAAGGCATTTCTTCCGAGGTTCCGTGAGCGCCGCCGTGGCTTTATCGTGAACGTCACGTCCATGGGCGGTATGATCACCATGCCCGGCATCGCATATTACTGCGGCAGCAAGTTCGCGCTTCAGGGCATTTCCGAGGTCATGCGCTCGGAAATGGCGCCGTTTGGAGTTCAGGTGACAACGCTTTGCCCTGGGTCATTCCGGACGGACTGGGCTGGGCGTTCCATGGTCCGCACCGACAGGTCGATTGCGGATTACGACAGCCTGTTCGATCCGATCCGCGAGGCACGTCAGGCCGTAAGCGGCAAGCAGCTCGGTGATCCTCAAAAACTGGCCGCCGCTGTGCTTACTCTCATCGGGTTGGACAATCCTCCGCCGCAGCTGCTTCTTGGCAGTGATGCCCTTAGCCACGTGACCGCGCGGATCGAGCGTTTGCAGCAGGAACTCGCATCGTGGAAAGCTCTTACGGTCTCCACGGACGGCTAGCAAGAAAAAGAACTTTTGCTATTGACGATCTGCCTACTAGAAGGTAGACAGATTCCATGAGCAATCTTTCGAACACTTCCGACGAAATCCTGGCCTCTGCGCGCAACCTCATCATGAGTGGGGGTTACAACGGGTTCAGCTATGCAGATATCTCGGAAGTGGTCGGCATACGCAAGGCTAGCATCCACCATCACTTTCCCAGCAAGGTCGATCTGGTGCGTGAGCTGGTCAAGCGCTACCGGGAAGACGGTCAGGCGAACGTGGCGGCGCTCGAACAGAATGTTCCAAACGCTCTGGACATCCTCAAGGTTTACGCAAACCATTGGACCAAATGCATCGAGGATGCCAGCAGGCCCTACTGCGTGTGCGCCCTGCTTGCCAGTGAACTGCCATCTCTTCCGCCGGAAGTCGCAACCGAGGTGACGAAATTCTTTCGCTTTATTTCATCGTGGCTGACGACGGTGATGGAGCGTGGAAGCAAAAATGGAGCGCTCAATCTCACGAGCGAACCGCACGTTGAAGCCGAAGCATTTCTGGCGACGGTGTACGGGGCAATGCTCTCGGCGAGAGCCTACGGGAAACCGGAGGTCTTTTCGACGATACTTTCACCTGCTCTCAGCCGCCTTACGCCGAATGTCTCTCACTAATCCTGCGTAGCTAGCCTGCTCAGGCCAATCGCGTCCAATGAAACTACCAACTAGTAGGAAGATAAAATGAAAAATGTATTCCCCGCTCTGGCCCTCGGGCTGACCAGCATCCTTTCGGTAACAGTCCTTTCGACACCCGCATCTGCCGAAGATAAGAAAGCCGCGCCGATCCATGTCCGCGGCAGCATCGTCGACTACCAGGGTTCAACGCTCAAAGTGAAGACGCGCGAAGGCGAGACAATCGATGTGGCGCTTGCCGACGACTGGAAGGTGGCAGGCGTCGCAGATGCCAAGGTCACCGACATCAAGCCGGGCGATTTCGTGGGAATCGCATCCTTGCCAAAGGCCGACGGGGGCGATGGAGCGCTTGAGGTCGTCATTTTCCCGCCGGCAATGAAAGGCCTTGGCGAAGGCAGCTACGGCTGGGATCTGAAGCCCGACAGCAGCATGACCAATGCGACGGTCGCGGATGCCGTTAAGGGCGTCGATGGCCGGACCGTCACGGTCACCTATCATGGGAAGGAAAAGAAGATCGCCATTCCGGATGGGACGCCTGTCGTGACCATCGCTGGAGCCACCAAGGATGATCTCGTTCCCGGCGCCGTTGTCTTCATCACCGCCGAAAAGGCTGCAACAGGCCCGATCGCCCACCAGGTGGTCGTCGGCAAGAACGGCGTGGTTCCACCCATGTGAAGACCACGCCGTCACTGGCCGGAGCAGCCGCCATACTGCTTCGGCCGGTGACTTACAGATCGAGGTTGTTCGATCTGCAGCCGTAAATGCCACAGATGAAAGACGCTGAGATGAGCGCAAACGCTTCCAATGACAATGTTCAATATCCTCGGACGATCTTCATCCGTCGTCACTCCGTTGTAACTCGGCTTACGCACTGGCTGAACGTGCTTTGCCTGAGCTTCCTTCTTTTGAGCGGGCTGCAGATCTTCAATGCCCACCCGGAGCTTTATTGGGGTCATTATGGCGCGAACGGCGACCCGGCCGTCCTGACGATCGGCTCCGACGACGGTGCAGGCACGCCAAGCGGCTTCTTGCGTGTCGCAGGGCTACAGATTCCTACAACTGGCGTTCTCGGTGTTTCCAATGTTGATGGGGAGCCGACTGCGCGCGCTTTCCCGTCTTGGGCAACAATCCCCTCGTTCCAGGATCTCGCGGCTGGACGTCGCTGGCATTTCTTCTTTGCCTGGCTGTTTGTGATCAATGGTATTCTCTATCTTGGCTTCAGCCTTCTGAGCGGACATTTCAGGCGAGACCTGGCGCCGAAGGTGCACGAACTCTCGCCTCGCCATCTCGGCCGCGAGGTTCTCGACCACGCTCGTCTCCGCTTCCCCGAAGGGGAGGAGGCCAGGCATTACAACGCGCTTCAAAAGCTCACCTATCTGGCGGTCATTGTCGTCCTCCTGCCTCTGATGGTTTTGACCGGCCTGACCATGTCGCCGGGCGTCGATGCCGCTCTGCCGTCCCTTGTCGATGTTTTCGGTGGACGCCAGTCCGCGCGCACGATCCATTTCATCACAGCGTCGGCGCTTGTGATCTTCGTTATCGTGCATGTAGCAATGGTGATCCTTTCCGGGACCTGGAACAACATCCGCTCGATGATCACCGGACGCTATGCGATCCAGGAAAAAGGCCCGAAATCATGAGCAAGCTCTTTACTCGACGCCGCTTTTTGATTGGTGGCACTCTTGGTGCTAGCGCCTTGACCCTTTCCGGATGTGACTTGCTGGACCAAAACGCAAACGTCGCCAATGTCCTCCGTTCAGCCGAGCACCTGACGTTGAAGGCACAGAGACTGCTTCAGGGGCGTGATGCCCTGGCGCGTGAGTTTGACGAAAAGGACATTTCTCCCTCTTTCCGTGTCAATGGAACGAGCGCGCCCGACAGCGAGGAGTATGCGGAATTGCTGGAAGGCAAATTTGCAAATTGGCGACTGAAGATCGACGGTCTTGTTGATCGGCCTCAGATGTTTTCGCTTGCCGATCTGAAGGCGCTCCCGTCCCGCACCCAGATTACCCGCCATGACTGCGTGGAGGGATGGAGCGCCATCGGCAAATGGACGGGCGTTCCGCTCGGCAGCCTGTTGCGGCTGACCGGGCTGAAGCCAACGGCGCGTTACGTCGTGCTGCATTGTGCCGACGAACTCGAAAAGACGCTCGATGGCAGCGGCTGCTACTACGAGAGCATCGATCTCATTGACGCGGTTCATCCTCAAACCATCCTCGCCTACCAGATGAACGGGCAAGATCTCAGCGTGGGCCACGGCGCTCCGTTGCGTCTCAGGGTCGAGCGGCAGCTGGGGTACAAACAGGCCAAGTACATCATGCGCATCGAACTAGTGGATAGTTTCGCCGGCCTGTGGGGCGGGAACGGCGGCTATTGGGAAGATCGCGGGTACGAATGGTACGCCGGCATCTGAGGCAGTCAAACAGCAAACTACGGGATCACAGCTCATGAGCAGACGCCCAGTTCAAAAAGTAATGGCCATCTCAGCGATCGCTTCTTCGCCACCGGTTGAGATCGGCCAAACCAACTCGATCCTCTCTGATCCCGACGGCCGATGGGTCGCAAAGCGGCAGGGGGAGATCAATGAGGCATTCGAGAAGCTCATTCGCTTGGAGAGCGACCACGGCATTGATTTAGTAATTCCGTCGCACGAGAGCTCACCGACCGTCGAGTTCTCAGAAAAGCCAGCTGCGAAACTCTCCGGCGAGAGCGACCGAATTGGCCGGTATGAGCGGGACGAGAATACCGCATTTGGCAAACAGGTCGGTTTCTTCTGACCGACGCGCTTTAATAAACCTCATCATTCAAGAAAGTGAAAAAGAACAATGTCAAACAATCAGACGTTCATTGCCGCGAGCGGCAACGAGCAATGGCTCAAGCAGTATTACTTTGCACGTGCGGCGTTCTCGGTATTGTGGGTCACGGCTGCCTTGACCATCGGGCAGCAATCATTTGCGATAGCGGCCGCACTGTTGATCGCCTATCCGGCTTGGGATGCCGCCGCGAACGTTGTTGACGCGGCCAGGAGCGGCGGCTTGGCGGTCAACCGCAGCCAGGCGATCAATGTCACTGCAAGCTCAATAATGACAATTGCCGTGATCATCGCTTTGACAATGAGCATGAACTGGGTTCTTGGAGCATTCGGCCTATGGGCGATTTTTTCAGGGCTGTTACAGCTTGGGACCGCCGTGCGGCGCTGGAAAACGAGCGGAGGTCAGTGGGCAATGGTTCTAAGTGGCGGTCAATCGGCATTAGCAGGCGCTGTCTTCATGTATCAAGCGCACACGCCGCAGGAACCTTCGATCTCCACGGTCGCCGGCTACGCGGGCTTCGGAGCATTCTATTTTCTTGTTTCGGCGATTTGGCTGAGCGTAACCCTATCGCGTCGTCGTGTGCACGAAGCAAAACTCTGAGGTCCGAGCCTTATCAAGAGAAGGACGCCAGTATCCACGATGACTTTCTTGACGCTTTTTCGCCAAGCGGCGGTGGATGGGCATGATTAAGTCCCTTGTAGAGTTTCCTCTCATCTCGACCCTTATTCCGGGGATCTGTCCGTTGATTGACGGAGACGCCATCGTATTTCAGCGACTGACTGACGATCCCTGGACCACAAATGTTATCGAATTCCTTCCCACGCCGTTCACAGAGCTTGGCGCTCTGCATTTCCTTCGTACGCTAGAGGATCCTCTACAATCATCGGGTGACGCGCGCGCTAGCGCCGGAGTGCTTGCCTACGACTTCGCCGCAAGAGGCACATGCTCCCGTGAACCTGGCTATACGGCGCACTTGGCCAAGCTATTTCCATGACCCATTAGCTTTCCACTGGCGATCTCGCCTACCGGGTACCGCGGATCGGCTCTGCCTTAATTTTTTTCGCGACGAAAGGTGAGGTTGGCTACCGCAATATCGAGCGCGTTGGTACACCAAGCGCATATTCGACCTGGATCGTTGCCTCGGGTATTTTAGATGGCGCTACGTTCGTCCGCCCGCCGATGTCTGAGATGCAATACGGTTTCGAGAGCTGCTACGAACTTATTTCAGTGAGGTCGCGAACGGGTTTGTGCCGGACAGGTCGAGTACTGAGACAGTCAATAAAACAGCACGCCGCCCGAGCCCTAACCTTGAATTAGATGATCTGGGCTTAACGGTGATCAAGCGCGCTGCCGCCGCAGGGCAGCGCTGTCGTAGGTGGCGCGGGATGTCCTTTCACTGGTGTGGGAAAACCTGCTTGGGCTCGTCAAGAAGTTCAGCGGATAGGCCATTCGGAAAGCTATCACGGCGACATTGGTCTTAAGAATGCGCCAGAAGCAGTCATTCCTCCCGGAGCCAATCAAACGGTATTACAGTGTTTGCGAACGCAAATGCAGCCCGCCCGAAAGGGCAGGCTGGACAGACAACCAGACCCCAGTCCGCTGGGTTCGGTAATTAGATCGACATGCCCCCGGACACTTCGATGCGTTGCGCGTTGACCCAGCGATTGTCCTCTGACAGCAGCGAGGCAATCATGGGGCCAATGTCGTCTGGCAATCCAGCGCGACCCAGCGCGGTCATGTTGGAGACTGCCTTGTTGACTTCAGGATTGTCCCGCACCACGCCACCACTAAAATCTGTGGCGATAGCGCCTGGGGCGACGACGTTGACGGCAATCTTGCGCGAACCAAGTTCGAACGCCATGTATCTTGTCATTGTCTCCACAGCAGCTTTCATCGTGCCATAGGCTGCACGATTGTTCATGACAACCCGCGTCAGGCCCGAAGAGATGTTGACGATTCTTCCGCCATCGTTGATCAACGGCAGAAGTTTCTGAGTCAAGAAGAACGGACCCTTCACATGGACCATGAAAAGCGCGTCGAATTCCTCCTCAACAGCATTTAAGAAACTCATGCCGCTTGATGTGCCCGCGTTATTGACGAGGAAGTCAAAACGCTCTTTCCGGAAAATTTGAAGTGCCTGGCGCACTTTGTCGGCAAAGCTCTCAAACGTGGCTGAGTCTGCGACGTCGAGCTGGATTGCGACCGCATTGCGGCCTTCTGCCCTGACGCATGCTGCAACCTCCTCAGCTTCGGCCCGACCCGATTTGTACGTGAAGATCACATCCACGCCGCGCCTGGCGAGACTGATCACGGTATTTCGGCCGAGCCCCCGGCTGCCTCCAGTCACGATGGCGACCTTCGCCGAGGATGCAATGGTATCGTTGTTTAGCATCATTAGCTCCTATGTGTTCATGCCTTATAGCGTGACAATTCGGTGGCCAGAATGCCGGAAGGCAGCTATTTCTTGCCTAAACATACTCGCACCGATAAACGTTAAGTATGCAACATGGAAACTCCACTATTGAAGACATCGCTGCGGCTCTGCGGCAGTACGCCGACCGACAGGCCGGAGAGGGCCCCTACATTACGGCCATAGAGGGCGTGATCATTTTGCGCTCGTTCTGCGCCAAGCCGCCTTCGCACTCCATCTTGAAGCCTGCCTTGTGTGTGGTAGCGCAGGGTGCCAAGTGGACGAGCTTCGGCGACAAACGCTTCCAATACCATGCGGGCCAGGCGCTCGTCGTCAGCGTCGAGATGCCGTCTGTTGGTCGCGTCATCGAGGCAAGTCCTGACGCCCCTTTCCTCGGCGTTATCATCGAATTCGACTCTGCCATCATGCGTTCGGTTATCGAGGAAGCAGATATCTTTCCGGATAAGTGCGACCGTGCACATTGTGGCGCTGCAGTCGTTGATTTGAACGGGGCGCTAGCGGACTCGGTACTACGGCTTATTCGTTTGCTCGATACGCCGCGGGCTTGGTCAACACTGGCGCCGATGATCAGGCGGGAGATCTGTTACTGGCTTTTGGATGGTCCGCACGGCGCGGATATCGCCCAGGTCGTCCTCGGCAGCAACCATTCGATGTCGATCATCAATGCTATTCAAAATTTAAGAGAGCGATTTTGCGAGACAGTCTCGATTGCAGAGCTTGCCGCCATTGCCAGGCTTGGCCCCTCCGCCTTTCATCGACGCTTTAAAGAGCTGACATCTCTTACTCCGCTGCAATATCAGAAACAACTTCGTCTCTTGGAGGCGCGGCGTCTGATGGTGTCTGAAGGAGCCAACGTCGAGACGGCCGCTTTTGAGGTTGGCTATGAAAGCCCATCCCAGTTCAGCCGCGAATATTCA